>NZ_JAGETV010000018.1 GCF_017571465.1 Thiomicrorhabdus marina | reverse complement strand
CAAAGCCCCTACGGGCGAGGTTTGGAAGCGTCACTTCGTTGTTAGGCTTCTTAACCATAGCGATGGCTATGCTTTGCGAAACCTGCCTAGAATTGTCTGCTTCAAACACCTCGCTGAAGTCAATGGGGACTTATTCTGCGCTTCCTTAATAGCGCTGAGTGAAACCAAAGAAAACTTCAAAGTCTTGTCCATCATCAGTGAATGCTTGCTTTGAACCCACATCCCATTGCAGATTCTTATCTGCTTGGTAGGTGAGGCCAAAACTTGCATAAGGAATATAATTGGCATCAACATCGTATTCTCCAATGTATTCAATATAACCGCCTAACTTTTCCGCAATATCGTAGCCAAGAACGGCAGTGTAGCTACCGGCAAACGTCATTTCGTTTTCTGTCTCATCATGCACATAATCCAACTGTGCCTGTACGCCTACGCCAAAACCGGATAATTCAGTGCCATAGGTCACAATCATCCCAGCTTCAGTTTTATCGTTAGAAAAATCACCAGCCGGTAATTTGATATATGGCAAGAGCGCCATAGCACTTGCGCCTCCATCATTGCCCCAAAGATTAATCTTCGAGCGGACTTCTAAGTCACTGTAACTGCTTACAGAATTCGTTACGCCAGCTTGCTCAATTTCTTGTTTTACATAGGGAGTCATCACAAAGTGAATATCCATCGAATCGGTTAATCCATATTTCAAATTGGTATTGAATACCTCATAACGGCGTGACGTCATGCCATTTCGCTTATCTTGTGCAAAACCTAAAATCGAGGTTTCGATTTGCCAATGTCCTTTATCCACAGTCTGCGGGCTTTCAGTCGCATCGGGTCGGTCTGCGGCTAACGGGCGCAATTCACCCGCATTACTGGCGCTGGATAGGCAAACACTCAGTAAGCCAAAAGGTAGATAAGTCAAAAGGGGTTGCATCGTATTTCCTTGCAATTAATTAAAATTAGCCTTGGTTAACTTATTTATTAGACTAATAAACAAAAACTTTTAATGCAATGATATTTTTTTATTAAACGACACTGTGTTTTCAGTTGAAACAGTGCCAACATCTTGCTATATTTGGAAAAACTTTAGCCAAGACTAACTTTATTTTTATCCGGTCTTAAGGAATTTTCTAGTAATGCATAAACCAAACCAATTACTCAAACGACTTTCGTTACTGCTCAGTGCACTTTACCTAACATTAGGAACCTCTACGGCACTGGCACAACTCAAAGTCACCGCGACAACCGGCATGATTGCTGACTTGGTAGAAAACATTGCACAAGATAAAGCAGACGTTCAGGCATTAATGGGGGTTGGCGTTGATCCACACTTATATAAGGCAACACAAGGCGATATTCGTAAGCTAAGCCGTGCCGACATTATTTTTTATAACGGTCTGCATTTGGAAGGTAAGTTACAACCAATTTTCGACAAGATTGCACGCAAAAAAACTGTCATTGCTGTCTCGGAATCGATTCCAGAAAATCGCTTAATCGCCTACGACAAGCTGCATGATCCACACATCTGGTTTGACGTTTCGCTCTGGCAAGAAGCCGCCAAAAAAGTAGCGCAGTCGTTGGCGCAAAAAGACTCAAAAAATGCCGTTTTTTATCAAAACAACTTACAAGCCTACCTGCAAAAACTGACCGACTTGAACGCTTGGGTCAAAAGTGAGATGGCGAAAGTACCGGAACAAAACCGAGTGTTAATTACCGCTCACGACGCCTTCGGCTATTTCGGCAAAGCTTACGGTTTAGAAGTGATGGGCTTGCAAGGCATCAGTACCGCCGGAGAATTCGGTTTGCAAGACATCAAACAACTGAAAGACACGATCGTATCGCGCGGTATTCAGGCGGTCTTTGTGGAAAGCAGTGTCTCCCCAAAATTCATTGAATCTTTGGTTAAGGGCGTGCAAGCCGAAGGCAAAAAACTCGTGGTCGGCGGTGAGTTATATTCCGATGCCATGGGGGCGCAAGGTTCTAATGCTGAAACCTATCTCGGCATGGTTAAACACAATGTCGAAACCATTCGTAAAGGTCTTTTAGGACAGGCTCATGAGTAATCAAATTCCGTTACAAGTTGAACAGCTCTCGATCCGTTATCACCATAAACCGGTGCTGACTGATGTCAGTTTTAGCGTACCGGCCGGCAAAACTGTCGCCATTATCGGCCCGAACGGTGCCGGTAAATCTTCATTATTAAAAGGCATTATGGGACTAACGCCGGTGATTCAAGGCAACGCGCTGTTTTACGGCAAACCTTTAGCAGAAAAGCGGCTAACCACGGCTTATGTACCGCAACGCGAGGAAATCGACTGGGACTTCCCGATTGATGTCATGGATGTGGTGTTAATGGGGCGTCACGGTCAATTGAAATTCTGGCAACGCCCAAGTCAATCTGACCGAGAAATCGCTGAACAAGCGCTGAAAGATTTACAGATGTGGGATTTCCGCGAACGCCAGATTTCGCAACTTTCCGGTGGTCAACAACAACGCGTTTTTCTGGCTCGTGCCTTGGCGCAACAAGCCAGCTTATATCTGATGGACGAACCTTTCGCCGGTGTCGATGTCGCCACCGAAAAAGCCATTATCGAACTCTTTAAACAACTCAAAGCGAAAGGCAATACCGTGGTCTGCGTTCACCATGACCTAAATACCGTCAGCGAATATTACGACTATGTGGTGTTGATTAATTCACGTTTGATTGCCGCCGGTCCGACCGATGAAGTCTTGACCCAAGACAACCTCAACAAAACCTATGGCGGCCGCTTATCGTTGTTAAACGATTTGACCGAACAGATGTATCGTAGCCGCCTCGATAATGCGCACGATAGCGATTAAGGCAGGCCGAGAAGATGAATGGTTTTGAACCCTATCCCGAAATTGGCTTTATGCAACAAGCGTGGCATCACCTCGCGGTGTTTTGGTCATTTGAAGACATTAACGCCACTTGGGTACTGATCGGTAGTCTGTTGCTGGGCATGAGCGCTTCGGTAATCGGGGCTTTTGCCTTTTTGCGTAAACGCTCGCTACTTGGTGATGCTTTGGCGCATGCCGCTTTGCCCGGGGTAATGATGGCGTTTTTACTGAGCGGCAGCCGTGATGCCGAAGTAATTTTTTTCGGCGCTTTACTTTCAAGCTTGCTTGGCTTTTGGATTATTGATTGGCTGCCGAAAAACACCAAAATCAAACCGGATGCCGCCCTAGCAATTACCTTGTCGTTTTTCTTCGCCTTAGGCTTGATGTTACTGTCTTATATCCAAACCTCGGAAATGGCCAATAAAAGCGGACTGGATAAACTGCTGTTCGGGCAAGCGGCAGCGATTACCGAAGACGACATTCAATTACTGATTTGGGTCACCAGCATTGTATTGCTGACTGTATTGGTATTTTTTGACAAGTTTCGTCTTATTTCATTTAACCGACTGTATGCGAAAACACTGGGCGTGCATGTCAAATTCTATGAAGTGTTACTGGCAATCATGATTGTGCTTTCAGTCGTGGTCGGTTTACAGTTAGTCGGCGTGGTGCTAATGGCAGCAATTCTGCTGACGCCGATTGCCGCAGCGCGTTTCTGGAGTCATCAACTTAGTACGTTATTAATTTTAGCGGCTCTGTTTGGAGCCATCAGTGCCTCGCTGGGCGCACAAATCTCTTATGTTGCTCCGGCCATGCCAACCGGCCCTTGGATTGTGGTCAGCTTGTCGATTCTGTTTTTTATTAGTTTTATCTTTGCTCCGCAACAAGGGCTGTTAAAACGCTATCTGGACTATCGCCAATTAAAACAACGTGTCGTACAGGAAAACATTCTACGCACCCTATACAAACTTTTGGAACGTGAGCACTTCCAACGCAATCACTTCACCTTGGCAGAAATTACCGCCTTACGCTCAGTCAGTACCGCGGATTTAACCCGCAGTATACAAAGATTGATTAAGAAGCATTTAATCTCCGAAAAATCCAATGGCTATTCACTCAGTGAAGAAGGGTTGTTGAAAGCAATAAAACTCACTCGCCGCCATCGCTTATGGGAAAGCTATCTAAGCCAGCATGCCGACTTAAATTCCGAACAGGTGCACCAACAAGCAGAGCGAATCGAGCATATTCTCAATAAAGAACAAGAAGAACAGATTGTCGCGGAATTAATGGAGCAACTTGATCCACATGGAGCCCCGATTCCAAAACTGCCGTCGCAAAACTTACGGGAGACAAAAAACAAATGAGTTCCTTCGATCTTGCCGATTGGCTACTCGATATCTGGATTCTGGCGACCGCCAGTTTGGTTGCCGCCTCCTGTGCAATGGTCGGCGTCTTTCTGATTCTGCGGCGCCAAGCACTCATGGGCGACGCGATTTCGCATTCAGTATTGCTCGGGATTGTCCTCGCCTACCTGATTTCCGGCAGCAATTCACTTTGGGTAATGCTATTAGGCGCGGTTACTATCGGCTTAATCACCGCTTGGCTCTCGGAAAGCCTACATAAAGTCAGTCGCCTGCAAAGCGATGCCAGTATCGGCATCGTTTTCACTCTATTATTTTCCATCGGCGTGATTTTAGTGTCGCTGTATACCGGACAAATCGATTTAGACCAAGAGTGCGTGCTGTACGGTGAAATCGCTTTTGTGCCATTCGATACTATTATTTGGGGCGATATGGAAACCGGGACAGACATAGGTCCGCGCGCATTCTGGCTAATTCTTATCGTATTCCTAATCGTGTTGATCAGTATTACGCTTGGCTTTGAACGTCTAAAAACCGTGACATTCCACCCAAGTCTAGCACTATCGCTCGGCATCAGTATTCCATTCTGGCATTACTTTTTAATGACGTTGGTGTCGATGACGACGGTCGCTTCTTTCGATGCGGTTGGTGCGATTCTGGTGGTCGCGTTACTGATTATCCCAGCGGCAAGCGCCTATCTACTGGCTAAATCTTTGAAGTCAATGTTATGGTTGGCTGTGCTCTACTCGCAACTCTCGGTTTGGATTGGCTACGCCCTTTCTTACTGGCTAAATAGCTCAATCGCGGCTTCGATCGCGGTCAGTGCCGGACTGTTGATGATAGTTACCTTACTCATTATGCAAATCCGTAAAGTTCAACAGAAACGCCACTACCTACAACAACTTAATACTGAGCAGGCTTGATTAAGATGCGTACACGTAAAAACTCAACCAAAAACGCACCATCCCGCGCTTGGGAAGATTATTTAAAAGCGATTTATAAACTGGAAAAACCGGAACCGACCGACAAGGGCGTGCAAACTAAAGAATTGGCAGAGCGTATGTCGATTTCACAAGCATCGGTCACCAATATGCTGAAAAAATTGGCGGATGAAGGTTATATCCAATATGAACCTTACTATGGTGTGACCTTAAATGACTCCGGCCGAAGTATTGCCATGAAAATGATTCGCAATCACCGTGTTTTAGAAAGCTATCTAGTGGAAAGGCTTGGCTATTCTTGGGATGAAGTTGATGAAGAAGCCGAAACGCTGGAACATTTCCTGTCTGATAAACTAGTAGAAAGAATGTGGAACGATTTAGGGCAACCAACACACGATCCGCACGGCTCGCCAATTCCCAATATCGACGGTACCATCGAACGTAAAAACCTAACCTCGCTGGCTGAAGTTAAATTGGACACTCCGGTCATGCTGGAACGAATCAAAAACCGGTCACCGGAAGAGCTGCGCTATCTGGCTTCTATCGGCATGCATATCGGTGCCAAGATTGTGATTAAAAACCAAGCGCCGTTTAACGGCCCGCTATTAATCGAAGTCGATGACCAACACTTTCATGCGCTTGATTACCGTATGGCATTGGCGCTGTTTGTCGAAGATAACACAGATAGCATTAATCACTAAGCAATCGCTCTGCCTTGGGAGATTGCCTCGGGCTAAAGGCCTAAGCCCTAGAAATGACAAAATCCAGCGCCGCCATTGCAAAGTCCATGTGACGACCAAATCCAGCGACGTCAATGCAAACCCCGTGCAATGACAAAATCCTACCCCGTCATTACGAGGAGCGGAGCGACGAAGTAATCTTTTAAAGCTTTCGCAATAACACCACTCTGCCTCTCTAGATTGCCACGGGCTAAAGCCCTCGCAATGACCAAATTCAGCACCGTCATTTTGTTGTTACTGACTCATCCTTAGTAAATATCTCCGGCTTAGCTTGATAGCACTGCACTATCCCTTCCACTTTCGCTAGACAGCTGCCGCAACCGGTCGAGGCACCGGTCAATTGCTGAACCAATTTAACCGTCGCCTCACTGTCTTCATTAGTATGATGGGGTAAGACTGCTAGAATTTCATTCAGATAACGGTGATGACAAGTACAAATCAATGGGTTTTCTTCAATCAAAAGTTGCACATAGTTTTTTTGGCAAAGATGCATATTCATAATTTACCGTTACTTTTTCCACGCCAATAAACAAGGCGTGACAATTAAAGTTAGTAACGTTGAAAAGGTCAAACCGCCAACAATCGCACTCGATAACTGCACCCACCATTGCGAAGACGGCGCGCCAACCGTGATATTTTGTCCGATAATATCGATATTCAAAGCTAAAACCATCGGCATCAAACCGAGAATAGTGGTAATGGTGGTCAGCAGAACCGGTCGCAAACGTTGCGATAAGGTGCGCTGAATAGCAGCAATTTGCTCAACGCCTTCATTTCGATATTGGTTATAAGTGTCTATCAGCACAATATTATTGTTCACGACAATACCGGCCAAGGCGATAATACCGATACCGACCATGACTACCCCAAAAGGATTTTGAGTGACTAATAAACCGAGTAAAACGCCGGCCGTAGAAAACACAATCGAGGTCAAAATGACGCCAGCTTGATAGAAGCTATTAAACTGCGTCAATAGAATCAAAATCATTAAAAAAATCGCTGCCACAAACGCCTTGGTCAAGAAAGCTCCCGCCTCGCGTTGGTCTTCATCCTGACCTTTATAATGTACTTTAACAAGTGCTTTTAATGGGTTGTCTTGTAAGGATTTCTTTAGAATATTAAGTTGTTGATCAACTTGTATCCCCGGCATAACATCGGCTTGTACACTCATTACTCGGCTCCCGTTTACTCGATCCAATTTTGTGGTTTTCTGCTGCGGCTGGAATTCCGCAAAATTCGACAAGGGAACCGGGCCATAAGCGGTCGGCACTTTAAGATTCATCATCTGTTCCAAATTGCGCTCCGATTCGGGAAAACGCAGCCGAATATCCAACTCTTCCTCGGAATCATCCGGTTGGTAAGAGGCGATTTTAAGACCGGAAGTCAGCATCTGTACGGTATTGCCCAATGTCGTAATATCGACCTGATAACGCGCCGCCTGTTCACGATTAACCTTTAAATTCCACTCAATCCCCACAATGGGACGCGAATCTTCAATATCGACAAAACCGCCAATTTGATTCATCCTCTGGCGAATTTCGGCAATTCCGCTTTGAATTTCAGCATAATCACTACCGGCTAGCTCGACCTGAATCGGCTTACCGGAAGAAGGGCCATTCTCTTGCTGGCGCACTTGCGCCAAGATGCCCGGCATAATAGCTAAACGTTCTCGAATGGTTTGAATCACCTCTTCCGCAGAGGGACGTAACTGCCAATCGAGCAATTCAAGCTGAATGGTTCCCACTAAATCAACCGGCACATTCTGTAGTTGGCTGGCATCGCTGTAGGTTTTTGAATACAGCGTTTTATAGACCGGAATATCCAATACCGCAGCCTCGACCTTTTTAACCAACTCGTCTTTTTCATACACCGACAAATCTCCACGTGCTTGCACCTGCACCTGAATAAAATCCGGCTCAACTTCTGGAAAAAACTCCATGCCTTTACCGAACTGTGCATAAGACACATAAGCGGCAACCATACAGAGTAAAGCAGTCAACAAAACTTTACGCGGGTGCGCCAATAAAGGCGTTAATAAACCAATATAACGCTCTGTCCAGATACCGTTTTGTTCCGAGATCGTTATCTCTTGATTATTAGCAGCGCTATTTTTAGAAAGCGTCGCACCGAGAACCGGAATAAAGACCAACGCCATAAACAGCGATGCCAATAAGGTGAGAATGACGGTAATCGGCAAGAATTTCATAAACTCACCCACCACGCCCGGCCAGAAAATCAGCGGCAAAAATACACTTAATGTGGTCGCTGTAGAGGCGATAATCGGCCATGCCATCCGCTTAGCACCATACGCATAAGCCTCATTTGGCTGCATTCCTTGCGCCATTTTTCGTTGTGCCAATTCGACCGTGACAATCGCCCCATCGACCAACATACCGACCGAGAGAATCAAACTAAAAAGCACGATGATATTTAAGGTGTAATCCATCCATTGCAGAGCGAGAATGCCGCTAAGAAATGCACCAGGAATCGCAAGACCAACCAGTACCGCCGGTTTGACGCCCAAGGCGGCGATAATTACCAACATCACTAAGATAATCGCCGTCACGACATTGTTCTGCAGGTCGCCGAGCAAATCCTTGATACTTTTCGACTGGTCCTGCATAAAATTAACCGATACCACTTTCGGCCAGTTTTGCTGTTGCTGCGCCACCGTCTGTTTAACTTCATCAATCGTGGCAATAATATTGGCGCCAACCCGCTTGGTCACTTCCAGCACCAACGCCGGCTCGCCATCCACGCGCGCAAACCCTTCCGGGTCTTTATAGGTTCGACGCACCTGAGCTAAATCCTTAAAAGTGACCACCGTTCCTTGATGGGTCTTAATCGGTAACTCCAAAACATCGGCGATATTCTCAATTACACCCGGCACTTTAAACACCATACGTCCCGCGCCGGTATCCATGGCACCAGCCGGCACCAACTGATTATTACGATTTAAAAACGACACCACTTCATCAAACGATAGATGGTAAGTTTCCAAGGTTTCCGGCTCGATAATAACTTCCATCATCTCTTCGCGATCACCGCCGATTTTGACTTCCAAAACGCCACTCAGTGTTTCTAGCTCATCTTTGAGGTTCTGCGCTAGACGCACCAGTTCACGCTCGGGAATGGCGCCCGAAAGGGAAATAGAGATAACCGGAAACAACGCGACATTGATTTCATTGACGGTCGGTTCCAGCGTATCCGGCGGTAGGTTATTTTTAGCTAAATCGACTTTTTCACGTACATCCAACAAGGCTTGGTCAATATCGGCACCAGCGGAAAATTCCAATAAAATCGAACCGTAATTCTCTGCGGCGACCGACTTCATCTCTTTTAATCCTTCTAGGGATTGCAGCTCTTTTTCCATCGGTTTAATCAACAAACGTTCAGCATCTTCCGGCGAGATGCCATCATGCACCATCGATACATAAAACATCGGAATCGGCACATCCGGAGAAGACTCTTTAGCAATTGAAAAATAAGCCATAGCGCCAGCGATAATCAACATCAAAAAACCGAGCACCACTACCCGACTTCGACTAAAGGCCGCATCAATCATCTGCATGAATTAGTGCTCCTGCTTTTCGGCGACGATGACTTTCTGACCGGTTTGCACAAAGCCTTGACCGGTAACAATCAACTGTACCTGTTGCGGCAATCCGCTGACATAGATTCCCTTCTGCGCAGCTTGTACTATCTGCACCGGATAAAATTGCACTCGGCTTTCAGCATCAACGGTTTTAACCCCTATTACGCCACGATCGTCAAGCGTCAGTAACGCTGAGGAGATAAAATGCGCCTGTTCTTGGGCCTTAGGAATCTGCGCGGTTACGGAGATGCCGCTCGGCAGGTTTTCGGTGCCTTGCAAAAGAATTTCGACCTTGAAAGTTTTAGTATTCTCGTCTGCTTTTGGAGCTATAAAACGGATTTTTCCGGTCAGTTGTTCGCCGGTCGCTAAAAGGACTTGTGCCGGATTACCGGCTTTCAAAAAAGGATAGTCGGTCTGCGCAACCGAAACTTTGGCAACCATCGATTGTGTATCAATGAGTTCAAATAAAGGATTGCCTTTAAAAATATAATCACCGACTTCCACTAACTGCTCGGCAATCACACCGGAGAAAGGCGCATGCACAGTGAGTTGGGCAATTTCCTGCCGCAGAATCTGCTCTTCGGCTTTTGCCGCTTCATAGGCTGCCAATAGTTCATCAATTTGTTGTTGGGCACTAAAGCCTTTGGTTTTCAGGTTTTTAGTCGCTTGATAACGATTTTTCGCTTCTAGGGTTTTCGCCTGCGCACGCTTTAACTTTACGCCGCGATCTTCAAGCGATAACTTCAGTAATAGTTGCTCCTGCTCGACTCTATCACCTTCGAGCTTGATCAAGGATTCAACTTTGCCATAGGTTTCAGCCAGAACCTGAGTTTCGCGTAAAGGCAATAAATCGCCGTACGCCTTGATTGAGCTGATTACAGACTGAGCATTAGACTGACGCGTTTCGACACTGACCTCAGCAACCTCTTCCTCTTTTTGTTGCATTAATTCAGGGGCTGATTGATAACCTAATGCCATCCACACAATCAGTAATAACAGCAAACCAATCGAAATCGTAAAAGCGTGTTTCATCACAAAATATTCCGTTATCGCGAAACGTTTAAAAACTATCAGAATAAGCAGTTATCCTCAGCTTAGCAATGACTTTGGATAATAAAAAACCCCGCTGACTCAACAAATCAACGAGGTTCCATTTATTATCTCTTATCTACAATAAGACAAAACGAATTGTCAGTCCCTGCTAAGTAGCAAAAGCGACGTGTAGGCATGCTACACAAAAGAGCGCCAAACAAAGTTGAGAGAAAAGTCACTGACAAACTCATTGACTTGTCCAGCTAGGCAGTGAACTGTGCCGTGTCGTTACACTTTACAAGTTAAAAATCATAGCAATCTGACAAAGCGATTTGCTTATCCAGCTAGACAGCAAGAGTGACGTGTAGGCATGCTACACGAGCGAGTGCTAACAACGCTGGTAAGCCAATCGAAAAGTCAGAGCATTTTCAAAGTGAATTCTTTTATCCAACAAGGCGTAACGAGTGTGGTCTAAGCATGCTACACAAACGAGTTACAACACCGTTGGTGAAAGAATTCACACAGAAAATTATTTTTTGCCGCTCATTGAAACGTGATAGTGCGGATCTTCCGACACATTCACTTCAATCAAATCACGCGCATTGTGCAATAACGTCTGACACTCTGGGCTAAGGTGTTTCAGAGTTAATTTCTTGCCAGCCGCTTTGTATTTCTGCGTTAAACTCTCAACCGCTTCGACACCGGTATGATCGTAGACACGCGAATGCATAAAGTCGATATGCACACAATCTGGATCATTTTTCGGATCAAAACTGTCAATAAAATTTTTCGCTGATGCAAAGAACAAAGGCCCTTGCAGCTTGTAGGTTTTGATGAGTTTTCCATCGACAGATTCTTCCGAAGAAAGAACCATAATGCGTTGCGCATGCTGCCATGCGAACACCAGCGCTGCAATGATGACACCGGCAATAACCGCTACTGCCAAGTCAAACATCACCGTCAAAACAGTTACCACGACCACCACAAACGCATCCGCTTTGGTCATACCGCGCATAATCTGTAGGCTCGACCAGTTGAAAGTCGCGATGACCACGAAGAACATCAGACCTACTAGCGCACCAATTGGCACCATTTCAATAAATGGCGCGGCAATCAGCACGATAATCAAGAGGCCTAAAGCCGCCGAAATTCCAGACCAACGACCAGTACCGCCAGACTTAACATTAATCATCGATTGACCAATCAAGGCACAACCACCCATAGTCCCAAAAGAACCGGCAACACAGTTTGCCGAACCAAGCGCGATACACTCTTTATTGGCTTTACCACGGGTTTCAGTAATGTCATCAATTAACGTCATCGTTAAGAGCGATTCGGTCGAACCAATAATCGTCAGAATAATCGCATAAGGCAACACAATCCATAAAGTTTCAAGCGACCAAAAACCTTCCGGTAAAGTGGTAAACCAGCTTAGACCTTGGAAACCGCCCTCTTGACCGTCACCGTAGATTAATGATTCAAGCGTACCGGAAACCGCCGCACGATCTCCGACCGTCACCGCATTGATATCGAACATCACGACCGCAATCGAAACCAAGACGATTGCCGCCAAGGCCGATGGAACCGCCTTAGTCAGTTTAGGCAGCAGATAAATAATTGCCAAAGTCACCGCAATAATGGCAACCATCATATTCATTGCATTGCCGCTTAGCCATTCACCGTCGGTATCCTTAAACTGCGTGAACTGCGCGACAAGGATAATCAATGCCAGACCGTTCACAAAACCGAGCATCACCGAACTCGGCACCATGCGGATAAAACGTCCCCATTTCATTATGCCGATAATAATCTGGAAGGCTCCCATCATAATGACTGCCAAGAATAGATAAGCTGCACTATGCTCCATAACCAAATGCATCATCACCACGGCCAGCGAACCGGCCGCAGCAGTAATCATCCCCGGACGACCGCCAAACACGGCAGTAATCATACCGACGATAATCGCGGCATACAGACCAACCAGCGGGTGAACACCGGCAACAAAAGCGAAAGCCACAGCTTCCGGCACCAACGCCAAGGCAACCGTGATGCCCGACAAGGTGTCATTTTTATAAGTTCGCCAATCAAACGGCTGACTTGGATTCATATCGACTCCTAATTTCTTTAAAGCGAAAACTGGCGCAAATTCTAACAAAAAGCCGCTAGAATTACCGGACAATCAAAAACTTAGGAAAGCTTTGTACGAGTAGGTCGCGAATGAAAAATGAAGGAAAATTTGACTGAATAAGGCGGAAAATGCAGCTAATAGCTAGCTATTGGCAATTTTTCCAACACAATTTAGGGGAATTTTAACCATTTTTACTTGTGAAACTATCCCGTACAAAGCTCTCCTTAGATAACAACATTAAGGAAGAATTATGTGGATTGAACATATTGGAACCATTGGAATGGTAGCAGTGGTCGTTTTGGTTGCCGCCCACTTTGCAGTGCACTTTTACTTTAAATGGAAAAAGCGCAAAGCAAACGTGCAGAATAAAAAGGGATAGATTCAGTCAAAAACAACGTTATTTGATCCAATTCATTCACTCAAGAAGTTGTGATTTGCGGTTAGACCTTAGTCGGTTACACTTCGCAAGTGCTCGAAACGACATCGATCCCGGTTGTGATTTGCGGTTAGACCTTAGTCGGTTACACTCACAAAGATGTATATCCACCCCACTCGGCAGTTGTGATTTGCGGTTAGACCTTAGTCGGTTACACTAACCCAATGCTAATCTACTGAAAGTATTAGATATTTTCGCTTTTAAAGCTTCAGAAAAACATAAGTTGTTCTGGGGCTTTTTCTGTTGGCTTACGTTTTTTACCAAAATAGACCTCAATTTTTGAAAACTGTTTGTCAGTAATTTTAAAAATCCGTACCTCACCATCAGGTGGTAAGTGGTCTTTAACTTTTTTGCAGTGGATTTTAGCATTTTCTTCCGATGAACAATGGCGCATGTAAACACTGTATTGCATCATGCTGAACCCGTCCGTTAGCAGGCATTCACGAAACTCTCGGTAGCGTTTTCTTGCTAGCTGATCATCGGTCGGTAAATCAAATAAAACAATCACCCACATCGTATGCATTCCTCCAAAAACCATTAATTCCCTCCATCTGATTTAAGTATCCGTTGTGGAAATTGAAGCTGAGTAGTTTTGTCTTGATAAGACTGCTTAACCTGCGCGACAAAATAATCTAGGGCGATCATAAATGGCATCTGACGATCTTTAAATAAAACATCACTTGCTAAAATTTGAAGGTAGCTAGCTTTCGTTTCCTGATTAAGATTATAAGATTCTTGGTTTAATGTAATTTCATCTATCCATGGTCGAAAGGGCTCCATTAAGTCATCGGCTAGGCAGAAACCGTTATATTGATTGTGATGGTTTAGACCTAAAGATGGGTGAAATCCCGTTTTTACAATTGCTCTTGCTACCGCGGCTCGAATAATGGCATAACCATAGTTAAGAAGCTGGTTGATTCCAGACTCTTCAAAGTCGCGATGAAAGTTAGCACCCATTAGGGTTGGCCAGTATTTTTGCGCGGCTTGAGCTTCGTAGTTGTGTTTATCGCCACTGTGAACGTTTTTGGCTAAGCGTTCAATTTCAGGATGATTTTTTCCAAACAATGAAAGGGTATGTAGCTGTTGATGAATTTTCTCGATTACGATTTGTTGCCAGAGCTGTTTCTGTCGAACCGTTGAAAGTGCAATTTGCTCTCGAAGTGTTTTGGCATGTAAGCTATGAGAAGCAATAGATTGAGTAAGACTAATCGGGAGGTATTTACTTGAGCAGTGAATAATGACCGCATTGACATCATGGCACGCTGTTATAACTGCTTGAGTTAGTACAATTTGAGGATGAGCGAGTAACAATATTCCCAAATCGTCAAAAGGCACACTTGCAACGACCTCCTGCTCTTTTTCAATGACTAACTGCTGTTTGCGAGCTTTGAGATAGACAGGGTTACTGATTTCAAGTGTGCGCTTTATCATCTGTTTATTCCATCTTTTGGCCTATAGCATTAACCTTTATCGGTTGAATTTGATATTTATTGACTAGATTTTTTATCGAATCAGAAATATCTTCATCTTTTATAGGCAGTCCATTGTTCAATGGTTGAATGTTTGGTCTTGGTTGTTTTCCTTGGGATAGCTGACCAAACTTGGTAACAAGAAATAATTTTGACTGGTCATTAATCATGAGTTGAACGGTGTCATTTTTGTAAAGAAAAAAGTGACGGGCATTTTCTGGGATGTCATAACCTTCCATTAAATTTTGCCCCTTAGAGAGTTTTTGGGCGGCTTCATAAACCGTAATTTGATGGGCGAAGGCCTCTTTGTCTTGAGGTTGAATCACTAATAAACAGTGGGTGTTGCCATAGCTATGCCATTTAAAGATTTCACCGGCGAGGTTGCGAATACCGACTTTTTCATCTGTCAGTTTTGCTAGTTTTGTCACTGTTTTGCTTTTCACAACTCGCACACGTTTTATTGGCGTTTTACCATCTTTGTGCAATGGCCAAGGCTGATCACTCTCGCTTAATAAAAATTGCGCGACTTGCTCGCGAACACTATCGTCAATAATGGCATTAAGAGCCTTGTCCAGAACTTTTTGTTTAGCCTCATTGTTTGTTGTTTTGGTTAATTTCTTTGAAAGTTCGGATTTTAGTGAACTGACATTCAAACGCGAGATTGTCCCTAAACCTTCTCTAAATCCTAATCCAGTGTCTTCATGCAAAGCTCCACTGAGTTTTCGTTGTGGCGTGTGAGAAACAATGACTCTATCAAGTTGGCTTTGCAACTTTTCAACGAACTCCTCAAATACAGGCTCAAAATGCAAATCTTTAACTCTTAGCTTTCCGGGTGTGCGTTCAAGTTCTTTAGCAAGTTTTATTAGCGTGTTATAAAAACGACGGTCAATACAGGCAATCACCGTAGCGTCAATCAAATGATGGCGATGGTCAGCACGATTTTTATCTGTCGAGTCATCTTTATTCAATAAGCGGTTAAGCCCCCAGATATGTCTTAGCCAAGCGGTAATTTGTCCTTTAACGGTTGTGACATCACTTCCTAAAAGTTTTAAATAATGCAGAGCTTCCCGTGAGATATAGCGTGTGTCATTAAGTTGTGAGTTAATCATTTCACTGACATCATCGTCAGATTTTTTGTAAAACGCTTGCTGTTTAGACAGTAATCGTTTGTCGTAGTGTTTAGCGACAAATTGCTCAATTTGTTCCCATTGCTCTGGGTTTTGAGCAAAGGCTTCAATCGGGGTTCTTTGACCTTTGAATTGATTTTGATGGGCAAAGCAAATCACCTTATTCATATAAGAATCATTTAAAGATTTTGAATAAGGGACAATGTGGTCAACTTCGGTTTCTGCGGAAAACAGTTGCGTTTGGCTAATCGGTTTTTGCGAATAGGCACAAACTTTGCCTTGTTCGAGCCACAGGCGATAACGAATTTTGTCATCACGACTTGGGTATTTACTTAGCCCAAGATGCGCGTTTTTTTCTCGTATTGCTTGGAACTGTTGAGAGGCTTCATCGTTTTGTTTGGTGTTGTCTGCTTGTTGTTTATTAAAGGCTTTATAGCGCTTGGTGTTCATTTCCAAATCGCGTGCCATTTCTAAACGAATCGAAGTCGGCTTGCCGTGTTGTTTAATAATCGCATTGACAACTCGTCTTAGCTCTGAAAGAGCGCGGTTTACAATTGGATTGGCAAGTGTAGGAGCTATAGGTAAAGTTTCAAATATTTGTTTTTCTTCTGGTTTATAGCTATAGCCTGCTTTTTGTCTAGCTTCGGAGTACATCATCCCTTGGCGTAAACATGGCAACAACTTTCTAATAGCCTTTAAAGAGAGGTCGCTGTGCTCAGGTTCAAATTCGACTAAAGCAAGTTTAACAGCTTGTTCTGGAGTTAGATTCCAGTGATTGATTAAGCGTTTTTTTAGAGCCTTTTTGCTGTTAAAGGTAATCACGTCTTCTTCAAGTTGGCTTTGTTGTTCACTAGATAAAGTGCGCCATTCAGGAAAGGCTGACTCGATTTCAATTTTTGTCAAATTACCTTTAAATTTCTTATTATCAGCTCGGTCATAATTGAATTTATCATTACGGCTTAACCCAAGCGTTTTTTTGATTTGTGTTAAAGTTGGGTGTGCATTATTCTCAAAGAGTTCGACAAGTTTTTCTCTTTCATCATCTCGCAATTTTCGCCATTCACCTTCATAGCTGTTGAAAGTCTGAAAATTATTAATATCTTGCAGATAGCGAAATTCTTGATAATCACGCCATGCACAGCGGGCGCGCTTTGAGTTAGGTTCAAGCGAACATTTGCCGACTCGATCACTCTGCAATTTTAAAGGGCGTTGAAAAAAGATGATTTTATATAACGCTTCGGCTTGTGCTTCTAAAATAGGGTGATGAATTTTTTGCGTATTGATGATTTGCCAAAATTCGTCTTTATACATTTGACGGTCAGTGCGAAGCGGTGTGTTTAGGTGGTCTCGGTTGCGCTTGGGTTCTTGATTAGGGATTTGAGATAAATACTCACCTAGGCTTCTCGCCCCCGATTGTTCAATCTGCTGCCGTAATTCGGCAATGGATTGTAAATAATCACCTTCTTCTTTATCTAATGCCTCGACTTCTGCTTCTTGACTGACGACTTCCATTAAATCAGGATCATCAATCATATCGCCAAACAGTGTTTTGCGATTGGATTGAAACCCTCGTCTTTGTACAAGGTGTAGTAAAACTCTGCCCAATTGATGTGAGGTTAGAGGATGGTCTAACGCCTTGGCTCTTAGTGCGTATGGGTCACCTAAGTCATTTAGGATAATTTCTGGTTGTAATTCATTGATAAGGGTTTGGGGGAGGAAGTCTAAGCTCATTAAAAAATTAAGCATTCTTTGCTTTCGTTTAGCTCTGCGTTGGATAACTCGTCGGGCTAATCGCTTACTTCTTCGTGCTGCATTTTTCGAATTTTTCGTTTTGTCTTCAACTGACATCGGAAAAATCCGAACTCCTGAATCAATAAACCCTGTAATTTGGGAGTCTATATCAGCATGATAGAGTGCCCAACCAATAGAGTTTGTACCAAGGTCTAAGCCAAGAATGGTGTTGTTTGTCATAAGTTATCCTGTTAATATCTTCACATTAGTAACCGACTAAGGTCTATGATTTAGCTTTTCATACCAAGAAATTGATATTTCGTAGGCAACGCTTCCATGCGTCCCAAGCCCTCCCAGTGGGGGCTTTTTTATTTCCCCTTTCTCCACAAAAACAGATTTTCACTAAACATCAAATTAACCACCATTCTATTTCTAAAAATACTTTTTTCAATGTCAAAATTGTCAAAAATCTTTTCTCTAGACATAAAAAAAGCCAAGCATTTAGCTTGGCCTTTACAATGACAAATTACTGTTAAAATTTATTCAGTAATATAAGTACAGCAGTAGTCGGCGATGGTTTTGACTTTAATGCCAAACTTTGAGTTGGCTGGTACTTCAAAGCTTTCTCCGGCTGGAATTGCTTTCCACTCAGTTTCGCCTGGTAGAAGCACTTCAACTTCGCCTGCCATCATTTCCATGATTTCTGCGGCTTCGGTGCCAAACTCGTAATCACCCGGCATCATAATCCCTAGTGTTTTATATGAACCGTCTGCAAAAACCACTTTGCGGCTGGTTACTGCGCCGTCAAAATAAACGTTAGCTTCACGCACAATTGTTACGTTATTAAATTCAGACATTTTTATTCCTCAGTCTTAAATTTTAAAAATTAGGTACGAACGTGATCCGCACCGATAAATTCAATTTGGTAGCCATCCGGGTCTTCAACAAAGGCGATAATGGTTGAGCCGGCATTCATTGGCCCGGCTTCACGGAGGATTTTGCCACCCATAGCTTTTACATCGTCAGCCGCTTTATAAACGTCCGGCACTTCAATCGCAATGTGGCCGTAACCGCCGCCAAGGTCGTAAGATTCCACGCCCCAGTTGTAAGTAAGTTCTAGCACGGTGTTTTCTTCTTCATTGCCATAACCAAGAAACGCTAGGGTGAATTCGCCCTTCGGATAGTCTTTTTGACGCAGCAGTTCCATACCTAACACTTTGGTATAAAACTCAATTGAACGTTCTAGGTTACCGACACGAAGCATAGTGTGAAGTAGACGCATATGTTGACTCCATTAATTCATTTTTTGAAAGTGGCGATATTGTATCAATGAAAACCAAGCGCGGTTAATTTTCGATTATTTGACCCAGCGCCATGCAATTAATAAGGCAAATAAAGCGAACAGCGCTGTCATCGCATAACTCAATTCCGCGCCTCCTGCCTGCCACGCATAACCGGCGATAAACATACCAACTGCCCCACCAAGGCCATGACTGGATGCAGCAAATAGTGCTTGTCCCTTACCGTGGTGAGCACCGGTAAAATAACGGTCAATTAAATGAATTGCCGAGGCATGAAACAGACCGAAACTGGCGGCATGCAGCAACTGCGCAAATAGAATCCAGCCAAGATATTGATCTAATTGCCCAGTAATCGTCCAACGTAAAACCGTTAAAGCAATCGCTATAAGAATTAAATTACGAATACTAAACTGTTTAAACAAGCTCGCCATCCACCAGAAAACAGCAATTTCGGCTACCACCCCCAGAGCCCAAAGCCAAGCAGTTAAGGTTTTACTAACACCCTGATCAATCATCTGGATAGTGAAAAAGCTGTAGTAGACGCCATGCGAAAGCTGAACCAAAAAACTGACAACGAGTAACGCTAAGACTTCCGGTCGGCGGATAATTTGTAGGAAATTCTCGCTACTGAAATGTTCTTGCTCGACGAATTTCTGGTCTTTAACCAGAAAAGTACTGCCCCATACAAACAACAACAGCACACTCATCACCACCGGAAACAATGCGATACTGTATAACTCGAACAGCCAACCGAGCACAAGCACCGCGCCGATAAAACCGAGTGAACCCCATAAACGAATCTGTCCGTAACGATGCTTTTCGGCCGCTAACTTACGAAAAGTATAAGACTCAAATTGCGGCAAGGAGGCATGCCAGAAAAAGCTAAACAGCAGTAAAGTCAATAAGATTAACCAGAAACGATCGAACAGCACCAAACCGGCAGCAAACAGCATTGCCAGAAAGGTCGCCAGTCGTACCCAGTGAATCGGTCGGCCACTGCGGTCGGAAAAAACTCCCCAAATATTTGGCGCTATGACTTTGGTCAGCATCAACACCGCCATCAACTGACCGATCTCCACCGGCGAAAAACTCAGTGAACTAAGATAGAGCGCCAAATACGGCAGAATCGTCCCAAGTAAGGAAAAATACAAAAAGTAATGAACCGACAAAGGCCAGCACTGACATCTATCTTTAGAACTCAAATTTTGCATATTATGATTCACTGCTTTCAGAAATTAAAAAACGCCGCAAGAAAATCTTACAGCGTTTTCCTTATACCGATAAAACAAGAACGAGATAAAAGTTAGGTATTTCTAGGCGCTTTGAGCGACGTTTACTTTTGTAAACGAGCGATTACGCAACAACGAAATAACAACTTTTAGACTTCTACAAGCTAGCTAAGTCCGTGATTGGCGGCACCACATCCCCATTCTGCGCTCGATTACGCATAAAGTGATCTAGCAATACAATCGCCATTTGCGCTTCAGCGATTGGCGTGGCACGAATCCCCACACAAGGGTCGTGGCGACCTTTGGTGACCATCTCAATATCTTCACCAGAAGTGTTGATTGAACGACCCGGAGTCATAATCGATGAAGTCGGCTTCAGTGCGATGTGCGCCACAATTTCTTGACCGGTTGAGATACCGCCCAAAATACCGCCGGCGTGGTTTGACTGGAAACCTTCCGAGGTCATTTCATCACGGTGTTCAGTCCCCAACTGCCCTGCCACTTCAAAACCGTCACCAATTTCTACGCCTTTCACCGCATTGATGCTCATTAACGCATGCGCCAAATCCGCATCCAAACGATCGAAAATCGGTTCGCCTAAGCCAACCGGAACATTTTTCGCGATAATCGAAATCTTGGCACCGACCGAATCTTTTTTCTTCAGCAAATCATCCATGTATTGACGAATTTCTTCCGATTTCTGTTCATCCGGGCAGAAGTAGATATTGTCGTTATCAAACGGCCAAGTCACATTTTCGACCTTAATCGGCCCAAGTTGAGAAAGGTAACCTTTTACTTCGACACCCAAACGCTCTTTTAGGTATTTCTTAGCAATTGCACCGGCAGCGACGCGCATTGCAGTTTCGCGCGCCGAAGAACGACCGCCACCACGGTAATCACGAAAACCGTATTTTTGCGTGTAAGTGTAATCTGCGTGCGCCGGACGGAAAGTCTCCGCGACTTTTGAATAGTCTTTTGAACGCTGGTCTTTATTGTGAATAATCATGCCGATTGGCGTACCGGTGGTTTTGCCTTCAAACACACCGGATAGGATTTGTACTTCGTCGTCTTCGCGACGCGCAGTCGAGTGCTTAGACGTTCCAGGCTTACGGCGATCCAACTCGGCTTGAATATCCGCTTCGCACAACTCTAATCCCGGAGGACAACCATCTACGATACAACCAAGCGCTAAACCGTGACTCTCACCAAAAGTGGTGACGCGAAAATTTTGACCTAAAGTATTTCCTGACATACGCTTACATCTTCTTTAAATTTTTATAATTGCGGCGTATTTTACTGGAAATTCACCACGAAGGCACGAAGGCACGAAGTTTTTGAACAACTACTCTGAAATTTATACCGTACAAGAAACCGACTTAGACTTTCTTAGACACGTGAATAACAAAAGTTATTTGAATTGGATGGAGAAAATCGCATGGGCACATGCACAATCTGTCGGCATTAATACCGACATGCAAAAGCGACTTAATCGAATTTTGGCGGTTTACCAACACCAGATGCAATATCTAGCAAGTTGTTATGCCGGCGAGGAAATAGAACTGAAAACGTGGATTGGCAAACAAATCGGCTGCTGCCAACGTGAACGCTTTTTTGAATTTGTGCGACTTGCAGACAATAAAACCGTATTTAAGGCCGAAAGCATTTATGTCTGTATCAGTTTAGACAGCCACAAACCGAAAAAAATTCCTGCTGAATATACCGAGCTATACCGTTAATAATATTCATATATCGGTTCTTGTTGGCCTACTTCTGACCAAGACTTCAGAATGGTTCTTGAGTTAACCGGATTGACCGGGCGGGCATTCACCCCCATCACTTCATTCATCTGTTGAATCTGTTCGGCGGATGCCGTAATCGGTTGCTTAAATACCATCCAGTAAACCCCTTCAGTACATGGCGGTGTCGTTAATGAGCCACTGTATTTATAGAACTCGGTATTAGCCGGAATAAAGTACGCCGGATTAACACTTAATGCGGAATAAATTTTCTGCTTTGCCGTTTTTTTAGGTAGTACATTTAACAAAGTATTCAGGTATTCGTTTTCTTCACCTTCTTGGAAAATCACGCCGATAACCGCAAAATTGCCATCACCGTCACGATGCACAATATGCATTTCCATCGGGTAATTAAAGCCTTCTTTCATGTGTTCGCTCGGTGTATGGAAATGGTATTGCAGCAATTCATAACGTTTGCCGCCGACCTTAATATAGCTGCCAAGCGGATAATTGACTTGAATCGAATGGCCGTTGTTTTCGATTTTTAGAGGGACGTCACGATAGCGAATGTCCAAATCCGCCAAGCCTTGCGTGCCAACTGCGTTAGCATCTCGTAAATCAATCGGCGATTGATTTTTGCCGTTTTTGCAGGTACTGAATTCCGCGCTGAGTTCTCCCCAGTATTTCGGCCCTTCACTTCCTGAATAACCCCAGTGTAACGGTTCATCAATGCGATGTTCAACGGCAGTATGTACCGGTTCGACCTTCTTTTTCGGCGCTGGGCTTACTTGAGTTGTCGGCTGAATGCTGGCCGGTTTTGGTGCCGCATGTTCGGTAGCCGGTTGTTTCCCTTTCAACTGCTCCAGCTCCGCTCCCAAATCAAGCAGCGGACTATCTTGAGCAACAACCAGAGACGGAATCCACATTGCCGTACCGACAACAATTCCTAGGGCGAGAAAAATGTTTTTAGGCGAAAAACCGTACATAAGCATCCACACTCATATCAACTTTACATGCCGTAAAACGGCAAAAATTTGTCTTTTATCATAGCTACCAGCGAGCAAAGCGATAAGTATGCCATTTTCCGTTTTTATTTAGGCCGGCGCCAGTCGTTGCTGAATTTCATCGGCAAACACTTCCAGTTCGGATTTCTGAATCGCAAACACGCCTTCACCACCATGTTCAAACTCAAACCAGTAGAAAGGTAACTCAGGATATTCTTGTTCCAGATAGAATTGCGATACGCCGACTTCGACAATCAACACACCATCGTCTTTAAGATACTGAGGTGCTTCGGCTAAGATTCGACGTACCAAATCCAAACCGTCTTTACCGGCCGCCAAGCCTAATGCCGGTTCGCGCTGAAACTCCTCCGGCAGATGAGTCATTTCGATTTCATCAACATACGGCGGATTGGAAACGATTAAATCGTACTGCTTGCCTTGTAGATTGCTAAACAGATCGGATTGAATCGGATGCGCAAATTCTTCTAAGCCAAACTGCTCAACATTCTGCTGAGCGATCTCTAAAGCATCTTCAGAAATATCGACCAGATCAACTTCGGCATGCGGAAAGGCTTGTAAAGAGGCAATTCCGATACAACCACTGCCGGTGCACATATCTAATACATTGGTAACCTGCTCGGCATTAACCCAAGGTTCATAGCGTTTGGCAATCAATTCCGCAATCGGCGAGCGCGGCACCAAGGTCGCTTCAGAAACAATAAAACGCAATCCGGCAAACCAGGCTTCGCCAGTTAAATAAGCTGCCGGCTTGCGCGTTTCAATCCGTAACCGAAACAGTTCGGTAACCTGCTGCTTCTCGACATGCGTCAAGCGCGCATTCCAATAGTTATCAGGAATATTTTGCGGCAATTGCAGAACATGAAATGTCAATAATTTGGCTTCATCAAATGCATTATCGGTACCGTGTCCGAAAAACAGTTCCGATTTGGTAAACAGTGAACCGCCCCATCGAACAAAATCGATGATCGATTCTAAACCGTCGTATTGGTAATTTAATTTGCTCATAAACTTGGTCTCCTTACCAATCGGTTACGCACTTGGCTTTTTAGCATGCTTCGGGCGGAACGCCTTGACAAAAGCTTCATCGGTTTCTAAATAAGGCCCTTCAATCAAATCAACGCAATAAGGTACTGCCGGGAAAACCGCTTCCAGACATTCACCAATTGCGGACGGTTTGCCCGGTAGATTGATGATTAAACTCTCGCCGCGGATGCCGGCAATCTGGCGCGATAGAATCGCGGTCGGCACATACTGAAGTGATACCGCACGCATCTGCTCGGCAAAACCATCTAGAATTTTTTCACACACCGCTTCAGTGGCTTCCGGGGTCACATCGCGTTTGGCTGGTCCGGTTCCGCCGGTGGTCAAAATCAAGCAACATTTATCCTCATCAGCCAGCTGTTTCAGGGTACTTTCAATTAATCCCTGCTCGTCTTCAATCACCCGAGCTACCGGCTGCCAATCATTGGTTAAGGCCTTTCCAATCCACTCTTGCATCGCCGGGCCACCAAGGTCTTCATACTCGCCGCGACTGGCTCGATCCGAAACGGTGACAAATCCGATTTTAATTGGCGTATTTTGCATCTTCTTCCCTTGAATCTTTAAATTTCAGCCCCATATCATACCGTATTCATAACACGACCCATAACCGCTTGCTCCCGCTGCGGAAAATTTAAAGGCAATTTATAACATCATGAGTGATAAGCAGGATTTGTTTGAGCCGAGTGTCGATAACACTCAGCCGGAAAACGAACAAGAAGCGACCGACAAGTCGACGCTGGAAACCGCTGTGCCGAATCCGTCCGCACAAGAGAATAAAACGCCGGTTATGATTGAGATAAATGGCGAAGTGCAGAGCAGCATTAATCCGGAATTGGCGGAGAACCTAATCGACATCCTTAGCCAAGCAAAAGAAAAGGCCGACGCTTCTAGCCAAAATGATTCGACGGTTTTTGGCGAACTCGCACATGAAGATCAAAATCTTCCGCAAGAGATTTATCTATTGCCGGTTAAAGAGCGCCCTTTCTTTCCCGGACAACAACTGCCGGTATTGTTGGCTCGTGAAACTTGGGAAGAAACTTTCAACGCCATTAAAGAGAACAAATGCCAATACATTGGCTTGGTGTATGTCGACCATGAAGAACATCACAAAACCCCAGTTGATGATTTCAGCCGTATCGGCACACTAATCCGCGTCCGTAACCCAAAAATCCGCGACGACTATATTCAATTGGTCGCCGAAGGTATCTGCCGTCTGCAGATCGATTTCTGGGTATCGAATCAAGCGCCGTATCGTGCCGTGGTCAGCTATCCGCAAGATATTATTACCTGTAGTGATGATGTCTTGAAAGCGCATGGCATGGCGATTATGAACGCCTTCCGTGAATTGCTACCGCTTAATCCGCTGTATTCGGAAGAACTGAAATACTTTCTCAATCGCTATAGCGCCACCGAACCGTCGCGCTTGGCTGATTTCGCAGCCAGCCTGACCACAGCCGAAAACGATAAATTACAGCAAGTCTTGGAGACTTTCGATTTAGAACGTCGCTTGGAACAGGTATTACAACTGCTGAAACATGAAGTGGAAGTAACCCGCTTGCAGGTCAATATTCGTGAACGTGTTGAAGAGTCCTTGACCGACCATCAACGTGATTTCTTCCTGCGCCAGCAACTAAAAGAGATCCAAAAAGAACTCGGGATTGTTAAAGACGACCAAACCCTCGACCGCGACCGTTTTGAAGAGCGCATGGAAAAGCTGGCGCTGACCGAGGAAGCTTTGAATAAAGCCGAAGAAGAACTGAGCAAGCTATCGATTCTTGACCCGCAGTCGCCGGAATACAATGTTGCCCGCAACTGGCTCGAATGGCTGACGCAACTGCCGTGGGGACAATACAGCGAAGACAAACTGGATCTAAAACGCGCTCGCAAAGTGCTCGATAAAAAACACGACGGTCTGGATGATGTAAAACAACGCATCTTGGAATTCCTCGCGGTCGGTGCTTTAAAAGGCGAAGTATCCGGTTCGATTATCTGTTTAGTCGGCCCGCCGGGTGTCGGTAAAACTTCGATTGGTAAGTCCATCGCCGAAGCCTTGGGACGTAAGTTCTATCGTTTCTCGGTTGGTGGTATGCGCGACGAGGCCGAGATCAAAGGCCATCGCCGCACCTATATCGGCGCCATGCCGGGTAAATTCATGCAGGCGTTAAAAGATTGCGAAACTGCCAATCCGGTGATTATGCTGGACGAGGTTGATAAAATCGGTTCGTCTTACCACGGTGATCCGGCTTCTGCGTTATTGGAGGTGCTTGATCCGGAACAGAACAGCGAATTTATGGATCACTTTATGGACTTGCGTTTCGATCTGTCGAAAACGCTGTTTGTCTGTACCGCCAATACCCTAGATACCATTCCCGGGCCGTTGCTGGATCGTATGGAAGTGATTCGCCTGTCCGGTTATATTACCGAAGAGAAAATCGACATTGCCAAACATCACTTGTGGCCTAGCCTGCTGGAAGAATCCGGCATCAGCAAAGAACAAGTGCAAATTACCACACCGGCAATTCGCCATGTGATTGAAGGTTATGCGCGTGAGTCCGGCGTACGTAACCTGAAAAAACAGCTTGGTAAATTAATTCGCAAACTGGCAATCAAACTGGTCACCGGTGAAATCGACAATGCCAAGATTCATGTGAATGAATTGCAAGAAATGCTTGGTCAACCGCGCTTCCATCCGGAAAAACTGAATCAACAAACCGGTACCGTCACCGGCTTGGCGTGGACCTCAATGGGCGGCGCGACGCTAACAATAGAAGCAAGCCGCGTGCACACCCATAACCGCGGCTTTAAACTCTCCGGTCAATTGGGCGATGTAATGCAAGAATCCGCCGGTATTGCTTACAGCTTTATCAGCTCGAATCTGGATAAATACAAAGCCGACCCTGAGTTCTTCGATAAGGCGTTTGTGCATTTACATGTACCGGATGGTGCAACACCAAAAGACGGCCCGAGTGCCGGTATTACCATGGCGACCGCCCTGCTTTCGCTGGCGCGTGACGAAGCGGTGAAAACACCGATTGCCATGACCGGTGAACTCAGTCTGACCGGTCAAGTCTTACCGGTCGGCGGGATTCGTGAAAAAGTCATTGCGGCACGTCGTTTAGGGATTAAAGAATTGATTCTGCCGGAAGATAACCGCAAGGATTATCAAGAACTACCGGAATATCTACAGGAAGGTATGACCGTGCATTTCGCCAAGCAATTTGATGATGTCGCTCGGCTAACTTTTAATATCCGTACCAAATCGCCGGCGCTGAAAGTCTATCTAGCGAATAAAGACGAAGAAGTCAGTACACAGCATTAATGTATTAACTTACACAGCGAAAAGCCGTTTAAGAACCTCTTAAACGGCTTTTAACTTTTATGATTATAGGTAATTAAGTTGGCGCGCAGCTCTGCAACCACTTCTTCATCTAACATCAATTCTTGCACAGCATGCTCTTCAAAAGCTTTCATTTCTTCACCACGGTAGGCACCAATGGAAATTTCTGCCACCACGGCATTCGACAACTGTAACATCGCCACCATCGAACGCACTTCTTCATTGCTAATGCGAGTTAGATTAGCGCTATGGTGCAACATAATGCCATTAATAATCGCCATTGGAAGTTGCCATTTCTTGGCGACAAGAACACCGACCATACAATGATCTGCGCCCATTACTTCACGCTCTTTGGCAAGTAAACGAACAGGATTAACGAGACTCATACTGAATAATTTCTCATACGCTTCCTGATTCTTAGCCGCCAGCAACAAACTGCCGGCATTATGGAACAGCCCCATCATATAAGCTTGATCGCGCGGCACACCGTGCACAAATTCAGTGAGATACGCCATACAGAAAGCAACGTCGACACTATGTTCAAGAATATCGCGTTGTAGACTACCGGAATTAAACAGCCGTTTAAATGCGGCGGCCACGACAAGATTACGCAATTGCTCCAAGCCCATCGCATTAACCGCATCGCGAATATTATCGACCGGCTGTTTTAGTTTGATAATCGGTGAATTGACCAATCGCATCACTTCACCGGAGAGCGTAATATTCTGCTCTAGAATAGAGACAATTTTATGCACATTGGCAAATTTACTGTTGATCTCATTGTCTAACTCAATAACTTCTTGCGGGAATTCCGGAATTTTAACTCCACGAATCGCTTCCAATGCGGCGCGCAACTGATTTTGCATAATCATTCTCTTATTAATCGGAATTCATCGCATCCAATATAGCAAAGGCCTTTGTTAAGCGAACTGACTTAAGATAGAAAAGTTAATGCAAATCTAGAAATAGGCTTTAACCAGAGGCCAGAGACGCTCAACAATCTTTGTTTGCGCAGCGGCATTTGGATGCAAAGCATCGTCTTGCATTAAATCCGGCTCCAGAGCAACATCCTGCAAAAAGAAAGGATCAAAGCTTAATTGATACTTGTGCGCTAAATCTCGATAAATTTTAACCAACAGCTTTTCATACGCCGGGCCATAGTTTGAAGGCAAGCGAATGCCTAACAGAATAACTTGGCAGCCCTGCGCTTGCTGCTTACAGAGTTGAATCATGCGTTCTAAATTGGCTTTGGTCTGCAAAAGATTTTGACCACGTAGTGCATCATTCGCCCCCAGTTCCAAAATCATCAAATTAGGCTCTTGCAGAGCCAAAATACTCGGCAGGCGCTGCATACCACCAGAAGTGGTTTCGCCGCTTAGACTCGCATTATGCACAGTAATTTTTGGGTTGAACTGCTGTAAACGTTCGGCAAGTAATGTTACCCAGCCTTGCGATTTTTCGATGCCATAGGCGGCACTTAAGCTATCACCAAACACCAACACCTTGGCCGGCATTGACAACTTACTGATATTTCCAATCTCTGGTGCTTGTTGTTGTGCGCTGACTGCAATAGGATTAGTCAGCAATAAAGCCAACATAAGCAAGTTGAAAACGCCATAATTAAGACGTGCTAATTTAGTAGTAAATTGCATTTATCTTCCATTCATCGCCAAGATCCACACTCAAGGATAAGTCATGACCACAGCTGCTGCCACGATTTCCAACCCAATTCTTGCTTTAGAGAATATCAGCTACCGTGTTCAGAGTGATGAACAAACTCTGGATATTCTTAATGGCTGTAATTTAACGTTAGAACCGGAGCAGACCTTAGCGATTGTCGGTCGTTCCGGTTCCGGCAAATCGACTTTGCTTTCTATTATGGCCGGTCTGGAAAAACCAAGTTCCGGCAATATCTCACTACTTGGTCATGCACTCAATCATTTAAATGAAGACCAGTGCGCACAAATCCGTGCCCAGCAGGTCGGCTTTGTATTCCAGAACTTTCAACTGCTTTCCAGTATGAATGCCTTAGAAAACATTCTGATGCCATTGGAACTGTTTCAAATCGAAGACGCTCGTGACAAAGCCTTGGCAGCTTTAGATAAAGTAGGCTTAAGCAATCGCGCTCACCATCTACCGGCACAACTTTCCGGCGGCGAACAACAGCGTGTTGCCATTGCCCGCGCATTTGTCACCACGCCAAGCATTCTGTTTGCTGATGAACCGACCGGTAATTTGGACGAGCACACCGCGGCACAGATTCAGGAACTGCTGTTTGAGCTCAATCAAACCCATCAAACCACTTTGGTATTAGTGACCCACGATATGAACTACGCCAAGCAGTGCGATCAAGTTCTACAACTGCAACATGGTCAATTGCAACCTTGGTAATCGTACTGCTGACAAAAACGGAAGTCTCATATGTCTGCTAAAAATACTCTTCTCAACGAACCCTTCATCGCTTGGCGCTGGTTTTACCGCAGTTTTAAACAAGGTGACTGGCTTTGGCTGTTTATCGCCATATCCATTGCCAGTATGAGTGTCACCACCATAACTCACTTAGGCGAAAGTATTAAACAGAGTATGTTACAAAAAGCGGCCAACAGCCTTGGGGCCGATTTGGTCTTGCGCTCTTCAAGACCGATAGATGAGCACTGGCAAAATCAAGCCGACAAATTAAATCTACAGACTCAAAAAAGCCTCAGCTTTGTCACCATGGCATTGGTTGAAAAACCTCAAGAAGCTTTCCAACTGGTCAATTTAACTGCCGTCGAGAAGAGTCAGCCTTTACGTGGCGAACGAATCCTTAACTCACAACTGCCTTTTAAAGCACTCACTTCCAGCACGGTATGGATTGAACCAAAATTAATGCAGTTAATGAATCTAAACGGCAACAGCCAACTGCTACTTGGTGAGAAAAAATTTGCATTAGCCGGTGCCGTTGAACCGAATAGTTTGATTAATCCAATGGCACAGTTTGCGCCGCAAGTGATTATGCCGCTACAGGATTTAGACAGCACTCAACTTATCGGACCCGGCAGTCGCATCACCTATCAATTATCGCTAGCCGGAAACACTCAGAACATCCAGCAATTTGTCCGCGAATTTGAAAACGCCAAACCGGAATTTATCGACTTAATCTCGGCGCAGGCTCCAAATGAAGATCTGCAAAAAACCCTTGATCGCGCCTGGCTGTTTCTCGACTTAGCCGCCTTGTCAGCCGTTTTTGTGGCAGGTTTGAGCATTTTGATTGCCAGTCGCTTTTACCTAAATCGCTGGCGCAGTAGCCTCGCGCTATTACGCGCTTTTGGCGGCAGAAACAAACAACTGCGCCGTCTGTTTGCTTGGCAGTTTTTCTGGATTGGTTTCAGTAGTAGTTTGCTCGGTGTCGTACTTGGCCTCTGCCTAATTCTATTAGCCTCACCATGGCTGGAAACGCTATTCACACTCTTCATACACGCCAGCTATGTCTATGCCGCATTAATTGGCTTAGTAAGCGGCATCTTAGTATTGTGGAGTTTTGCTTGGCAAGCCTATCAAACCGCCATGCAAACTTCGCCGCTACAGGTTTTCAAACAAACCTCAAAACGCCAACAGATGCGTCACTGGGTTATTTCGTTTGCATTGGTATTGATCTTAATGAGCGTTATCGTGCAGATGAATTTCCTTGGTTGGGTACTGAGCATTGGCGCTTTATTGAGTATTATCTTTTATCTCTGCGCCAGCGCCTTATTGTGGGCGCTACAGAAAACTCACATGCACACCCGCGGCTGGCTGCGTTTATCGATTGCTGCCCTGCTTAAGCAACCGGAACTGATAAAAATTCAGTTAGTCTCTATCGGCCTAGTGCTTTTTGTTTTGATTTTAATGACTTTTGTCCGTCAAGAACTAATCAATAACTGGCAAAGCAGTTTGCCTGAAAAAACACCCAATACTTTTTTAGTTAATGTTCAACCTTATCAACTCGATACAGTTAAAAACCTATTTGCAGCACAACAATTAACGCCCGATTTTGTCCCCGTAGCACGCGGCAGATTAATCGCTAAAAACGGCATACAGTTAACCTCTGAACAAATGCCAACACTGAGAGCACAGCGCTTACTGCAACGAGAAGCCAATATTGCTGTAAGCAGCGAGACCCCAAAATACAATGAAATCATTGAACAGTTACCCGACTCTGAATATAGCGGCTTAGGTGTAACCGTTGAAGAAAGCATTGCCGAGGCTTTTGACATAAAGTTAGGCGACCGTTTAAGCTTCGATTTTGCCGGAATTGAATACCGCTACCAAGTTCGAGCTATCCGCTCTTTAAACTGGCAAAGCTTCCGATTGAATTTTTTCTTTATCGTCGAACCGAATTCGGAAAAACCGCTGGCGGTCAGTTATCTAAGCAGCCTATTTATCGATAATAAAACGGTGCGTAATGAATTGACTCAGCAGATGGCACAGCAAGCTTCAGGAGCATTATTGGTCGACGTACAACAAATCATCGAGCAGATTCGCGAAATCATGGATCAAGCCGCATCCGGCGTTAGTGCCTTATTCTTCTTTACACTAGCTGCTAGTATCGCCGTCCTGTTTAGTGCCACCTTAGCGAGTCAGCAAGCACGAATACAAACTTGGCTGTTACTAAGAACCTTAGGTGCAAGTAGTCGACAAATCCGTCTAATCGGCCTCAGCGAATTTATATTACTTGGACTCTTAGCAGCCGTACTTGCCGCTAGCTTTGCGCAAGCAATCAGTGTCATGATATCAGTAAATATTTTGGACGCTAACCCGAAAATTTCACCCGAATTATGGTTTACGACATTTATTGCCGGCAGCCTAATCTTATTATTAGTCGGATACCTATCGCAGCGCCCATATTTAAACATGAGTGTCGGAAAATTAAAACGCAACTTATCAAGCATGAATTAACAGTAAAAAAACATACTTTTATCTATAACGATAATTTTTATTAAATTTCCTTAACTCAGGTATTGTAATTTTTACGTACCACAGGTAAATTAGTACTTAAATTTACTTAGTCTCTAATTTATACCAGTGCTTGCATTGGCAAGGAAACTACCATGAGCCCGCAATTACTTATCTTCACAGGTCGCTGTACACAGGCTTTTGGCACAATCGGTTTTGTACTACTGTTTGGCTATGGCCTATACGTCAGTATTTTGCAAGACTTAACACAAGGCATTACATTGATTTCTATAGGTTTGATCATTGCATGGTCAGTTGCCCTAATAACAGGAGGTTGTTATTTAGCTGCAGAAAGTTACCGCCATCGAACTATACGGGATTAATTTCAACATCAATCCTCAAACTGCAGATAACTCTCAAATGGATTTGGGAGTTTTTTTTATTTTCCCATCCGAAAAAACTATCTCTTATTGCTACGTAAATTCACCAAGTGAATTTTTTTCTCTCAGCCTCTATAATCCGTTCCTGAAATAACCATTTACTCTGGTTGGTTATTATCCAAAGTTCTTGATAAATATCGCATATTTATTGAGGGATTAACCTCCTTCGAAGCGCTCAATGGAATAGACAATGAAAATAACAACAAACGATATTCAAAATTTTTCTGTTATTGATGAGATTCATTCCGGGTTTATTGAAAACCCGCAATCACAAAAACTACACGATGCCATTCATAACGCTGGTGGAGAAGTGAGATTAAAGCCTGTGAGTCTTTTTAAGGCAGACTTAAAACAACAGATGGTTGTTAAATGTAAAAATTCCGGCACGACCTACACAATTAATTCATAATTTATTGCTAGTCGCTATACAAATAAGCGCTATTGGACGGCCTCAATAGCGCTTATTTTTTTATGTCGTGTGGGTTTATAATAGAAGCTCGCCCGCAAATAAAACTCACTTTTATGAATTATCTGCAAGCCGTCCAATTACTGCGTCAAGACGACCAATTACCCTATCTTGGTTTATTACTGGATACCGAACAGCAATATCTACACTTCTTTGTTCTGCAAACATCACATGCAAATTGTCCAGAAGTCGAAATTTTCTACAGCGGCAGCTATCTTTTTGAAATGACTGCAACCGAAGGAAGTTATCAACAAGAAGCCTTTCCGCTAAGCTTACAACCTTATCTACAGAAAGCGCAGTTTCGCAGCTACGACGAAATTACCGACCTGTATTACATGATTCCGGCCCAAGTTCTCTACAGCCTATTTCCCGAACTTCCCGATCCAAGTAAAGGCGTACTCTGTAAACAGAGCAAAGAATTCTTCTGCCTGCATGCACACGAATTAATTAAACGTTATTGGAAGTAACCTCAAGTCCCTTCGTCAGCTCCAAATAGAGCTTCGATTCCAACTCAAAAAAATAATTAATTAAAATGCATGTTTAATAAATTGAGGTAAAACGGGAAGCAAACATAGATTGGTCGGAGAGGCCGGATTTGAACCGACGACCAACAGTCCCCCAGACTGCTGCGCTACCAGACTGCGCTACACTCCGATTAAGAATGAGGTTTAGATAACTAATAGTTTTCTTTAAGGTGTTTTTGGAAGGCGTTGATTTGTTGCTGGAGCACTTCTGCGATTTGCAGAGCTTGTTGCAACTGAGAGGAATCGACTTTTGGCTGAGCGGCTGAATCAACTTCGGCAATGGTTTGCTGAACAGGCTCGAAGGATGGAGCAACATCCGCTTTATTTTTTTGCTGCTTGCTTAAGCGGTTTTGCGCACCGACAATGGTCAACCCTTCTTCATTTAAGAGGCGGCTGATTTCAATAATCAACAAGACATCATCACGTTGGTAATAACGTCGTCCGCTTCTTTTAGAAGGCGTTAACTGAACAAAATTCTGCTCCCAGTAGCGTAATACATGGTCTTTAATACCGGTAAAACGCGATACCTCACCAATAGTGAGGTATTTCTTCGCTGGAATTGCGTCAATATTGATCGATTTTGCTTTAGTGGTTGCCATCAAAACTATCTATTTGTGCGCGTAATTTCTGACCTGGTTTAAATGTTACCACTCTTCGTGCCGAAATAGGAACATCTTCACCAGTTCTCGGGTTACGGCCTGGACGAGACGCTTTATCACGCAGTTCAAAGTTACCGAAACCGGATAATTTAATCTGCTCACCCGAAACCAATACATCACTGATTTCTTCATAGAACTGTTCGACCAGCTCTTTAGACTCACGCTTGTTAAAGCCGAATGTATCTGATAGATCTTGCGCAATTTGCGCTTTGGTTAAAGTATCTGATTTTTCCACAGACATCCTTTGTACCCCTAATCAATTATTCTTTTTTATTAACGCAATTCTGCGTTCACCGCAGATTTTGCCGACTGCAAAATTTGCTCAACTAAACTTTCTACTTCAGCATCTTCCAAAGTACGATCTTGGTGTTGTAGCTTTAAGGTCAAAGCAACACTCTTTTGATCCGGTTCAATTCCTTGCCCACGGTAGATATCAAAAATATCGACTGAACGAAGAATTTCAGACTCAACATTCACTGCATCCAATAGTTGCTGTACCGGCAAAGACTGTTCTACCACAAACGCCAAATCACGCTGTACTTCAGGGAATTTAGATATTTTCTCTGCTGCTGGAATCTCCATTGTCAGCAAAGCATCTTGACGAACTTGGAACATAAACACCGTGCCGGAGACTCCCATGGTTTTCACCAATTGCGGATGCAACTGACCGATAATCCCCACTTCTTTGCCGTCTTTCATCAACGATGCCGACTGACCGGGATGCAGAGCCGGATTGTTACAAGCTTCAAAACGAATCTTACCTAGCTGATGGCTCATACGTAATAACGTTTCTACATCGCCTTTCAGGTCGAAGAAATCTGCATTACGCGGTTTCTCATCCCAACCTGAAGCGGCAACCGGACCAACGATAGCGCCTGCTAACATAGGCACTTGGGTTGCGCCGGTCTCATCTTGGTCGTTTTTATAGAAAACCAAACCAGATTCGAACATACGAACGCGTCCTTGCTGACGATTTTGGTTATAGGCAATCGACTGCAAAAGACCTGGAAACAGAGTAGTACGCATTGCTTTCATGTCTTCCGAAATTGGGTTCTGTAGTAGAACATACGGCAAATCCGGTGCAATCGCTTGCTGCTTTTTCTCTTCCACAAAAGAGTAGGTCACCACTTCGTTGTAACCGTTTTGCACCAAGGCCGTTTTCAACGCCATTAGTTCTTGTTCCGATTCCGGTAGTTCACGTAGAGTAATTGGCGCAAGAACTGGGTCTTCCGGTAGATTGTTATAACCGTAGATACGACCGATTTCTTCCACCAAATCCATCTCGATTTGCATATCAAAACGGTATGACGGCGCTGTCATAGACCAACCACCATCTATCGCTTCAATCCCAAAGCCAAGCTTAGTAAAGATATCTTCAATCTGCTCAGCAGACACAGCAACACCTAATTTGTCGGTAACCGTTTTCGCACGCAACGTAATTTGTGCTGGCGCAGGAATATTTTCCGCAGAAATTTTTGCATCGATAGCGCTGACTTCACCGCCGGCAATCTCAAGCAATAGACTTAACGCCCGGTTTAGCGCACGCTCTGGTAGCTGAGGATCAACACCACGCTCAAAACGCATTGACGAATCCGTGTGCAAACCGTATTTACGGGCTTTACCGGTAATCGCTAACGGTGCAAAGTGTGCGCACTCGAAGAAGATAGATGTAGTTTCATCAGTCACCGACGTGCTTAGACCACCCATAATACCGGCCAGCGCAATCGCGCCGGAGTCATCAGCAATAACCAACGTATCGTCGCTTAGCGTCACTTCTTTTTCATCTAGCGTCGTTAGTTTTTCACCGTTTTGCGCCATACGAACTTGCACTGCACCTTGCAGCTTATCCGAGTCAAACGCGTGCATCGGCTGACCCATCTCCAACAATACATAGTTAGTGATATCAACCGTTAAACTTAATGGACGAAGACCAGAGCGCTCAAGACGCTGTTTCATCCAACGCGGCGTTTCCGCTTTAGCGTTAAAACCGGTAACCATACAACCTAGATATTTAGGACAAGCTTGCGGCTCTTGCACATCAATTTCTACAGAACACGCTGTTGAGCCAGCCATTTCTTTTTCCTCAAAAGGAACGGTTAAACCTGCACCGCTGATGGCATTCACATCACGGGCAATACCCATGACGCTAAAACAGTCGGCGCGGTTTGGCGTCAAATCGACATCAATCGACATATCGTTTAATTCTAAATATTCACGAACATCCATGCCGATCGGCGCGTCTTCCGGCAGTAGGTGCAAACCATCAACACCATCATCCGGCAGACCGATTTCAGTCGCACCACACAACATGCCGTTTGAAGGTACGCCGCGTAACTTGGCTTTTTTGATTTTGAAGTCGCCCGGTAGCTTTGCTCCAACCATTGCACAGCAAACTTTTTGCCCTGGTTGAACGTTTTTCGCACCACATACGATTTGTACTAATTCTTCTTCGCCAACATTAACTTGCGTAACGTTCAGTTTATCCGCGTCTGGGTGCTTTTCCATCGATACAACGTGACCAACAACCACATTGGTAAACTCACCTGCTACCGGTTCTACATCATCAACTTCCAAACCAGCTAAGCTTAACTCTTCAGCTAGCTCGTTAGCATTCCATTCCGGGTTGGTCCATTGACGTAACCAATTCTCACTAAATTTCATTTTTGATCAGTGCCTTTATTGTTTAGTCGCTTGCAGCAGAATTATTTAAATTGTTGTAGGAAACGCATGTCGTTCTCAAAGAACTGACGTAGGTCTTTTACGTTGTAACGCAACATTGCCAAACGCTCGACACCCAAACCAAATGCTAGGCCTGTGTACTCGTCTGGGTTGATGCCAACGTTTTCCAATACTTTTGGATGCACCATGCCGCAACCAAGCACTTCCAACCAACGGCCTTCACCGAAGAGGTCTGTCGAAATATCCACTTCCGCTGACGGTTCAGTAAACGGGAAATAAGACGGACGGAAACGGGTTTGTAGGTTTTCGTCTTCGAAGAATTCACGTAGGAATTGAATCAGTAGGCTACGAAGTTGCGCAAAACTGGCATTCTTCTCGACAATCAGCCCTTCCACTTGGTGGAACATCGGCGTATGAGTTTGGTCAGAGTCACAACGATATACACGACCCGGCGCGATAATACGTAAAGGCGGCTGTTTGTTTTCCATAGTACGAATCTGTACACCGGAAGTGTGGGTACGAAGAACGGTGTTTTCGTTGATATAGAAAGTATCGTGCATGGCACGCGCCGGATGCGTTTCCGGGATATTCAACGCTTCAAAGTTATGCCAATTGTCTTCGATTTCCGGACCGGTTTCAACGGTGAAACCTGCTTTCGAGAATAGGGTTTCAATACGACTTAACGTACGCGTTACCGGATGTAGAGAACCGACATCAACACCGCGACCCGGCAAAGTAACATCAATGGTTTCTTCAGCCAATTTTTGCGCTAGCTTAGCGTCATCTAGCTGGCGTTTTTTCTCGTTAAGCAGTGATTGAACAGTTTGCTTGGCTTCGTTAATCACTTGCCCCGCTTTAGGACGTTCTTCGGCTGATAGTTTACCGAGCATTTTCATCATGCCGGTCAGCGCGCCTTTCTTACCAAGGAACTGCACGCGCAGTTCGTCGAGTTTACCTAGATCTTGAACATCTTTAATCGCTTCTTTGGCTTCAGCGATAATGCTTTGCAATTCTTCTTGCATGGGTCCTTAAATCCTAAAACAGCTTAAAATTCTTTATAAAACAAAGGATTATATCCGAAAACGCCCTGCTTTTTCAGGCAAAACCAGATCAATCTTCTCTTTTATAAAAACTTTATAACCCCTCATAAAAGGGCAATCGGAAAAGAAAAAAATAGGGGACCTAAGCCCCCTATTTAGGATAACCGCCTAAACGGTTAAGAATGCGCTTACGCTAAAGCCGCTTTTGCTTTTTCAGCAATTGCTGCAAACGCTGCTGCGTCATGAACAGCGATATCCGCAAGAACCTTACGGTCAACTTGGATACCAGCCTTAGCAACACCGTTGATGAAACGGCTATAAGTCATTCCGTTCATACGAGCCGCTGCGTTGATACGCGCGATCCATAGACGACGGAATTGACGTTTACGCTGACGACGGTCACGGTATGCATATTGACCCGCTTTGATTACCGCTTGCTTAGCAACGCGGAAAACTTTGCGACGTGCACCGTAGTAACCTTTCGCAGCTTTAAGAACTTTGTTATGACGACGGCGTGCGATTACGCCTCTTTTAACTCTTGCCATGCTTTAAATCTCCCAATTAAGCGTAAGGTAGCATGCGGCGAACCATTGCCACATCGTTATCGTGAATCATGCTGCCAGCACGAAGGTGACGTTTACGCTTAGTCGACTTCTTAGTCAGAATGTGACGAAGGTGAGACTGTTTGCATTTAAAACGGCCAGAGCCAGTTTTTTTGAAGCGCTTACGAGCGCTGCTGTTAGATTTCATCTTTGGCATGAAATAAAACTCCGCATTTAAGCAGTAACTATAAATAGTCCTACTTGATTTCAGTTTTAGCCTCTTACGAGGCCAGTGGAAACAACAAACAGCACTGAGGGAGCTGCACCGGTAACGCCCTATTCAGGAACGTCCCAGCTGTTGTGTTTGACTCAATTAGTGACCTAATTAGCCTTTTTTGATTGGAGCAACCATCATTTGCATTTGACGACCTTCCATCTTCGGCATCTGTTCAACAGTACCGATGTCCTGAATATCGTCGCGTACGCGCTCCAACACCTTCAATCCCAGTTCCTTGTGAGTGATTTCACGACCACGGAACCAGATGGTTACCTTGACGCGATCTCCCTTACCTAGGAATTTCACCAGGTTGCGTAGCTTGACCTGATAATCTCCCTCCTCAGTTCCTGGGCGAAACTTAACTTCTTTAACTTGGACTTGTTTCTGCTTTTTCTTTGCTTCATGCGCTTTTTTCTGCTGCTGATACAAATACTTGCCGTAGTCCATAACTTTACAAACCGGCGGGCTTGCCTTCGCAGTGATTTCGACTAGATCTAAACCTGCTTCCTGTGCAGCTTCAAGTGCTTCTTGGATTGAAACGATTCCAACTTGCTCACCTTCAGCGCCAATCAGACGAACTTCTTTCGCAGTAATCGCTTTGTTAATTCTATCTTTAGGGGCTTCAGGTTGTTGCGGTCTTCCGCGACCTCTTCGAATTGCGATGGCAATATCCTCCAGTTGTTTAAAAATTTAGTTTTGGGTGTCAGGTGATTCCACCACACGACCAAGGTTTGAAATATCATCTAAAAGCAATTTCAGCATCTGATCATAATCAAATGAACCTAGGTTGTTTCCACCACGAGCACGTACATTTACAGTACCTTGCTCTTTCTCTTGGTCACCAACGACCAAGATATATGGCACGCGTTGCATTGTGTGCTCGCGAATTTTAAACCCAACTTTCTCATTTCTCAAGTCTGTTTCGACTCTAAAGCCATGTTTTTGCAGTTTTTTCGCGAAATCTTGGACATAATCATTGTGTACTTCGGAAATTGATGCGATTACCACCTGTGTTGGTGCCAGCCAAGTCGGGAATTTACCCTCATAGTGTTCTACCAAAATACCCACGAAACGCTCAAGCGAACCTAAAATGGCACGGTGAATCATGACCGGATGCTTTTTCTCATTATCCGAATCAACATAAACCGCGTTTAGACGTTCTGCTTGTGTCATCGAGAAATCTAGCTGGATCGTTCCACATTGCCAAACACGACCGATACAGTCTTTCAATTGGAATTCAATTTTCGGTCCATAGAACGCACCTTCGCCCGGCTGTAGAGCATAATCCAAACCTGCGTCTTTTAGCGTTTCTTCCAAAGCGGTTTCCGCAAGGTCCCAAACCTCGTCAGAACCGACTCGCATCTCAGGACGCGTAGAGAATTTAACCGCAATATTATCGAAACCGAAATCATTGTAAGTTTCGTAAACCAGATCAATACAACCTTGAACTTCTGACTTGATTTGTTCAGGGGTACAGAAGATGTGCGCATCATCCTGAGTAAATGAGCGAACACGCATCAAACCGTGCAAGGTTCCAGACGGCTCATTACGGTGAACGGTACCAAACTCGGCAATACGCGCCGGCAAGTCACGGTAAGAACGTAGGTGTTGGTTATAAACCTGAATATGCCCTGGGCAGTTCATTGGTTTTACAGCGTAATCGCGGTTATCGGTTTCAGTGGTAAACATGTTCTCTTTGAACTTGTCCCAGTGCCCCGATTTTTCCCAAAGTGAACGATCCATAATAAAAGGCGTGCGAATCTCGTCGTAATCGTTAGCCACCAACTGACCACGCATATATTCTTCAACAATGCGGTATAGCTTGTAGCCTTTTGGATGCCAGTACGCCATCCCTGGAGCCACTTCATCAACATGGAATAAATCCAGCGTTTTACCCAGTTTACGGTGATCACGTTTTTCCGCTTCTTCCATCATTTTCAAGTAGTCTTTTAGCGACTGCTTGTCTGGGAATGCCACACCATAGATACGCTGTAACATTTTATTGTCTGAATTACCGCGCCAGTATGCACCGGCAACGTGAGTCAATTTAAACGCTTTAGTGAACGCCATATTTGGTACGTGCGGACCAACACACATATCAACGTATTCTTCATGGAAGTAGAAACCAAAGTCGGTTTCGTCCGGCAGGTCACGAATCAATTCCAACTTGTACTCTTCGCCACGCTCTTCAAAAGTCTTGATTGCTTCTGCACGCGGTAGCATTTTCTTGATTACAGGGTATTTGGTTTTCGCCAGCTCATTCATGCGCTTTTCGATTTTTTTCAAATCTTCCGGCGTGATTTTGTATTCCATATCGATGTCATAATAAAAACCGTTATCGATAACCGGACCGATTGCCATTTTGACATCCGGATAAAGCTGCTTTAGCGCATGCCCCATAAGGTGCGCACAAGAGTGACGCATAATATGAACACCGTCATCATCTTTCATGGTCACGATTTCAAGCGCTGCATCTTCGGTGATTAAATCACTGGCGTCTTTCAGGGTACCGTTTACACGCCCCGCCACTGTTGCTTTTGCTAAACCGGTACCGATGCTTTCGGCAACCTGCATAACAGAAACTGCTTGCTCAAATTCTCTAGTAGACCCGTCAGGTAAAGTGATGATTGGCATAAAGGTAATCTCTTTTAAAATTATGCGTTTAAATTGAAAACAGACAATATTAGCATTTTCTGGAGTACTAGAAAAAATATTTGTACAAAGAAGTACTTTTAAAAAGAGAGGAGAGGAAAGTGTCGCTGATTGTAACGACACTCTTAAATGAAATTAATTGTCCGAGTCAATTGGGCTGAGATGGTTAAATTCGGCAAAGGACTTTTCAAGAACGGACTGAAAATGCTCGGGAGTAACTTTTAACTTTTCCAAAGCCACATTCATTTTTTCTTCGACCTTCGGCCAATATTCCGGCGGAATTTCGCCGATACCGTTATCGACACCCAATTTGAAAGCGCCGATTTCAGTTAGATACGTCAAATATGCATAAGACGAAAAACCGCCTTTCACCTTGTCTGGAATGTGGTGGTAAGCCACCCCCATAATCACTTCTTGCGAGAAATTCCAAAGCTGTAAAAGACGAGCACTCATTAAAGCATGGTAGGTTCCAAACGCTTTGTTTTCATGAACGGGGAGTTTAAGAATATTAAAATCGACTTTAGTAAGAACTTCCTGGTATTTGTCTCGACTCTCTAACGCCAGTAGATAGACGCCGATATCACGCAAAAGCCCTGCAAGAAAAGCTTCCCCTTCGTTCAAATGACAAACTTCAGCTAAATTCTGACCAATCAAAGCGCTCAGCATTGCTTGTTGCATGAAACGCTCTTCACTAAATGGCGGTTTACGCTTGAACGACTGTTGATAACTAATGGCATAAGCCAACATACGCACGTCTTGCAAGCCGATACGAATAACGGCTTCAAACAGATCATTGATTTGCGTTCCTAACGAATATTTAGCCGTATTCGCCATAAAGATAATTCCAGCAGTCAAACGCGAATCCATTGCGATTAAATTCACTATTTCATCAATATCTGCATTGGAATCGTCGGAAAGTAGTTTTTCCAATCTAATCAAAGCGTCCGGGATATGAGGAAGGTCGCCAAGTTCGGCAAGACGCTCAACTATCTCTTTAGTAACACTGGCTTCTGACAAGGGAACCTCTAAAAAGTAATCACAGGGAAAGGAATGAATGAAATTTAATGCAAATCATATCAAAGCAGTTCCCACGAAAATCAGTTTTTCGCAAGTAAAGTCGATGTAAAACACCCCATTCGACCCGAATTCAGATATTTTTCTGCACAACGCTTTAGTAAATTTTTATTCTGGCATATTAGAGAGTAGAATCCCTTCCAAATATCAACAGTTTAACATTTAATTAATTTAAATCATGCCAAGGGGCGGCCGTTTATTTCGGCCTGAGATTTCAAAATGAAAGACCCTAAGCACCTGATCCAGATAATACTGGCGTAGGGATGGCAAAACATTCGATTACCCTCAATTTAGAGAGCAATCTACCCGTTGTTTTTCCTTACCTTTTCTCAGGTGCCTTTGATCAGCTTGGCATAGTGTAAGGAAAAACCATGCAGAGAAAACATCTCCTCACCGCACTGCTCGCTACAATCAGTAGCACCGCAAACGCAACCACCGAACTTGATACCGTTACCGTTAATGCCGATTTTCGTGGAGCCTCTTTAGAGCAGACCTCAGCAGCAGTGAGTGTTGTCGACCCGATTGAAATGGAAAAACGCGGCGCTCAACATTTAGAAAACATTATCAACCTTACCCCCAATGTTAATTCAGCCGGCGGTGCATCACGTAACAAATATTTCCAAATTCGTGGCATTGGCGAAAGAAGCCAGTACAACACCCCTTTAAACCCATCGGTGGGTTTAACGATTGACGGTATTGATTACAGCCGAAGCGGCGCTGCAGGTACCCTATTCGACGTACAGCAAGTTGAAGTTTTACGCGGCCCGCAAGGAACCCGTTTCGGTGCCAGTGCATTAGCAGGGATGATTAATATCCAAAGCAATCAACCGACTGAAGAACTGGAAGCACATGTAGAGCACACTCTAGGTACGGATGGATTGCAAGGTGCCGGTGTTGCGGTCGGTGGCCCTATCACCGAGAACGTACTCGGACGTTTCTCTGTTTATAAAAATACGGCTAATGGTTACATGACCAACACCTATTTAGATAGAGACGATACCCAAAACATTGATGAACTGACTTCTCGGGCACAAATCAAATGGCTTGTTAACGACAGTCTTACCGTCGATTTTACGGCAATGCATTTAGATATAGACAATGGCTATGATGCTTTCAGTTTTGAAAATGACTACACAACCTCAACTGACGAACCAGGTACAGATTCTATAAAGTCGGATGCTTTAGCTATTAGCACCGACTGGAAAATCGACGAAGCCGTATCAATGCAGAGTAAATTGACCTATTCAAATTCAGATTTACTTTACAGTTACGACGATGATTGGACTTATGACGGTCAATATAATGGTGGCTATAGTGCTAAAGACAACTACTACCGTAATCGAGAGAACTATTCTGTAGACTTGCGCTGGCTATCTTCCGAGCAAGGCAGAATTTTTAACAACAGCACTGATTGGGTTGCCGGCGTTTATCACTTACAACAAAGCGAAAGCCTGCACAGAGTCTATCCGTATGTCGATAGCGGCGAGATGAACAGTTCTTATGACACAACCAACAGCGCCATTTACGGCCAGCTGGATTATCACCTTAATAAGCGTACCTTAATCACTGCCGGCCTTCGTACAGAACAATTTACTGCCGATTACGCCAATTCATACGGATTCTCAGAGAATACTGATGAAATCTTATTTGGTGGCAAGCTAGGACTTGAACACCAAGTTTCCGCTCAACACCGAGCCTTTACTAGCCTTTCTCGTGGCTACAAAGCCGGTGGAGTAAATGATGACGCGACCTTGCCAGAAGATAAAATTGCCTTTGATACCGAATATCTATGGAACCTTGAAGCAGGGGTTAACTCAAGCTTCTTGAACAATAAGCTAAAAACGCGCCTGACCGCATTCTACAGCTTGCGTAAAGATCAACAGGTGAACAGTTCAACACAACAGGAAGGTTCTCCAGACTTTACAATTTATCTAGACAACGCTGCAAAAGGCGAACATTATGGGCTAGAGTTGGAAGCTGACTGGAATGTTAACCGACGATTAAATGTCATCGGCTCGCTAGGTCTATTGCATGCAACTTTTACCGATTACACCTATGTAGATCCAAATGACACAACCAATACCATTTCTCTAGACGGTCGTGAACAAGCGCATGCACCAAGCTACCAATTCTCTCTTGGCGGTGAATACTACTTTGCGCAAAACTGGACTCTAAGTGCCAATATTGAAGGTAAAGACGCATTCTATTTCTCGAACAGCCATGATTTACAATCAGAGTCTTTTTATTTAGTTAATACCAGCCTCGCATATACCACTGGCGACTGGGTATTTACGCTATGGGCAAGAAACCTAACCAACACCGAGTATGACACTCGTGGTTTCTACTTTGGGATCGACCCTAGAACTAATTATGCAGATAATCTTTACACACAAAAAGGTGGGCCAAGAACAGTTGGCTTGACCATTTCCTGGGATTATTAATCAACAGCTTAAAGGTCCTTTCGAGGGCCTTTTCCATTAATAGGAAAAGATAAATGCCCAAAACTCAAGGTTATGAAGCACACGCTGCAGAATACGATCAATGGTTTGATGAAAACCCGGAAATTTATCAAGCTGAGATTAATGCAATAAAGCGTCTGTTGCCGCAAGGCAAAGGGATTGAAGTCGGAGCCGGTAGCGGTCGTTTTACTGCGCCATTGGCAATTGATACGGGCGTTGAGCCTGCCTCGGCGATGCGTGCGCGAGCTAAACGCGAGCGTAATATCGAGATGCTGAATGGAACAGCGGAGTGTCTGCCAGTTAAAGATAGCACTTTTGATTTTGCCGTTTTTATTACCTCAACCTGTTTTTTGGATAACCCTTTAAAGGCATACCAAGAAGCTTATCGAGTGACCAAACATGACGGCAGTATCTTAGTCGCGTTTTTGGAGCGCGATTCTGAACTTGGGCAGCAATATGAAAAGCATAAGCATGAAAGCCCTTTCTACCAAGATGCGACTTTTTACAACTATTCAGAAATCACCGATTTCTTAAGCCAAGCCGGTTTCGGGAATTTCACATCAGTGCAAACGGCTCTGCCGGAAACTGAACAGCAAAAAACCAGTGACATTTTAGAAGGCCATGACCGCGGTGCTTTTATCGTCATCAAAGCAAACAAAATTTAACAAGGAATGAAAAATGAAAATTTCCGTCGATATCAGCATGTACCCTCTTAACGAAGATTACTGCCAACCCATTATCGATTTTATCGAAGCAATGGAGGAACAACCTAAGGTCTCGGTACAACGCAATAGCATGAGCACCCATATTTACGGCGAATTTGCCGACGTAATGAGAGCAATGAGTTCTGAAATCGAACAGGTATTAGAAAAACTGCCAACCACGGTTTTTGTCATCAAGCTTATTGGCACTGACCGCGAAAAGGTAAATTACCGTGGTTGCGAATGAGAATAGCCACTGGCTAATGCAGGCATTTGACGCATTACTGGCTCAGTCCGGCTGGGAGTGGTTGGCGGTTTTCCTCGGCATCGCTTATGTTATTTTGGCGGCGAAAAACAACAAATGGGCGTGGCCGAGTGCATTTTTTAGCACACTTATCTATACGGTACTGTTTTGGGAAGGCCAACTGCCGATGCAAGCCCTGCTCAACGCTTACTATCTAGTGATGGCTGTGTACGGTTTCTGGCTGTGGAATCAGTCCGAACAGTTCAAAATCCAAGAACAAACGACAACTCATGTTTCGATACACCGTCGTAGTGTTAACTTTCACTTACTGTTTATCGGTATTGGCTTTGGGTTAAGTGGATTGATTGGTTGGTATTTGAACGCGACCGAAGCCAGTCAAATGCCATATCTGGACGCAACTGTCACCGTTTTCTCGGTGATGAATACGGTTTTAATGGCGCGCAAAGTGTTAGAAAACTGGTTGTACTGGATTGTCATCGACGCGGCGGCAATCTATCTATACTGGGAAAGCGGCTTCTATGTAACCATTATGATGTTCAGCTTGTATCTGATTCTCGCCGTATACGGCTTCCGTGAATGGCAAAAACTGATTAACAAAACTGAGGCTAATCGATAAGTTCATCAAGGTGTGGTGGCAAGTCTCGCCACCACGCCCATTCCTGCTCACCCAACAGTCCTAATCCGCAGAACAGTGCACGATACAACTCGCGTACTTCTCGCAACATTGCTTTATTTGGCAACGTCATATGTTGCTTATATTCACAAACCAATGCCCTTAGGTGAGTTTTTGGGAAGACGGCTTCTAACATTAACCAATCCATTTCGACTGGCGCGGAAATGGCAGCGTCAATATCCAGCAAAACCAATTCATTATTTTTCCGTTTCATAAATTGATCCCAGCGCAAATCCAAAACCATTGAAACCAAAGCGGATGTTTGAAAATGATTCGCGGCCTCAATTAAAGAACTCAACTCATTGGAAGACAAGGTTTTCAGACGAGGACTCCTCTCTAAAAAACTCAGAATTCTCTGACGAAATTGCTGCAGATTCAGAGTTTTCGATCCTCCGAGTACTCCAACCTTTGTGTGCTTTTGTTGATGCATTACCATTAAATATCTGGCTAAATTTTGGCAGTCTCCAATGTCAACCGACTGAATATCAAGTGCCTGCCCATCAATAAACTCGGTCAAAAGCGCTGCATGTTTTCCTTGCAGACTAAAACAGGTGCCGCCTAATATTGGAACCGTGACGCCATCCAATGATGAAAAAAAACGATATATTTCAGTTAAATGCGTATAACTTCCGACTAAATCCCAAGCAAATAAGTCGCGCATACCTTGCCAGAACACCTGTGCAGAAACGCTCTCTAAATCCGCTACTTTCAACACCGCTTGTTGCTGTTCGCCGCACAGTGCCCAAATCCGGTGCGTACTGTCGGCAAAAGGCGTGCTCAGATGCTGCGCAGAACTGAAAGCAGAAAGAAAATCATTGCCGTCAGTCTGAAACAGGCTCTGTAACCTTAACAGTGAATAATCGGAACTAATTGAAGACATCTTTGATTCAAATCCATGGAGTTTGGCTAAGTCTAGCAAAACTTGCACGTTCTGATTTTGTTTTAGGCAATTGATAAATTTTATAAAAATCGAATTTTCCGCTATAATCAGCCGGCTAAATTTTCCGGTGCGGTGCCAATAAAATCCGTTTTAGAGCTACAACACCACCGTCAATACAATGAAAGGACTATCTTATGAATTTAGATCAAGCCCGTTTTTTTATGGTTGAACAACAAATCCGCCCTTGGGATGTGCTGGACCCTAAAGTTCTTGATCTTTTGATGGACACTCCTCGCCACCTGTATGTTAGCGAATCGCAACAAGCACTGGCTTATACAGATATTGAACTTCCAATTGGTGAAGGCGAAGTAATGATGGCGCCGAAGGTTGAAGGAAAAATTCTACAAGCCGTCGAACTTCAAGATAACGATACGGTTTTAGAAATCGGTACCGGTAGCGGTTACTTTACTGCGCTACTGGCCTCTCTGGCCAAAGAAGTGACCACGGTTGAACTACATAAATCGATTCAAGAAACAGCGCAAGAACGCCTAAAAGAATTTGCCAACATCAACTACCACATCGGCGATGCCAGCCAAGATTGGGCAGACAATAAAAACTACGATGTTATCGTTTTGACCGGTGCCGTAGCCGAAATCCCGCAAGCCTATCTGGACAAGCTTAACATCGGTGGTCGTCTAGCGGTTATCCATGGCGAATCTCCGGCAATGAACGCGGATGTCATTACTCGTGTCAGCCAAACTCAATACAATACTGAAGTACTATTTGAAACCGATATGGCATATTTAACCAATAGCGAGAAGAAGTCGGTATTTTCTTTCTAAGGAAACGCAGAACAAGTCCAAATGGCTTCAGGCAAAGTAAAATTTAGGCTAAGCAAGGCATCTGTTTGCAGTCATGTCTAGACCTGGCAAAAACAGATAAACACCGCCTAGACAAATTTTACAAAGCCCCTGTGGGCGAGGTATTGAAGAGTAACTTCGTTGTTAGCGCTCTCAACCATAGCAAAGGCTATGCTTATCAAACGCTGCCTAGAATTTATCTCTTCAAACTCCTCGCTGA
>NZ_JAGETV010000017.1 GCF_017571465.1 Thiomicrorhabdus marina | reverse complement strand
GAGTCCAGTAAGTCAACTGGTAATCTTGTACACCAGCATCAAATGTTTGTGCCATAGTTAAATGCTCCCTTTATGGTTGGAGTTGAATTAAATTCAGCGTACATAATAGAGTTCACTTCTTCCAATAACCAATTGAAAGAAATGATGTAGTAGATTGATTATTCTCTATAGGTGTCTCACGACACATCAATCACAGTCAATTTTGACCGCTTACTAGGTTTCTCTATAAAGTAAGAGACCTGCGAATAAATTTTTATCTATACCCAAAAATTTATTCGCAGATCCCACTACTAAGTAACGCGCAAGGGCAACCAATATACTCACAATTTCCTCGTAAATAAATAACCTTCTTCCTTAATTTTTTTTTACTTTTTTATAACATTTTTTATAGATAAATTTCTTACTAGGTAATAACACGGCATTCAAATACATAAAGACTGGATAAAGATTTCCTATTGTTCAGGATTAAAGCAAGTAAGTAATATGTACTCGGCTTACCTATTACCTAAGGGAACACAGAATAAGTCCCATTGACTTCAACGAGGAATTTGAAGAGATAAATTCTAGGCAGCGGTTGAGAAGCATAGCCTTAGTTATGGTTGAGAACGCTAACAACGAAGTGACTCTTCAAGGCCTCGCCCAAACGAAGAACTCGGCGCCCGAAGGGGTAAGTCGAGACAGCGGCTTGGTAAAATTTGTCTAAGCGGTGTTGTCTGTTTTTGCCAGGTCTAGACATGACTGCAAACAGACGCTTTGCTTAGCCTAAATTTTACTTTGCCTGAGGTCATTTGGACTTGTTCTGCGCTTCCCTAGGCACCTAGCCGGCGCAAACAACGCTTTTTAAAAGCAGCGCCAAAATACAAATAAGATGTAAACAAAACAAAATTTGAGGCTACTAACATGGCAGATCTTTTTTCAGAAGAGTGGATGAATCAACTTAAGGACGCTTGGAACAGCGAACCAGAAGTTAAAGATAAATTAGCTGAGATCAATTTCAGCTCGACCATTTGTTGCGGTTTTAAAGGTGACAACAGCCCAACGGGGGTTTTTGTCGTTGAAAACGGCGAATGTGTTCGAGCAGGCTCTTGGAATGGCGAAAGCGCTGACTGGGATATGCGCGCCGACACTGACAATTGGAAAAAATGGATGAAAAAGCCCTTAGGCATGACTTCAATGGGCATGGCAGTTGCCACAGGAAAGTTAAAATTCAACTCTGGCGACTTTGGCGCAATGATCAAAAATCCATCAATGGCAGGCCCATTTATTAAGAGTTTCTCTTTAATGTCTAAAATTGGCTAATTATTAACCAATCCCCCCATAAAAAGGCGCAGTTCCCATACCGCGCCTTTTTATTTTGTAAACCTATTCAGAATACGCCACTCTTTTACCCTATCCCGAAAACCTTCTTTTATAATAAGTGCCAAATTTGTCACGCAAGCAATCCCGCCCTGCATTGCAACCTACACATTACTTAAGGAGTGGTTATGTCTACTATCGGTACCCCGTTTTCTCCAACAGCGGTTCGCGCCATGCTTTGTGGCTCTGGCGAGCTTGGCAAAGAAGTCGTAATCGAACTACAACGTCTTGGCGTCGAAGTTATTGCTGTAGACCGCTACGCCAATGCCCCGGCAATGCAAGTTGCCGACCGAAGTCACGTCATTAATATGTTAGATGGCGATGCACTTCGCGCACTGATTGAACAGGAAAAACCGGACATGGTGATTCCGGAAATCGAAGCGATCGCGACCGACACCTTGGCAGAACTTGAAGCTGATGGTCTTCGCGTTATCCCGAATGCGCGTGCAACACAATTAACGATGAACCGTGAAGGTATCCGCCGTTTGGCCGCCGAAGAACTAGGCCTAAGCACATCGGCTTATGAGTTTGCCGACAACCTTGAAGACTTTACTGCTGCTATTAAACGTGTTGGTATGCCATGCGTCGTTAAACCAATTATGAGCTCGTCAGGAAAAGGACAAAGTGTTGTTAAAACTACCGATGACATTCAAAAAGCCTGGGACTACGCTCAAGAAGGTGGTCGCGCCGGTAAAGGCCGCGTCATTATTGAAGGTTTTGTCGATTTCGATTACGAAATTACTTTACTGACCATCCGTCATAAAGACGGCATTAGCTTCTGCGAACCTATCGGTCACTACCAAGAAGACGGCGATTATCGTCAATCTTGGCAACCACAACCAATGACAACAACTGCGTTAGAAAGCTCGCAAGACATTGCTCGCAAAGTAACGGATGCACTATGCGGTGATACCGGTCGCGGTATTTTCGGAGTTGAGCTATTCGTTAAAGGCGACAATGTTTATTTCAGCGAAGTCTCACCTCGCCCTCATGATACGGGCTTGGTTACATTAATCTCACAAGATTTATCGGAATTCGCCTTACATGTTCGCGCCATTCTAAACCTACCGATTCCAAACATCGTTCAACATGGTCCAAGTGCATCATCTGTCATTTTACCGACAGGTAATTCAACGCAAACCAATTTCAGTAATTTGGACGAAGCCTTAGCGGAAACAAATACACAAATCCGCTTGTTTGGTAAGCCGGAAATCGCTGGCCGCCGTCGCATGGGCGTTGGCTTAGCACGCGACAACGACATCGAAAGCGCTATCGAAAAAGCAAAACGCGTTGCCGCATCAGTTAACGTCTCTTTCTAGATAAAATTGACCAAAGCCTTGCCGCTTAAAAAATTAAGCGGCAAATTTTGCCTAACGACCTCCCTTCCGTACCGTTCCTAATTAAAAACACCGGTAACTTTTGCTCCCCTCTGAAAAACAAGCACAACTGGTAGTAGTTAAACACCCCCTTAAAAACCATATCCAGTGAATACTCTTTTTTGGCACAGCCAATGCTTACCTGAAATAAACAGCAAAATCTTTACTTTGTTGAAAACAATATTGCCATTGCCAGCACTGGACATTTGGCCGCTAGACACAAAGGGGAACTTAATTATGACAACTGAAGCTATGCAAAGTTATGTTCAGAACTCTGTATTGACAGAGTATCAGCGTGATCCAGAGCAAGAAAAAGCTCTGGCAAACAACCCAGAAGATACCATATTACTACTACTTGAAGGTGCTATTCATAAAGGCGCTCTCGCAATTGCTTGCCACAACAGCCGCAGCTTTACCGAAAAAGGCTTTCATCTAGGGCGTATGACAAGCATTATTGATGCACTACGTGATCGACTAGATTTTAAATTCAACATCGCTTACGACTTAGAAACGCTTTACTATTATATAGACCAATGCTTACAAGCATCTGTGCACGAAACCGGCACAGAGCAACTTGAAGCGGCTATCCAAATCCTAAACGAAATCCAAGAAGCTTGGGTTATCTCAATGCAAGATGCCGAGAAAATGACAGCCTAGTAAACCGTTACTGTCACAGCTTCATTCCCCTCTCAATACCACTACAATCAGTGGTATTGAGACTCTCCACCAAACATGTAAACGCCTGTTTTTACAGAACTTACTCCAAATATTAACAAATAATGAAATAAGCTCTGCGCTCTCTTGAAATACCTCAAATTTGTCAGTATATTGAATAGCTGGATAACTGATTAACTTTGGAGTCAATAGAGTATGTCCGCTAACTTATTAGCTAAAACCAACGTCTCTAGAAATGAACTGGCTGTTGCGCCTGCTTCTGTTTTAGATATGGCACCGGGTAAAAACCTGGAGGCTTATCTACGCACTGTGCAAACCATCCATCAGTTAAACGCCAACGAAGAACGCGAGTTGGCTGAACGTCTGTACTACCAGAAAGATTTGGATGCAGCCCGTCAATTAATTCTTTCATCACTACGTTATGTGGTACCCGTTGCCCGTTCTTATAACGGTTATGGCTTACCTCTAGGCGATATTATCCAAGAAGGGAATATCGGCTTGATGAAAGCAGTGAAACGCTTTAATCCAGAAGAAGGCGTTCGACTAATGACTTTCGCCGTACATTGGATTCGCGCCGAAATCAACGAATATGTCATCCGTAACTGGCGTATCGTTAAAACTGCAACCACAAAAGCCCAGCGCAAACTGTTCTTTAAACTACGTAGCAGCAAAAAATCGCTTGAATGGTTCGGCAATAAAGACGCCGATGCGCTTGCGAATGAACTCGGTGTAACTCGTAAAGACGTGCTGGAAATGGAAAGCCGCCTGTATGGTAAAGACATCTCGGTTGATCTGCCTGAAGATGACGACAACCAAAACACTACTTTCCCGGTATTAGTCAGTCAAGAAGCCGATCCTGCGTTAGTTATCGAACAAGAAAGCCAAGCGGAATATGAAATGCAACGCATGCAAAATGCCTTGGCTACGTTAGACGAACGCAGCCGCGACATTTTGCAAAAACGCTGGCTATCGGAAAATAAAGTCGGTTTGAAGGAACTCTCACAAGAATACGGCGTCTCGATGGAACGTATTCGCCAAGTTGAGAAACAAGCCCTCAACAAGCTGAAAAACCAAATGATTGCCTAACGCTCTAAACCCGCCTTGCGCGGGTTTTTTATTACCCCCTCCTAACACCTCTTGGCACATTTGCATCAAATACTCTTTCAGCTCATATACACAACTTATACAAAGATATTTAAATCATGCTAGGATGCTTAGATTGATTTTTATTTTCTAAAGAAAACTCATAGGAAGATTTATGGAAACTGCATACTCAATCGACGCCTTTACTAAAGCGATGCCGATTTCTCAGCAAACCCAGTTAATCTCACACAATATCGTACTGAACCGCGGCAATGTAGAAGCCAAGCGCGCAGAGATCAAAGCCTATTTCAACCAAACTTTTGATGTCTACGAAGCGCTGTTCGATACGTTGGCGAATGACGAAGCCTACTATCTTCGTCCATGCAGTTTACGCCACCCTCTGATTTTCTACTTCGGCCATACGGCCACCTTCTTCACCAATAAACTTGTGCTGGCAAAACTGCTACCCGAGCGTATCGACCCAAAAATCGAATCGATGTGTGCGGTTGGCGTCGACGAGATGTCGTGGGACGATTTAAATGATGCTCATTACGAGTGGCCAAGCGTGCAAGACGTGCGCAACTACCGAGACCAAGTTCGCGCCGCAGTCAATGACCTAATAGACAATACCGAATTCACAATGCCTATTGACTGGCAAAGCCCGCTGTGGCCGGTAATGATGGGCATCGAACATGAACGTATCCACTTGGAAACCTCATCGGTTTTAATTCGTCAGCTACCGATTGAATCGGTCGTATCAAGCGAGCTTTTCCCTATCTGCCCAGATCAAGACAGCCCAGCGCCAGAAAACGACTTATTATCGGTCAGTGCCGGCGATGTGGTCATCAATAACCAAGACCCGGCCGAATACTATGGCTGGGATAACGAATACGGCCAACATCAAGCTTTTGTGCAAGAGTTCAAAGCCAGCAAATATCTGGTCAGCAATCAAGAATTCTTGGCATTTATTGACGCCGATGGTTACTTAAACGATAAATACTGGGATGAAGAAGGCAATCGCTGGCGCGACTACTCGCCGGTCAAGCATCCAACTTTTTGGCTGCAAAAAGATGGCGAATGGTATCTGCGCTGCATGACCGAAGAGATTGCTATGCCGTCGAGTTGGCCGGCCGAAGTCAACTTCCATGAAGCCAGTGCTTTCTGTCGCTGGAAAGCCGAACAAACCGGCAAACCAATTCGCCTACCAAGCGAAGACGAGTGGTTACGTCTGCGTGATTTCAGCAACGCTATGGAATATCAAGATAATGCTAACTGGAATCTACAAAAACACGCCTCTTCGACGCCGGTAGATCAATGTGCAGCCGGAAATTTTTATGATGTGCTCGGCAATGTCTGGCAGTGGACGCAAACGCCAATTTACCCGTTTGACGGCTTTAAGGTACACCCGCTATACGACGATTTCACTACGCCAACTTACGACAACCAACACAATATCTTTAAGGGCGGTAGCTGGATCTCCACCGGTAATGAAATCAACGGCCATTCGCGATATGCATTCCGTCGTCACTTCTTCCAACATGCCGGCTTCCGCTATATTGAATCCGATGCAAGCGTACAAACCGAATTCTCAACCTATGAGACCGATAGCTCAGTGGCACAGTACTGCGAATTCCACTTCGGTGACGAATACTTCAATGTGCCGAACTTCGCGAAAACCTATGCCAATTACGCAATCGATGCCATCAAAGCCGATGCGGACTTCAATCAACGCAACGATTTACGCGTGCTGGAAGTCGGCTGCTCAGTCGGTCGCGCCAGTTTTGAACTGGCGAAGTACTTCAATGAGGTTACCGGCCTAGACTTCTCTGCACGCTTTATCCGTATCGCCAACCAACTGCAAACCACCGGCTCGATTCTTTATACCATCCCGCAAGAAGGCGAGATTATGGATTTTAAAGAACAAACATTACGTGATTTGGATTTAGAAAAAACCGCCAGCAAATGTGAATTTCTTCAGCAAGATGCCAGCAATATGAAACCGATTTTCACCGGTTACGATATGATTGTGGCCGTCAATCTGTTAGACCGTCTGTATGAGCCTAAGAAATTCCTGCAAGATGTGGCACATCGTCTCAATAACGGTGGCTTGCTGATGGTTTCGTCGCCATATAGCTGGGACGAAACCTTCACTCAGAAAGAAAACTGGCTTGGCGGCTATAAGGATAGCCAGAGCGGCGAAAACGTCACCACCTTGGAGACTCTACAGAACCTGCTAGCGGATGACTTTGAGATGATTCGCGAAGCAGAAGACATTCCGTTTGTGATTCGCGAGACCCGTCGTAAATTCCAACATACGTTATCGCAAGTCACGCTATGGAAAAAACGTTAAAAGCCGAATTAAACTCGCCTGTTACAGCCGACAATCCGCATTTAAGCCGCGAGCATATCGCGGCGATTGAACAAGGTTTTACGCAGGCAATAAACCGCGAAAATACCTTTGCCGAAAAATACGATTTACGGCAAAGGCTTTTCGGCACCGACGATGTCCTGCCGATGTGGGTTGCCGATATGGATTTACCCACGCCGCCGTTTATTATCGAGACGCTACAACAACGGCTCGAACACCTCGTTTTAGGCTATAACCTAATGCCCGAAACCTTATATCAATCGATTATCGACTGGCAAGCGCAACACCATTATGTCGTGCAAGGCAGCCATATCCGCTTCACCCATAATGTCGCCAACGGTTTCTTTATGGCAGTGCAAGCTTTCAGCCAAGCGGGGGATGGCGTTTTGGTAATGCCGCCAATCTATCCACCGTTTCTTAACGCACCGCAAGCCAATGGCCGGCAAACCATCGAAGTACCATTAGTTTTGAATAATGAGCGCTACGAAATGGACTTTGCCGCCATTGAAACCGCCATCAAAAAGTTTCACGTGAAACTTTTGCTGTTCTGCAATCCGCAAAACCCATCCGGTCGCGTTTGGTCCAAAGAAGAACTGCAACAATTGGCAGAGATTTGTTTGCGTCATAACGTCGTGATTCTTTCCGACGAAATCCATTCCGACCTAACTTTTGCGCCACATCAACATATTCCAATGGCAAGCCTATCGGAAGACATCGCACAACAAACCATTACCCTATCCTCCCCCGGCAAAACCTTTAATCTTGGCGGTCTTCAGGTCGGCTATGCGATTATTGACAACCCCCAACTACGCAAACAGTACACGCAAATTTGCCAGCAGAATTCAATTCATGACCTCAATACCTTTGCCCTTCACGCGACTATTTCCGCCTATTCACAACAAGGCCGTGAATACCTGCCATTATTAAAACAGCACCTGCAAAACAATATCCAAACCTTTAGCGGTTTCCTCTCTGAACACTATCCGAAAGTCAACGTCATGCAACCGCAAGCAGGCTATCTAGTGTGGCTGGATTTCTCTGAAATGTTCGACAACCAACAAGAGCTAAAAGCGTGGCTAATCAACGACTGCAAACTGGGGCTAAACGATGGCCTGAGTTTTGGCGAGGTAGGGAAAGGTTATATGCGGATTAATTTAGCAGTGAGCACAAAGACATTGCAGCAAGCAATACAAAGAATGCAGAAGACACTCCTCCAGTGTAATTCTGTGTCATAAAAAGTCATGCTACAATTCAACCATCCATTTTTAGGACATTCCGACCATGACGCAAGATATTCGCTGGCTACAACGTTTTAACCACTTCCAAAAAGCCTATTCGCAACTAAAAGAAGCTTTGGATTTAATGGAACAACGGCCTCTAAGCAATATCGAAAAACAAGGCACAATTCAAGCATTTGAATTTACCTACGAGTTGGCTTGGAATGTATTACGCGACTACCTAGTTTGGCAAGGCGCTGAGACTATTTCCGGCTCTCGCGATGCAATTCGTGAAGGCTTCAAGCGCGAATTAATCTCCGATGGTCACGCTTGGCTCGCAATGTTGCAGGACCGTAATCGAACCGTCCATACATACAACGAAGAAACTGCTCAACAAATTTTGCAGAACATTCAAACGCAGTATTCTCAGCTATTTTCAGAATTCTTCAATACCTTCTTACAGAAATCACAATATGCTGATGACTAAACCCTCTCCTGAAATATTTGGCTTAAACAGAAACGACTTAAGCAAAATCCAGTCTGTTTTTTCTGCCTTCCCGCAAGTTACAAAAGTGGTCATTTACGGATCTCGCGCCAAAGGAACCTTTCGTCCAGCCTCGGATATTGATTTAACAATAATGAATACGCTTGATTGGCAAACCTTCACCCACCTGGAAAGTGAATTGGATGACCTCTTACTGCCATATCAAATAGACCTATCCATTTTCCAACAAATCGATAATCCTGATTTAATTGAGCATATCAATCGAGTCGGGCGAGATTTCTATCTGCGTTCTTAAGCATCCAAACGCAAAATATTACATTCCAATCCATGATCGTGATTGCTGAGCAGCCAGATTTGTTCAAATGGATGATGGTCGATTTGCGCAATAAGATGCGAGTGCTGAGCGAATTCCGCAGTTTGCCAGTGCGGATTGAGGTTACGAATGACCAGCCAGACTTTTTTCGAGTCATAGCATTTCTTGGATTTACTCAATAGTACTTGGTTAAGCGCTTCGAGCAAGCGATGGGTTGGCGGTGTTTTTTGCAGATGTTGCAGAGCCTTCTTGGTTCGAGCCGACAAACTTCTGCCCAAGACCTGTTTAGCTTCTTCCTCGCTACCATAGAGGTGAGCAATTTCCAAATCCAACTGTTTACCATCTAGATAACAACTGACATCCGGCTTACGCGGTGAGTTATGCCAAATATGACGCATCGGCACAGCAAATTGTCTTTCGTAACGATGCATAAACAGTTTCGCCGCTTGGTGCTCTAATCGTAGTTTTTCGCTGTCACTCACTAATCTTGTATCTACCTAAACTTCAATAAAGGCCAAGGCTTGTCGTAGCTTTTGCTAGGGAAGTGCAAACCTAATCATGTATGATCACTATTTTTATCGATTTCACTTAGTCGCACCAATAATTTCTCAGCGTTAATAGGCTTACTAACCAACCCTAACATACCGGCTTCTTTGGCCGCCTTTTGATGCTCAACATCCGTATAGGCAGACAAGCCCAGAATAGGTATCGAAACCCCTCTGTGACGAGCTTTTTTGGTAGCGTCAATGCCATCTAAAACCGGCATTTGGATATCCATTAGAACATAGTCGAATAAATATTCGGAGTGAGAAAGTATTTCTAGCGCTTGCTGGCCATTTTCCAAATTACTTACTATATAGCCGTTAGCCGTCAAAAACTCGTCGAGAATAGTGCGACTAATTTCATCGTCATCAACCAACAAAACTGATTTTACGCCCTGCTCTTTGGCTTTTTTCAATTCCTGTACATTTAGCATCGCACTGGAATTTTCTTGTTTAACCGAGCCATCCAGAGAAGCCTCTGTAGCAGGTGCTGAAAAATTCATGTCAACCGATTCTTCCGGTTCATCAACCTCATCTGAGTCAAAAATAGCCGTTGTCGAGAAATTCATTACGATTTTTAAACCATTTGGGGTGTTACTCGCTTGGATAGTTCCGCCCATTTTCTCTTCAACAATCTGTCTACACATATGTAGACCCAATCCTGTCCCCGACCCTTCCGGTTTGGTCGTAAAGTAAGCATTAAATAATTTAGACAAGGTTGTTTCTGGAACGCCGCCGGCATTATCTTCAAAGCTAACACCCGTCTCAGTTACCCGAATCCAAACTCGAGGATGATAAACAGACTGCTTAATAAACGCATCCTTAGAGTTACTGAACAGGTTCATAAATACCTGTTTGATGTCATTCTTTAAACCGACAAGATGCAAAGGCTTGCCTTCGATAGTCACATCAATATTATGCTTTTTAAGAAGAGTTCCTTGTAGATTCAGCACCTCATAAATAATTTGCTTTAACTCGAATGGGCGCTTAACACGATCGGTACGGAAAAAACTTCGGAAATCATCAATCGTCTGCGACATGTATTCAATATTTCGCTGAGTACTTTCAATAAATTCATCAATAAACGCCGCATCCACTTTGTTTTCTAAATAGCTATGGCGTAGTTTCTGAATACGAATCGACAAAACATTGAGCGGCTGCCGCCATTGATGAGCAATTAAACCAATCATCTCCCCCATAATGGCCATTTTGGATTGATGTTGCAGAATTTCCTGAGCAGCTTTACGCTCATTAATAGCTACCTCGACGTCATGTTTTAATTGCTGATTATAGCGGTCTAGGTGACGACGGAGTTCGGACTGTTGATGGCTGATCACCCTTGCTGCCCACCAACCAATGAGCAAGGTCGAAATGACAAGAATAAAAACGCCGATGATAAGTTTGGGTTGTCGATCAAACCATGAAGACAAAACACTATCTGTACTTCTTAAGGCAAAAATATGCCAGTTTTCACCCATATTGCCCTGAGAATGATCAATGGAAGAAGGAGTGCCACCCAGCTCGACAAAATTACCAAGGAAATCTATTTTCAACGGTGCTTGACTAACAAAGTAATCGACACCGTTCAACTTAACTTGTCTGCTTTCCAGATTTGGAACCTTCAATAAATCCATTAATGGTGGCGGTAATTCTCTGCTTAACGGCTCCAAACCTTCTCGAAACACAATTTTCCCCTGTGAGCGGGCAATCAGAATTTCAGATTCTTGTAACGCATTATGTCGTACCACCAATTCGCCCAAAGCGCTTATCACTCGCACATTAGCTTTGAGAATGCCAATCACTTCACCATTCTTTTTGACCGGCACAACAACGCCAACGACATAGTCTCCAACACTGTCATCATAGCCACGATCATCTAAGAAAATACTCCCATAGCCTTCTTTAAACGCATTTTTCCACCAATACTTATGACCATGTGCCAGGGTGGTCAGTTTGGCAGTCGAGCCAACCAAAGCACCGTAACGGTTGGTTAAAAACAGTTCACCGTAAACATTTGGGAAAGCCGCTTCTTGATTCTTTAAAGCTTGTGCGACAGAGTTGGAAAGATAGGACTGTACGAATGGTTCTTCAACCTCGGAAGCGCGCCAACGCTGATCCAACTGTTTTATTTTTTGCTGACGCTGATCACTATCTAAGGCAGCGTAAATTTGGTTACTTTCCTGCAAAGCGTCAGTGAGCGTGTCATCAGTGGTCAATGTCAAAGCGGCACTTATTTTTGCCTTAAATTCCAACCCTACATCCATCCCGGCATCCTTAACATGATGCATCAACATATTTTGTGCCGCATCAAACCGATTGGATTTAATTTCGGTGTACATTACCCAACTGGACACTAATAAAATCAATGTCACTAAACTAACGATGGTTAAAAGAAGGTTAAAGGTAAGTTTTCGTTCGAGTATCATACAAAGGCGCCTCGGGATAGAACGTAATGCTTTTATATTAATTAAAATTACGTATAAGACATGCTTTTGAGAGGATAAATTGATTTCAAATCAACTTATTAGTGAGCAATGGCTGTTATAAGATTCAGTCTCGAGAAGCTTCCTCTGTAAATTAAGTCATAAAGGAATAGACTCTAGATGAATGTAATCGTTTTTCTCATTATCGGCGCAATTGCCGGTTGGTTAGCCGGAAAGTTAATGAAAGGCCGTGGCTTTGGCGTTTTTGGTAATATTATTATCGGCGTCATTGGTGCCGTCATCGGCGGTTTTGTCTTCAATTTACTAGGGATTTCCGCCAATGGTTTCATCGGCTCAATAATCACAGCAACCATCGGCGCCGGCATCTTGCTTTATGTTGCCAAATTGATTAACAAAGCATAAAACCTTACTTACAACTCCGACTTTACGGTTTGCTGATTGCAATCTGTAGTCGGTGCTTCGTTTCAGGTTCAATAATCACTCGGTCACTCCAAACATTGCCGTTTTCAATACATAAGAACTGCGGCCAATGATCATCGGCGATGTCTTTAAAGCCTTTAACCGTTTCCGACCCCGGATTCCATACCACACAAGACGCCGCATTCGACGAGTCGATTTGCAAACTAGGCTGATCATCAACACTTGTTAAGAGCGATGACTGGACAGTCAAATAGACATTATCAATTGGCGAACTAACAGACAAACCGCCATCTACAATACGGGTTTTATTGGCTTTCAAGGTATCAACTTCTTGAGACCCCTGTAGACCATTAAGCGTAATATCCTTAGTTACCGACAAATTGAAATAAGTATGCAGCGCTTCGGTAATGATAAGCGGCAGCGGGTTTCGATTGGTCGTAGTCAGCGTTAAACTCAATGTTTCGCCGATTACCACTTGCAGCGACAAGGTGAATTCATACGGCCAAATGGCGCGGGTTTGCTCATCCGATTGCGTTACGAACTCAACTAAGGTGGCGCCGTTTTCCAAAGTTTCAATGCGGTCGATATGCCAAGCTTTTTTACGAACCAACCCATGTGCCGGCGCCTCAACATCATCTTCCAAAGGCGCATTGAACTCCTCCTGATAGCCACTAAACCACGGCCAGCAGACAGGAATACCGCCGCGAATCGCCGCTTTGCCATCATAGGAAGCATTCTCACTCACCCATAATAAATCCTCGCCTACCTGTCCGGCGGGATCTTTCGGGCAAAAGCTTAAAACCGTTGCACCGTGCGCCGTCATTTTGGCTTGCGCATAGACATTATCGACTTCGATAAGGCTGACGTCGCCACGCATCGAAAAACTAATGCCCTGCACATTATTCCAACTGTTCATTTCTCTCTCCCAAAAACAAAAAACGGCACATTAGATTGTCTAATGTACCGTTTTTGATAAAGATCGCCAGAAAAAATTATGGTCTTAATTCATCCAGTGTTCTTTCCAACAACGCCTGCGGATAATCACCGGTAACATAGGCTTCGCCAATCGCTTTTAACAACACCAAACGAACTGTACCGGCCTGAACTTTTTTATCGCCAGACATCAAATCAAGGAATTTCGCCTTATCCATTTCTGCCACCGTTGGCGGAACAATCGGCAAACGCGCACGCTCAAGAATCGCTGCGGTACGCTCTTGGTCGGCCTCTGTCAGATCGCCCAATAATTTCGACATATAAACCGCTTGCATGGTTCCGGCACTGATTGCTTCACCGTGCAACCAAACACCATAGCCCATGCCTGCTTCAATCGCATGACCAAAGGTATGACCAAGATTAAATAAAGCGCGAATACCGGCTTCCTTCTCATCTTGCGCGACAATATCGGCCTTATTCTGACAAGAACGTTCAATCGCTTCAGAAAGTGCTTCCGGCTCACGCGCCAACAGTTTTTCCAGATTCTCTTCTAGCCATTCAAAGAACGGTAAATCGACAATCAAGCCGTATTTAATGACTTCTGCCAAACCGGCTGACAACTGACGATCTTCTAAGGTATTCAGAGTATCAGTGTCAATCACCACGCACTGCGGCTGATGAAAAGCACCGATCATGTTTTTACCCATCGGGTGGTTAACACCGGTTTTACCACCAACCGAAGAGTCCACTTGCGATAGTAGCGTGGTCGGGATTTGAATAAAGTTCACACCGCGCTGATAAGACGCCGCCGCAAAACCGGTCATATCACCGATAACGCCGCCGCCCAATGCAACTAAAGTACATTTGCGGTCAAAACGGCTACCGATTAACGCATCAAACACCTTATTCAATTCTTCCAGCGTTTTATACTGCTCGCCATCCTGCAAAACCACTGCATGAGTATCAAAATCCGCAAACGCTTTTTTGCACTGCTCCAGATACAGTGGCGCTACCGTTTCATTGGTAACAATTAAGACTTGTGTCCCTTGCACAAATTGCTTAACCAGTTCAGCATTGCCCAGAAGGCCTTGACCGATATAAATCGGGTAACTGCGATCACCTAAATCGACTTTTAGTGTTTTCATCTTGAATCTCTTAAACGATTTTTTCTTCTTGTAGACGGTCGTAAATCTGCTTGACCACGCGATGCACCGGAACCTGTTGAGTCTGGATGACCAAATCCGCCATTTCCAGATACCACGGTTCACGGCGCTCCATTAAGTCCTTGAGCACCTGCTCCGGGTTATCGGTTTGCAACAAAGGGCGATTACGATCATGCCGCGTACGCTGAATCAAAGATTCAACCGACGACTGTAGATAAACCACAAAACCGCGACTACGCAGATGCTGACGATTCGGCTCACGTTCGACCACGCCGCCACCGGTCGCCAAAATAATATCGTGGCGTTGAGTCAACTCATCAATCACTGACTCTTCTCTATCACGAAAACCTGACTCACCTTCGATATCAAAAATCATCGGGATAGTCGCACCGGTTCGCGCTTCGATTTCATGGTCACTATCGACAAATTCGTAGTGCAGTTTGTCCGCCAATAACTTGCCGACTGTGGACTTACCCGCCCCCATCGGCCCGACTAAAAAAATACTTTCTCTATGCATGACAGCAATTGTAATAGATTTGCCTGTAGATGGTACGCAAAATCATCGACACAATTCTATGCAACGCTATGTCTCAGCCGATACGGATAATCTCTGGTAAACTTATGCATTATTTTTAACCTCGCCCGTTGTCAAACAAGCGCCGTATCAACTTTTAAACGGCAAAAGATAAAGATAGCGGATTGCCCTTGGAGTCGTTGTTATGAGTGGTACTTTATATATTGTTTCTGCACCGTCCGGTGCCGGTAAAACGTCATTAGTCAGCAAGCTCATTGAGCAGGATTCACATATCATCGTTTCGATATCAACCACTACTCGCGAAAAACGCCAAGGGGAACATGACGGCGTCAATTACCACTTTTCAAGTATTGAAGAGTTCAAGCAAAAAATCGAACATGGCGACTTTCTGGAATATGCCGAAGTTTTCGGCAACTACTACGGCACCTCAAAATCCGCCGTGGAAAGCGAACTGAAAGCCGGTAAAGACGTAATTCTGGAAATCGATTGGCAAGGGGCGCAGCAGGTTCGTAAACTGATGCCGGAAGCAACTTCTATTTTTATTCTGCCGCCATCTCTGGAAGAGCTAAACCGTCGTTTAAACAATCGCGGTACCGATAGCGAAGAAATTATCGCCGGTCGCATGAACGAAGCAGTCAGTGAAATGTCCCATTATCACGAATACGACTACATCGTCATTAATTACCATTTCGAAAAAGCCTTGGAAGAATTACACAGCATCTTTAAAGCCGGCCGCCTGAGACAAAACGCTCAAGCACAAACTCACAAAAACCTCATCAGCGGCCTATTGGGCGAATAAAACCGAATACATATCTAGGCGGATTGCTTTATCTCCGCCTTAATCATGCCCAATACAGACCATTCACAGCGTCAATCCCCTGAGTGCTTTGCACGAATGAGGAGTGAATCATAAAATGAGGAAAAATTTTACTGAACGAGGCAAAAATTACAGCGAATATCTAGATATTCGCTAGATTTTTAACGATGTTCAGGGGAATTTTAACCATTTTTGATCATTAATCATTTCGTACAAAGCACTCTACATAAGTTTCTTTAAAAAAACTGATAAATCCGCAACTTACAGCATTTATTTTTACCGGCGATTTTGATACATTACTTGTTTACTCAAATTTTTATGGGATTCATATAAGATGGCACGCGTCACCGTTGAAGATTGTCTAACACAAGTAGAGAACCGTTTTGAACTAGTAATTCTTAGTGCGAAACGCGCTCGTCAATTAGCGCACGGCGCTGAAGCAACCCTAGAATGGGACAACGATAAACCAACCGTTATGGCGTTACGCGAACTAGCCGAAGACACCATTGACGGAAAAGTAGTAATGGACGACCCAGACACTCCTCCTTTCTTTAACTAAGGAACGTCCGCTCAGATGGCAACCCCCACCTCAATTAATGGTCTAATTGAAAAAACATCCGCCTACCTCAACCCTGAACAAGTCGAACGCATCAGACAAGCTTTTGAGTTTGGTGCGATTGCACACGAAGGGCAAAAACGTAAAGCCGGTGGGGATTACATCTGGCATCCGGTCGCGGTTGCCGAAATTCTAGCCGAATATAAACTCGACCACGAAAGTCTTATAGCAGCGATTCTGCATGACGTAGTCGAAGACACGCCTTTTACCAAAGAAGACATCATCGAACGTTTCGGCGAAAGTGTTGCCGATATGGTAGAAGGCGTTACCAAGCTTGCCAAAGTACAATTTGCCAGCGCCAAAGAAGCGAAAGCAGAAAGCTTTCAGAAGATGATGCTGGCAATGTCACGCGATATCCGCGTTATTCTGATTAAACTTGCCGACCGTCTACACAATATGCGAACTATGGGCGCTATGCGTCGCGATAAACAGGCTCGCATCGCTGATGAAACCTTGGAAATCTACGCACCAATCGCTGCTCGGCTCGGTATTAATGCAATTCGCATCGAACTCGAAGATCTCTGCTTTAAAGCCAAATATCCATTCCGACATGCTGTTCTTGAAAAACGTCTCCAGCAAGTGCGCGGCGGTCGAAACGAAGCCCTGAAACAGATTGCCGATACCTTTCAGCATCGTCTCGACCAAGACGGTATTGAAGGACAAGTGATAGGACGTGAAAAACATCTATACAGTCTGTATCGCAAAATGCATGGCCGTAAATTCTCAGAAATTCTGGATATTTTTGCCTTTCGCATTATCGTTAAGGATATCGACAGCTGTTACCGCGCACTCGGTTCAGCACACTCTCTGTATAAGCCATTACCGCTGCGCATCAAAGATTACATTGCCGTACCAAAGAAAAATGGTTACCAATCTTTGCACACCACCGTCATGGGGCCTTATAACAATGCCCACTTAGAAGTGCAGATTCGTACCGAACAGATGCACGATGTCTCCGAACACGGTATCGCCGCGCATTGGCAATACAAGCAGGAAGGCGAAAACGGTGATAATAAACTATCGCAAGTTGATACCTTGGCACAGGAGTGGGTGAAGAACCTACTGGAAATTCAACAGAGTGCTGGTAACTCTCTCGACTTCCTGGAAAACGTTAAAATCGATCTGTTCCCAGAAGTTATCTACGTCTTCACACCAAAAGGTGACATTATCACCTTGCCACGCGGAGCAACGGCACTTGACTTTGCTTATGCACTGCACACAGACTTAGGTCACGCGACCATTGGTTGTCGCATCGATAAAAAGGCCGCACCGCTACGTACAATGTTGGAAAGCGGCGAAAGTATTCAAATTATCAAAGGCCGTCATCCTGCTCCGCAAGCCAGTTGGTTGCAGTTTGTTACTACCGCAAAAGCTCGTACCCAAATTCGTCATTTCATGCGCCATCTAAAAGCGACCGATGCTCTGAACCTTGGTAAACGCTTACTGGAAAGCGCCTTAAAAGCCTACCAAATCAAATGCACTGAAATCTCGGAAGAATTACAGCAACAAATCCTCGATGAGCTGCAATTGCACAATTGGCAAACATTGCTAGAAGAAATTGGTAGCGGTAATCGTATGCCTCAGTTGGTCGCCAAACAGATTCAACATTTCTCCGGCAGCGACCAAGAAGTACAAGCAAGCCTGCAAGACAAAACTCTGCCGATTACCGGTACCGAAGGAATGGTGATTCATTACGCACAATGCTGCCACCCTCTACCGGGCGATAATATTCTGGGCTTTATTTCTAAAGAGAAAGGCTTGGTTATCCATCGCGACTGTTGTGCAAATGTCAAACAATTGAAAACCCAACCTGACAAATGCATTGAACTGCATTGGGCGGATGAAGTTGAAGGCACCTACCTCGCCGAACTACAACTGGAAGTCGATAATGTTCGTGGCAGTTTGGGAACGATTGCCAGTACCATCGCCAGCACGAATACCGATATCGATCGAGTCAATTCGGATGACAAAGACGAAAGCTACAGCTTAATGAACTTCGTCATTAAGGTACGTGACCGAGTGCATCTGGCGCAAGTGATGCGCGTGCTGAAACGTCTATCGATTGTGCAAAAAATTCAACGAAACTAAAGGAATTCCCTATGCGTCAAGTAATCAGCACTGACAAAGCACCGCAAGCGATTGGCACTTATTCTCAAGCGATTCGTTACGACAACACCGTCTATCTCTCAGGCCAAATCGCTTTGATTCCTGAAACCATGGAACTTGCAGAAGGCGACATCAGCGAACGCATCCATCAAGTATTCAAAAACCTATCAGCGGTATGTGAAGCAGCTGGTGGAAGTCTACAAGACATTGTGAAACTGAATATTTTCTTAACGGATATGAGCCACTTTGCGACCGTTAACGAAATTATGGCGCAATATTTTAAGGAGCCTTATCCAGCACGTGCCGCAGTTGCAGTAAAAGAGCTGCCAAAAGGTACCGATGTGGAAATGGACGGGGTAATGGCATTATCAAGCTATTAAAGCTCCCTTCTTTACGGATAGAAACTTTACAGCCGCTTAATGCGGCTGTTTTATTTTCCCCTATAGAGTAAATAAAAACGCACAAAAGACAAATTTCGTTACAAAAAATATGGCAAAAGGACAGGTTTTAAATATAATAAAAAAATATTAAGCCATAAGGATTACTACTTATGTCACATTACGGTACGGAAGTAAACATCGCGTATAAGCTAATCTCTCAGATAGACGTGCCAGTTCTCCCCAAAGAATTATTGGAACTGCAAACTTTGCTAACCACTCACGACATCCCGAATATTAAGCAAATTGTCGAGCTTATCAGCGCCAACCCTTATATTGCCGCAGAACTGGTCTCTATCGCCAATATGCCGGTATTTAATCCACCTCAAGCAACTAAAATCAGAGATCTTGACGGCGCACTATTCCGTTTGGGCATGATTAACCTTCGTCATTATATTCTAGCAATCCACCTAAAAAATAATGTCTTGGATAAAGGAATGAACGGGCTTAGCTACCACAGCCAAATGATTGCTTCCATAGCCAGCACGATTGCCGAACTAACCCAAGGTATTAAAAAAGCAGAAGCTTACCTACTCGGATTAGTGCATGACATAGGATCTTTTGCAATTAATCAACTGGATCACAGCTACGGCCTAACGTTTCATAGCAAACAACGTCAATACCACTCAACCAATGAAAGCGAATATGATCGCTACGGCACGACACATAGCGCTCTAGGCTATGTAATGGCCACTGAACTCAAACTGCCGACTGAACTTGCACAAACCATTTTATTGCATCATGAACCAAATATTGATTTGATTAAAAATCCGCAACTGCGCCGCTATGTCGCTCTAATCGAAATGGCACATTTATTTGATATTCGCTCACGTAACAAATACAAACAGTTAAGTGAAAAACACCAAATAACCTTGGATAAATGCAGTGCAATTCTCGAAATAAATGAACAAGAAATGCTGCAACTCAACAGCAAAATGGAACGCTTTGCTGCTTAGTGCTAAGGACTAAGTAGAAAATTCAGGAATTTTTTAACACGTGATTCAGTAAATAATCCGCCACACCCTCTTCGACATTGCTTTTCGCAATATTAGCGTTAACAACTTGTTGCTTTAACTTAGGATTAGCGTTTTCCATAATCACCGGATGACCAACCCACTGCAACATACCGACATCATTAAAGCCATCACCAAAAGCAATCACTTCACTTGCCTCAATGCCCTTTACCTGACAAAGCTGCGACAATGCAGTCGCTTTAGAAACCCCTTTATTCATCACTTCCAGATAAATCTCGGTGGTAAAAGTGATATACAGTTGATCGCCAAGCGCCTGCTGTAGTTTTTGTTCCAACGGCTGCAGTTTTTCATGCGTCGCATTGAAATAGAATTTGTCGATATGCTGCGGGTCGATATGAGTGAAATCGGTTAACTGATAGCCAAAACCGGAAGCGTGATGAATATCCAGTAGCGGTTTATTTTCCTCTTCTACCAGCCAGACATCACCCTGATAAATATTACGATGCACCGAGTAACCGGAGGATAGCTCAATCACCTTCTCGACCAGTTGTTGCGGAATATGGTTTTCATACAGTAACTGGCCTCGGCAGTCATGCACGCGCGCGCCGTTCGAAGTAATTAAACTGACCGGAATCTGTAACTGCTGGGCAAGTAGATACACATCCTGAAAATGCCGACCGGTGGCAATCATCACTTCATAACCGGCAGCATGCGTCGCTTGCAAAGTTTCAATGGTCTTCGCCCCCAGCTGATGTTCGGCGTTTAGCAAAGTGCCATCTAAATCAATTACCACAAGCTTTATCATAAATTCTGCTCTTCTGAAAAGTCAGCGCAACTGTACCAAAAAGTAGATGACAATTCAGCTACAACACGATTGCATAACGCCAGTGCCTTCACAATTTGCTACAATCCGAACAGACTCAGATTATTGATGATTATGCTTGAAACGACTCCCCTAACCGAACTCAAAGGCGTTGGCGAAAAGCAGCTCGAAAAGCTGCATAAGCTCGGCTTGCACACCTTGCAGGATATGCTGCTGCATCTGCCTCTGCGTTATCAGGATAAGACCACCCTAAAACCGATTGAATCACTTTTGGTAGGAGTCGAAGCACAAACCGAAGGCACTATCATTGCCCAAGCGATGACCCGCGGCGGTCGTAATAGTCTATTGGTCACCTTGCAATCCGATTCCGGTGCTTGCTTGACCTTACGTTTTTTCCATTATCACTATCGTCAAGCGCAGAGCTTTACTCGCGGCAAAACCGTGCGTGTCTATGGTGAAGTGCGCTCCGGCTCGAATGGGCTAGAGATGGTGCATCCGAACTATTCATTTATTAATCTACAAAAACCGAAACCGCTGGAAACCACGCTGACACCCGTTTACCCGACCACTGACGGTCTAGGCCAACCAAGCTTAATGAAACTGATTAAGCAGACACTGGAGTTGACGCAACAAAACCCGCTACCGGAATTGCTACCGAATGAGATTCTGCAAGAGCTGCAATTGCCGACATTGAATCAAGCGATTCAAACCTTGCATCAGCCGCAAGCCAGCGACGATTTAATCGCCATTAAAAACTTCGAACATCCTGCGCAACGCCGTCTGATTATCGAAGAACTGATTAGCCAACAGCTTGGCCTGCAACTCCTGCGACAGCAAGAACAGAAACGGCTCGCGCCGCAGTTCGGAGCAAGCCGTAAAGTCAATGAACTGATTGCCTCACTGCCGTTTAGCCTAACTGGTGCGCAGCAGAGAGTATTAAAAGACATTCAACAAGATTTGCAAAACAACCACCCAATGCAACGCCTAGTGCAAGGTGACGTCGGTTCCGGTAAAACCGTAGTTGCTGCTATCGCTGCGGTGCAAGCCGCTGAAGCCGGTTATCAAGTGGCGATTATGGCGCCAACCGAAATCCTTGCCGAGCAACATCTGCAAGCCTTCAAGGAATGGTTGGAGCCCTTAGATATTGGCGTGGCGTGGATTAACGGCCGCATGAAAGCCGCGGAAAAGCGTTATATGTTGGCGCAGATTGAAAACGGCGAAGCACAAGTTATTGTCGGCACCCATGCACTGTTCCAAGATGCGGTTAACTTCCAAAGCCTCGGGCTGGTAATAATCGACGAACAACACCGCTTTGGCGTGCACCAACGCCTAACCCTTCAACAGAAAGGCCAGTCTATTGTGCTAGAAGGTAATGATGAAAGTGAAGCTGACAAGTCCTCTAACGATGAATTTTTGAGTCAGATTGCGGCGGATGAAGTACCCGTAGCGCAATGTACTCAAAGTGTACATGAGCAACGGAAGACTGAATCCAACAAAAAGCTGGCTCAAAAAGGCAAGTTAGAAATGCATCCACACCAATTGATTATGACCGCTACCCCCATTCCTAGGACTCTGGCGATGACAGCCTATGGCGACTTGGAACTCTCGGTTATCGACGAACTTCCGCCGGGGCGTAAGCCGATAGAAACCGCGGTAATGAGCAATGTGAAGCGTGATGAACTGATGGCACACCTGTACGCCAAATGTAAGCAAGGCGTGCAAGCCTATTGGGTCTGTCCGCTAATTGAAGAATCAGAACTATTGCATGCTCAAGCGGCCGAAGTCACCGCAACACAGTTCACCGACCAATGGCCGGATTTACGCGTCGGATTGGTGCACGGTCGCTTAAAGGGCGAAGAGAAGGCGATGGTGATGAATGCCTTTAAAAATCACGAGCTGGATTTATTAGTGGCGACCACGGTGATTGAAGTCGGCGTCAATGTACCCAACTCCAGCCTAATGATTATCGAGAATGCAGAGCGCTTGGGCTTGGCGCAATTACATCAGCTACGTGGCCGGGTCGGGCGTGGTGAAAAGCAGAGCCATTGTGTTTTGCTCTATCAACCGCCACTTTCGACAACCGGCAAGGCGCGGCTAAATATTATGCGTGAAACCAATGATGGCTTTAGAATTGCCGAAGAAGACCTTAAAATTCGTGGGCCGGGTGAAATTCTCGGCACCCGCCAAACCGGTGGCATTCAACTACGAATTGCCGATTTGCAACGCGATGCCGCTTTTATTGAAAACGCACAAGATTACAGCCGTTTGATGCTCGAGCGTTATCCGCAACAGGTCAATGCCTTGCAACAGCGCTGGATTGGCTATAAAACCGAATATCAGAATGCATAGGATTTTTCATGTCACTTGACCGACTCGCCAAAATCAAAGCGCTAATTCAAGAAAAAGCCCAAGTTAAGGTAATCCGTCCGCAGTTTTGGAAACCGGCCGGACTGCTCAGTCGCATCACCCCCTCGCGTAAGATTCATGACTGGCTGAAAACCCCAACATCGTTGACCGCCAAACTAAGAAATCTATGCCCGGAACTGGAGGTACAGGTGCTTTCGGAATGTTTTGAAGCGCCATTGGTCAGCGAAGCGCAAAAGCTCGGTTTGGCAATGGATGAAGAAGTCTGGATACGTTGTGTATTGTTGAAATGTAACGGTAATCACTGGGTCTATGCGCGCACGGTGATTCCGGCGATGGGGCCGCACAATCCTTGGCAGGAACTACAAAAACTTGGTAATAAACCACTCGGCGAAGTGCTATTTGAAATGCCGAGTGTTAAACGCTCCAGCTTTGAATTTTCCAAAGACTCACTGAATTACTGGCCACATTTAATGCCGCATATGAATAACCCTATGCTCGGCAAATTACCTGGCTTTGCACGCCGTTCAATATTTGAAGAGCGCGGCGCTCCGCTGTTATTAACGGAAGTATTTTTGCCGGGCTTGCTCTCGCCAAAAGACGCGTAATCAGTTCAATGCTGCCCACTTAACAAAGATTGCCGCGTCGCGTTGCTCCTCGAAATGACCGATACATTCTTATTTGATGAACCGTGACAATTTCCGCTTTTAATAACAAAATTTGTTAAACCTACAAGGCACCGAAACCATTCAGTGCTTGCGGAAATGCATTTCCAGCATAAAGCGAATACTGAATTGAGTGCTATCAAAATCATCCTCGGCAAACCAACTTAAACGTGGTTCCATCTCCGCAAATAGCCAGTCCTGATAGAGCTTTTCACGCCAGTTCATGCCGAGTGCATATTGCTGGGCAGAAAAACCATTTCGATCATAGTCAAAATAGCCTTCGGCAAAATAAGAACGCACTCGGTGCTGATTAATCTGGAAGAACACAATACCGCGTTGACGGATTTGATACAGCTCATCTTCGACCAGCCAAGTGCCTCGAGTTTCGCTACGAAGCAGATGATTGGATGCAGTCTGATAGTCGAAATCCTGGCGCATTTCCCATACCCAATGGCGGATTCGCTCATACAGCAATGTTTGTGTACTGCGACTGACCACGAAGTTATCGAATTTAGTTTTATAACGGAATCGTAAGCGCGCATAAGGATTAAATTTAAGACCGGAAACCCTCGCCCCTAAGTCAAATTGAAATAGACGGTTCTCACGACTATCCAACAAATATTGCGCGGCAATCGAAGTACCCGAGTCATCATCCAAACCGCCTTGTCCAAGATTCGGCGTAGCATTGAGAGAATCGTCAGCATTATCCAGATTGGTTTCATCAAAAGAAGAAATCAACAGCCGCATCCGTTTTTTAGTGCGCGGCATATCGATATAAGCGCGGAATTTCGGCGTGCTTTCCAAAACGCCACGATCATAATAGGTAAACGGTAGATACAGTTTAAAAACGCTGCCGCGACGCTCTACCTGTAGCGTCTCATCGCCAAGAAATTTATCGACATTATCACCTACATCATCCAGATAGTCGGTCACTTCATATTTAAGACCGATTAGCCCTTTCATCCAGTCAACAAACTCTTTGCCGTGAAACTGCTCCAAAAAATACTTAAGATCATCCTCAACCGCCTGACGATCTTTAATATCCGGCTCCGTTGCTTGCTCTTCTATAGCTTGTAGCTCATGGTCTGCCCACGCAGAAGCATTTGCCGTGAAACACAGCAAAAGCACAGCAAAAGACCGAAATAACAATCCAGTTTGATACAATAGCGCCCCCGAGACAGACTTTGCGGACAGAGCCAGTGAGCGACCAAATAAATCAGATTCAAGCCACTTACCAACCACTTGAGGACAGAATACTCTTAAAATTTAAAACCCTCAATGACCATGTTTATTTGACTTGGGTGACTCGTCGTTTCTGTCAACTTTTGCTACCGGCACTACATGGCCTGCATCCTAAAAGCGGCGAATACTTATTTGATCATGAAAACACTTTACACAATGATGCTGAGAAAGAAGAACGCCAACAGAGCGGTGATTACCTAAGCGATTATCAAGCGCCAGAGAATCCAGAATTTCCGCTTGGTGAAGATCCCGTTCTGCTCGCTAAAATCCGCTTTCAAGATTTAAACAAACCGGAGCTGGCCGTTTTTATACTCGAGCCGAATAAAGGAAAAGGCTTGGTATTACCATTTCATGCCGATTTGACCGGCCCACTTTTGAAAATTATTAGCCAAGCACTGGAAAACGCCGAATGGGATCTAAGCAAAGATATGTCGGTGCCGAAAAGCCAGATGTTGCAGTAACTATTTGCTATTTACCACATCGCTTAAAATGCTAAACTTTCTGCCATAAAAACATCCCTAAAGTTAAGTTATGGCTCTATCTCTACAAAACATTCGCAACAACGCTCACCAATTCAGTCTTGATTACGCCGAGGCGGTTAAAGAAAACGCCGAATCGCAAAGTTTTCTAAACGATTTTTTTGCTATTTTCGGCGTTAGTCGCCGTCGCGTTGCCAGTTTTGAATTACCGGTAAAAATCGATGAAACCAGCGGCACCAAACGTATCGACCTGTTTTGGCCGGGCGTGCTGTTGGTGGAGATGAAATCGACCGGACAAAACCTCGATAAAGCCTACCACCAAGGATTAAATTACTTTAAAGGTCTAAAAGACCAAGATCTGCCGCGCTATGTATTAACGTGCGATCTCGACACCTTCCGTCTATACGATTTGGACGACCAAAAAGACTACTCCTTCCAATTGGCCGATTTGGTCGATAATCTGCACCTTTTCGATTTTATGGTCGGGCAGAAAGTACAAGAAATTTCCGAAGTCGAACTCAACTTACAAGCCGCCGACCTACTGGGTGATTTGCACGACGCACTCGACCAAAGTGGTTTTAGCGGTCACGAACTGCAAGTATTTATGGTGCGCGTGCTGTTCTGTCTGTTTGCCGAAGATACCGGCGTCTTTAACCGCCACCAGTTCACCCAATATCTGCTGCAATTTACCGACGAAAGCGGTTTTGATACCGAAATGCATCTGCATAAACTATTTCAAGTTCTCGACAAACCGCCGGAAAACCGCAATAAAAACCTGATTCCCGAGCTGCAAGCCTTTCCTTACGTCAACGGCCACCTGTTTAAAGAACGCATCGACATGCCAAGCTTTAGCGTCGGCATGCGCGAGCAATTAATCGAATGCTGTCTGTTTAACTGGAAAGACATTAGTCCGGCGATTTTCGGCAGTCTGTTCCAATCAATTATGGACAAAACCGCCCGCCGCAATCTTGGCGCGCATTACACCAGCGAAGAGAACATTCTTAAAACCATTGAACCGCTGTTTTTAAACGCCCTAAAAAGTGAATTTAACGCCGCTTTAAAAGTCAAAAGCGACAAATCTCGCAACAGCAAACTGCAAGCATTGACAGACAAAATCCGCCACCTAACCTTTATGGATCCAGCCTGCGGTTGTGGCAACTTCTTGATTATTACCTACCGCGAGCTGCGCCGTTTAGAGCTGGAAATCTTACAAGCACAACACGCTGAAGACGCGCAATTTCAAGTCGGTTTAGAGATTGAACCTGCGATTCCGCTCAATAACTTTTACGGCATTGAAATCGATGAATGGCCAGCACGCATCGCCGAAGTCGCGATGTGGCTGACGCAACACCAAATGAATGTGGAATTTGCCAAACGCTTTGGACATGAACCGGATTTGCTGCCGCTCAAAGAACATGCCCAGGTTCATCACGCCAATGCACTCGAACGCGACTGGAATGACGTTATTGACGCCGAAAACCTGAATTACCTCATTGGCAATCCGCCGTTTGTGGGTTCCAAATATCAAACCCCAACACAGCGTGAATTACAGAGCCAAATTTTCGGCAAAATCAAAAATTCGAAACAACTCGATTTTGTTTCTAACTGGTTTTATAAAGCGGCACAATTTGTCCAAACGTCCACCACCCATTGCGCTTTGGTGTCCACCAATTCGATTACCATGGGCGAACAGGTTGCGACCCTTTGGCAACCGATTTTAGACTTGGGCATTAAGGTTGATTTTGCGCACCGCACCTTTCAATGGAATAACGAAGCCAGTGGCAAAGCCGCTGTGCACTGCGTCATTATTGGTTTTAGCGGCCAACAAGCCACCAAACCCGAAAACAAAGTGCTGTTTGATTATCCCGATATCAAAGGCGCGCCAGTGGAAATACAAATCAGCAATATCAATCCTTACCTGATTGATGCCGCAAATATTGTTATTGCAAACCGTTCAAAACCTTTAGGTGATGTTCCAAAAATGTCGAAAGGGAATATGCCTTTAGATGGAGGAAACCTTTTGATGAATGAACCAGAATTTCGTGAATTGGTTTCCAAGTATCCGCAATTGACCAAATGGATTAAACAAATTGTTGGCGGCAGGGAATTTATCAATAATATTAAACGCTATTGCCTATGGCTTCCTGATGCAACGACCAAAGAGCTTCGTGAGTTAAACTTATTACCTGAGATTAACAGCCGATTTGAAGGGGTCAAACAAATGCGCCTAGCAAGCCCCGATAAAGGGACGCAGGAAAAATCTTCAACACCTTGGTTATTCAGGGAGTCCCATCGTTACAACTCATTAATCGCTATACCAGAAGTGTCTTCCGAGAGACGTTTATATATCCCAATGGCTTTTATGGACAATTCAATTATTCCTAGCAATAAAGTTCAGATGGTACCCAATGCCACACTTTTTGAGTTTGGAATATTAAATTCTGAAATGCATATGGATTGGGTACGAACCGTTACCGGCCGTTTAAAAAGCGATTATCAGTATTCCGCCAAACTGGTTTATAACAATTTCCCTTGGCCGCAAACCGATGACCAACAAAAAGCACAAATCGAAAAACTGGCGCAACAAATCCTTGATGCGCGCGAGGCAGAATTTGCCAAAGACCGCGAAACCAGCCTTGCCGACCTGTACGATCCCAACCTAATGCCGCCTTCCCTGCGCAAAGCCCACCAAGCGCTAGACAAAGCCGTCGATAAACTCTACCACCCAGAAGGCAAAACCTTCAAAACCCCACTGGAACGGGTCAACCACCTGTTTGAGATGTATAGTAAACTTTCTGAATCACATTAAGGAGCTGTAGCAATGCCAACCATTAGTATGTTTTACGGAATTGTGGTGATGATGTTTTATAAAGATAATAAACAACATAATTTGCCCCATATTCACGTTCGTTATCAAGATGCAAAAGCGGTGATTTCTATTCCTGATGGCGAGTTAATCGAAGGCGAATTGCCGAGAAAACAGTTACGTCTCACACAAGCATGGATTGAGATACACGCTGATGAACTGATGGCAGACTGGGATTTGGCAATTATTGGTGAGCCAATTTATAAAATTGATCCTTTAAAATAAATCCACTTTTTTGGAGGCGTTATGTTGCTGGATATTATCGAGTTTGAGTTTTTAGAGGACTATAAACTTAAATTAACTTTTGAAAATAATGAGCAAAAAATTTTTGACTGCGCAACCATTTTTAATGAAAAGCCATTTGAAGTACTAAAGGATTATCACTACTTCAAACAAGCCAAGATTGAGTATGGCACTTTGTGCTGGCCTAATGAGATTGATATCGCCCCCGAAACACTCTATTTGGATAGTGTTGCAGCATAAGCTTTTATCCCGTATCAGCCAATGAAAGCCACTATTCATCAACAACTTGCACAAATCGAAGCGCAATTTCAGGTCAAGATTTTGTATGCCTGTGAATCGGGTTCGCGGGCTTGGGGCTTTGAATCTCCGGACAGTGATTTTGATGTGCGTTTTATCTATGTTCATCCGCGCGATTGGTATTTGCAGTTAGATGCCGAACGACAGAGAGATGTCATTGAGTTGCCGATTGATAATCTTTTAGACATTAACGGTTGGGATTTAAAGAAAGCACTGAATTTATTCTACAAATCAAACCCTGTGCTATTGGAGTGGTTAAGCTCGCCTATTGTTTATCGCCAAGATGATGATTTTGTGCGCGCAATGCGTGAACTTATGCCAGTCTATTTTTCAGCGCAAAAAACGTTCTACCACTATCTGCACATGGCCAAAGGAAATTATCGTGAATACCTTAAAGGTGAGCAGGTACGTTTAAAAAAATATCTGTACGTCTTACGCCCTCTGTTAGCGATTGAGTGGATTTTGCAGTTTGCCAAGCCGATTCCGATGCGTTTTTCGGAACTGGTCGACGCTTGCTTACCAGAACAGAACGTTAAAGAAGCGGTCGAGCATTTGCTGTGGGTAAAGACGCAGAGGTCGGAAATCGCTTATGGCAACGCCATTCCGGTTTTGAATGCTTGGATTGAGCGAAAACTCGCTGAATTTGAAGCCATTAGGCCTGATATGATAAAAACTTCATCAATTTCTGCTTTAAACACGGTTTTTCAGCAGTTTTGTCAGGAGCGGTTATGAAAGGCGAAAACGAGACTTGGGGTCAATACCAAAAGCGATTAGATAGAGAAATCAATAAAAAGGTTTTTGTAATCAGTTGGCCTAAAGTTTTTGCCTTTTTCATTTATGCACCCGTGCTGATTTATTTGATCTTTAAACTTTTCCTATGGCTTGATCAAAGCATTGGTTTATTCTGGCTTGGCCTTGGTGTTTTATTTTTATACTGGATAGTGATTCCATTTTTTACTAACCCGAATGCTCGTGCCGGAATGGTGCTCGGAGCGATTTTTATTTGGCTTGGGCTAGGTTGAATATTTAGTTTTTGTGGAGAGCACTTATGAGTATCACAATTGAGTTTAATGCCAGTCATTTTATGCCGAAACAGAGTTTGCAGCGTTTTTTGGCAGATCACCTTACTACTTGGAAGGCGAGTATTTTTGATAATTTGCCAAGGAGTTTATGGGTACAAACCCTAGATGATTTAAGCCCTTATGAAGCGTATCTGGATAACTGGAATGAGGAGTTTGAGGCGGTATTGGAGAAGATTTTGCCAGACATGGAAAAAGTCGATGGTGAGTATCTCGATGCACTAGATGATTGGTTTATCAAGGGCTGTAAAATGCACAGCGCTTTAAAAAACCCAAAATTGGGGAAACTAGAATGGCAGCCATTGCTAGATGCTTTGCAAGCGCTGTTTTATCAACAACTGCAAGCCAGTTATCGGCTACTTGAATATCTGCACGAGGTGTTGAGCAATAAACAAAAATATGCCGACCATGAGATCAATTTGTCAATGAATGCTGTTGATTTATCGGATTATCATGAGCTTGTAAACACAGTAAAAACGAGCGACAAAACCGGCATAGGGACTTATCTTGTTGTGATTTTCGCTGTCTTAGCGGTTACCAGTTTTGTAGTCTGGGTAGTTAATACAGAAGCCTTTAAGGGCATTGTCGTCATTGCCGCTATTATCGGCCTAGGTTATTTGCTGATTGCTTTTGTGAAGAAGTTTCCGATCTTAGCGGCGATTTTAGTCATTTTAGGCATCTCCAGCTAAAGGTCACTGATGGCGGTCTTTAATCCTGGAATTAACCCTTTTTTAAAACTACAAGATATCGGCTCCGATCTTTCCGGCAATATCACCGTCTGGAATTGGAAACATGATTTACGTGTGACCGAAAATTCATGGGAACAAACGCCGTTGGCCTACAAAGAGGTTGATTACCCTTGCTCGTTTTTTAATGCTGATGGGGAGTTTTCCGCTTGGATTAAAGACTATCTACCGGAAGATTGGGATTCTTGGAAAGAGGAAATTCCACTCAGTTTTCGGCAAAGCGTTGGTTGTTTAAGCGGCCATGATCCACGATTCCCGCAATTATTACTGCTGCGTTTAATGAAGTTGCATGCGCATTTTGCGGAATGGGTGCACAATCTTGCCAAGGCGAATGAGGGTGCTTATCTCAAATTGCTTTTGACACTGGCGCACTATCCCAAACAAAGTTTGCCGATTAAAGAAGCGATGCTATTAAATTTTGTCGGCCAGTCGCGTTTGCAGTATGTAATGCGTTTATCCGGCGTACCGCTGAAAAAATCTGATATTAAATACATTTCTAAATTGGCCTTACTTAATCAGTTGTGGTCGGTGCAAGAGGCTAGAAAGTTTCTTTGGAATTTGTCCGAGGAGCCGCAATTTAAGCAGGCTTTAAAAGAGGCTGAGCACGTAAATCTGCACAGCTTGGATAAGCTTTTAAAACTGCCGAAATGGCTGTGGATCGGCTCGATTTGGAACGCCGTGGCGCATTTGGATGAAAGCAGGATAGAACAAATGATTCCGCCTTTGATATTGGAAGCGGAAGGCAAAGTGCAACAAACCGCTTGTAAAGCTTTATCGAAAGTGCACAGTTATATCCACCTTGAACAGACCCTCTCTAAGCTTGTTAATCGTTTTGCTAAGGATGCTGTTTTTGCCGAACCGCCTTTAATTTCCAGTGCGTCTTTAACTGCGATTACAACCGGCAAGCAACTTATCCAGGAAGGGCAAAACATGCAGCACTGTGTTGGCGGTTATGTTTCTGAGGTGATGAAAGGCAAAACCTATTTCTACCATTGGCACGGCGACAAACGCTTTCCGAGAGAGCTCACAGTAGAATTACGCAAACGCTCTAACAGCTCTCAGTGGTGGCTGTTTCACGCTGCAGGCTTTAATAATGCCGAACCGACGCAACGTCATTTTGACTATTTGAAACAGCAATTGGCGCAATTAAATCCGCCGTGGGGGTATTTGATTTTAAAAACCGATATTGTTGGCTTAGGCTATTACGACTTTGCTCAGGTCTATCAAGAGTTGGAAGTGTTTCAAGCACTCAATCTGCAAGCGGAACCCGATAATGAATTTGATGATAAAGCGGTAGCGGTCTTAACACTGGAAGGCGTCAAACTCGGTTTTATTCCGCAAGAGAAAAATGCCGTGATTCATGAGTATTGGGATAAAGGCTTTCAACTCAAAACTCGCCTAAATTATATCGATGAAAAACGCTATTCTAGAGCGACGGTGAATGTTTATATTGCGCCTGCGGATGATTAACGTAGCGCAAAATCGCTGATAATACCGATTAGGACAATAACACCAACCCAATGGTTGTCCAAAAACACCTTAAAAGCGTCTTTAGGACATCTTGTGGCAATTTTCTCTAAATCTCTCGCGAACCACCAACCGACAACCAATAAACTGATGTAGTACGGCGCTTGTAGTTCAAACGCCCAACCCATTGCAATCAGCAAACTCAACATCAGCAGTTGAAAGAAAGCGATCCAGCCGACAATCTTTTCACCAAATAGAATTGCCGTCGATTTTATGCCAACTTTTAAGTCGTCCGGCATATCGCCAACAGCATAGGCGGTATCGTAAATCAGTGACCAAATCATGGTCGCCGCAAACACCAACCACGCCGCCAAAGGCACTTCGCCAGTTACTGCTGCAAATCCCATCGGGATTGCCCAAGCGAAAGCTGCGCCGAGAAAGGCTTGTGGCCAGTGAGTATGGCGTTTCATGAATGGATAGAGTGCCGCCAAGAAAACCGCACCGAGTGAAAGCAAAACCGTCAGGCTATTTAAGGTCAATACCAACCCGAAGGCAATCAGACAGAGCACGGTAAAGAAACCAAGCGCTTCCTTTTCACCAATTGCACCAGTCGCTAAAGGGCGACAGCAAGTTCGTTCAATATGACCATCAAAATGGCGGTCAGCATAGTCATTAATCACACAGCCGGCGGAACGCATCAAAAACGCGCCAAGCACAAATACCGTTAGAATCCATAAATCCGGCACACCCTCGGCAGCAATCCACAAAGCCCATAATGTCGGCCACAGAACCAAATAGGTTCCGATTGGGCGATTAAAACGGGTTAAGTCGAGATAGGCTTGGAGTTTAACGGACATAGAAAATTGCTAGTGTTTAGATTAGAAGCCGTTATTATCGCTGTTTTTAAAGCAAGATTTCCAGAACAGGAGGGTAAAAAGCCTCCTCCCGCTTGGCGAGAGAATCACAAACCGGTAATTAACGGCGTTTACGCTAGTAGGTAAGCGTCAATTTCCGCACGCGCGCTCGGCGATAACTCAAGATTAGCTTGCGCCTTACCTTGATGATCTTCGTAATTCAAAATTACTTTGGCATCGTCTTTTTGCCATTTGATGATATAACCGTAGCCGCACAGTTCAGTTTGACCTACATCTTGGTGAGTAATTTGCCAACCGTTTTGCTGCATTTGGTCACGTAACGAGTCGCACAACTCAGGATTTAGGGAAATATATTGCATAGTGAAATCCTTCAGAGAGTAACTTAAAAGAAAGAATAGACTCAATTTAGCCTATTAATTATTCTATGCATAGCTTCAAAATATGAAGATAGTCTCTATATAAGTTACACCTGAATTGTTACAGAATTATTTCTTAGTCGGTTTTTGCCAACTTTTAATGGTTAGTTGCTTCGAACGTGACAAGGTCAACTGCTCGGCAGGGGCATCTTTGGTAATCGTCGAACCGGCGCCAATCGTCGCACCGTCTGCTACTTGAACTGGGGCAACCAACTGAGTATCCGAGCCAACAAAGACATTATTGCCAATCACTGTTTGATGTTTATTGACGCCATCGTAATTGCAAGTGATGGTACCGGCACCGATATTACAACCTTCACCCATTAAGGTGTCGCCGACATAACTTAGGTGGTTTACTTTTGAGCCAACGCCAATTTTGGCCTTTTTGGTTTCGACGAAATTACCGATGCGAACATTATCCGCCAACTCGGTACCAGGACGTAGACGTGCATAAGGACCGATATTAACGTTCTCACCAACTACACAGTCTTCAAGATGACTAAATGGATGAATCACGGTGTTTGCTGCGATGCTGACATTTTTCAAAATACAGTTGACACCAATCTGGACGTTTTCGCCAAGCTTAACTACACCTTCAAACACAACATTGGCATCAATCTGTACATCTTGTTCAACTTGCACACAGCCGCGAATATCAATGCGAGACGCATCAATCAAGGTCACGCCTTGTTCCATTAATTCGTCGGCCAATAACTGCTGGAATTGACGCTCTAAACCTTGTAGCTGACGCTTGTCATTGACGCCCAGCACTTCGATTTCATTTTCCGGTTGAGTCGTTTGCACGGCAAAACCGTCAGCGACACACATAGCGATAATATCGGTTAGATAAAACTCACCTTGGGCATTATTGGATTGCAGTTGCGACAGCCAATTTTTTAGCTGAGCACCTTTGGCGGCAAGGATGCCTGTGTTCACTTCATTAATAGTTAGTTGTGCTGGATTAGCATCCTTCTGCTCAACAATCGCCTGTACCGCTAAATGCTGATCACGCACAATTCGACCGTAACCAGTTGGGTTAGCAAGATTAATGGTTAGTAATGCTAATGGATGTTCTGCTGAGACTAAGGCTAATAGGTCTTCAAGTGTCGATTTAGCCGTAAGCGGCACATCCCCATACAAAACCAAAACCGTGTCGTCATCAGCAATTTCCGGCACCGCCATTTGCACCGCATGACCAGTACCCAATTGCTCGGTCTGCGCCACAAAATCGATATTCTGCTCAGCCATCGCTTCTTCTACCAAATGCGATTGATGACCGACTACTGTCAACACCTGCTCAGCAGACAACTGATGCGCTGTATTCACTACATGCTGCAATAACGGCTGACCCGCCAACGGCTGCAAAACCTTAGGAAGCGACGAACGCATACGAGTACCCTTACCCGCAGCCAAAATAACGACTTTTAATGCCATAGGAGATTCCAAATAAAATTTAACTTCTAAAATCAGTAGTCTTATTAAATAAAACCTCTACCAAAGAGAGCTTATCTAATAAAACTAACATGTCACATTTTAGTGACGATGAATTGTTTAGCAAGGTCGAGGAGATGAAAGTGAGTGTAGAAGTCTACACGACACGTCATCGACAAAGAGATTGCAAACAAGTCGCGTCAATAAATTGTAGACATAAAAAAAGCGGAGTATAAACTCCGCTTTTTATACAGGGGTAACTATTATGCCATCCCAGTCTTTTGTAGGCGATCACGCAACTTGGTAAGTGCTTGAATCTGACCTACTGCTTCAGCTAATTCAATCTGAGCACGAGCAATGTCGGTTTCAGATTTTGCATTAGCCATCGCTTCTTCAGCTGCACGTTTTGCTTCTGCTGCTTGGGCTTCGTCGATATCCGCCGCACGTAGTGCTGTATCCGCAAGGATAGTCACAACGCTTGGTTGGATTTCGATAATGCCGCCGTTAACGTAGAAGATACCTTCTTCGTCACCAGAAATAACGCGAACTGCGCCCGGTTTTAGCGAGCTTAAAAACTGGGTATGGTGAGGTAGGATACCTACTTCACCATCGGCAGCCTGTGCGAAGACCTGCTCTGCTTTACCAGAGAAGATTGAACCTTCTGCACTAACAACATCTACTTGCATTGAGACTGCCATAATTTATTACCCTTGATATTTCTTCGCTTTCTCTAGAACTTCGTCGATGTCCCCAGCGTACATAAACGCTTTTTCAGGAACGTCGTCTAGCTCACCAGAAGCGATCATTTTGAATCCACGGATAGTTTCTTTCAGTGGAACATAACGACCATCTTCACCAGTGAAAACTTTCGCTACGAAGTAAGGCTGAGAGAAGAAACGTTGCATCTTACGAGCACGCGCAACAAGGTTACGGTCTTCTTCAGATAGCTCATCCATACCTAGGATTGCGATGATGTCTTTCAACTCTTTATAACGTTGTAGCGTTTGCTGAACGTTACGAGCTACGTCGTAGTGCTCTTGACCAACAACCTGTGGGTCTAGCTGACGTGAAGTTGAATCCAGAGGATCGATTGCAGGGTAGATACCTTGCTCTGCGATACCACGGTTAAGTACAACAGTCGCGTCCAAGTGAGCGAACGTAGTAGCAGGAGCCGGGTCAGTCAAGTCATCCGCAGGTACATATACTGCTTGGATAGACGTGATAGAACCAGTCTTAGTTGAAGTGATACGCTCCTGAACCTGACCCATCTCTTCAGCTAGGTTAGGCTGGTAACCTACCGCAGACGGTAGACGACCTAGAAGTGCAGATACCTCAGTACCAGCTAGAGTATAACGGTAGATGTTATCTACGAAGAATAGAACATCACGACCTTCGTCACGGAAGTACTCAGCCATTGTTAGACCAGTCAGTGCAACACGTAGACGGTTACCTGGTGGCTCATTCATCTGACCATATACTAGGGCAACTTTGTCAAGTACGTCTGACTCTTCCATCTCGTAGTAGAAGTCGTTACCTTCACGAGTACGCTCACCAACACCAGCGAATACAGAGTAACCACTGTGCTCGATAGCGATGTTACGGATAAGCTCCATCATGTTAACGGTTTTACCAACACCGGCACCACCGAATAGACCAACTTTACCACCTTTCGCGAAAGGACAGATAAGGTCGATAACTTTAACACCTGTTTCTAGTAGATCTTGAGAAGCTGCTAGCTCATCAAATGCTGGCGCTTCACGGTGAATAACCATTTTTTGCTCAGCTTCTACAGGACCAGCCATATCGATCGCGTTACCAAGAACGTCGAAGATACGACCTAGTGTTGCTTTACCTACTGGTACTGCAATCGCTTCACCAGTATTTTTAACAGACATGCCACGCTTAAGACCGTCAGATGAACCCATCGCGATACCGCGAACAGTGTTATCACCGATCTGCTGTTGAGTTTCGATCGTTAGACCAGTCTCATCAACAATCAACGCGTCATAGATATTTGGTAAATCAGCACCTTTGAATTCGACGTCAACAACTGCGCCGATTACTTGTACTATTTTTCCACTCATAATCTTTAACCTTTTATTGAAACTTTCAAACTTATACAGCTGCTGTACCAGCAACGATTTCTGAAATTTCAGCTGTGATCGCCGCTTGACGCGCCTTGTTGTAAGACAGCTTCAATTCATTGATCATTTCGCCAGCGTTGTCGGTTGCGTTCTTCATTGCAATCATACGAGCACCTTGCTCACATGCTGCATTTTCAACAACAGCACCGAAAACGGTTGCTTCAACATAACGACGCATTAGTAAATCCAGAGCGCCTTTTGCGTCTGGCTCGTATAGGTAATCCCAACGAGAAGCGTCATTTTTTTCTTCAGCTTGTAAAGGAACCAGCTGAGATACAGTCGGATCTTGCGACATCGTGTTAACGAATACGTTAGATGCGATATGAACTTCGTCCAAATCACCTGCATCGAACTTATCAAGAACAACTTTAACTGTACCCACTAGGTCCTCGATGTGAGGGGTATCGCCAAGGTCAGCAACCGAAGCAGCAACGTTACCACCGTATGAACGGAAGAAAGTTTTTGCTTTGCTACCAACTAGGGCAAGTTCAACCTCAACACCGGCTTCTTGCCAAGCTTTCATCTTCGGCAAGATCTTACGGAATAAGTTTGAGTTTAAACCACCACAAAGACCTCGATCAGAAGAGACCACGATTAGACCTACGCGCTTAACCGTCTCACGAGTCTGAGTATAAGGATGCTTATACTCAGGGTGAGCCGCTGCTACGTGGCTAATCACTCTCTTCACTTTTTCGACGTATGGCTGAGTCGCTTCCATGCGAGCTTGCGCTTTACGCATTTTAGACGCCGCAACCATTTCCATGGCTTTGGTGATTTTTTTGGTATTCGTTACGGACTTAATTTTAGCCCGTATTTCTTTACTACCGCCTGCCATGGCCTACTCCTTAACTCTTAGTAAACGCCGTTTGCTTTGAACGCTTCGATGCCAGCTTTTAGTTCAGCAGCGATGTCGTCGTTCCATTTGCCACCATCATTGATGTTAGCAACAAGATCAGCATTTGCAGAGTTTAGGTGAGCATGCATACCAGCTTCGAAATCCAGTACCTTTTCAACTTCAACGTCGTCTAGGAAACCTTCGTTCGCTGCGAATAGCGATGCTGCCATTTCAGCAATAGTTAGCGGAGAGTATTGTTTCTGCTTCATCAGCTCAGTTACGCGCTTACCACGCTCTAGCTGTGCTTTAGTCACTGCATCTAGGTCAGAAGCAAACTGTGCGAAAGCCGCAAGTTCACGGTACTGAGCTAGGTCAAGACGGATACCACCACCAAGTTTCTTGATCGCTTTAGTCTGAGCCGCACCACCAACACGTGATACAGATAGACCAGCGTTAACCGCAGGACGGATACCTTGAGAGAACATTGCTGTCTCAAGGAAGATCTGACCGTCAGTGATCGAGATAACGTTAGTCGGTACGAATGCAGATACGTCACCCGCTTGTGTTTCGATAATTGGAAGAGCAGTCAAAGAACCAGTCTTACCTTTTACTTCACCGTTAGTGAAACGTTCTACGTAATCAGCGCTTACACGAGCAGCACGCTCAAGTAAACGTGAGTGTAGGTAGAAGATATCACCAGGGAATGCTTCACGTCCTGGTGGACGGCGAAGTAGTAGTGAGATTTGACGGTAAGCTTGCGCTTGTTTAGTCAAGTCATCATAGATGATCAGTGCATCTTCACCACGGTCACGGTAGTACTCACCCATCGCACAACCAGCGTATGCCGCTAGGTATTGTAGTGCTGCTGGATCAGACGCGTTAGCCGCAACGATTACCGTGTTAGCCATAGCGCCAGTTTCTTCTAGCTTACGACGAACGTTGTTAACCGTAGATGCTTTTTGACCCATCGCTACGTATACACACTTAACACCAGTGTCTTTTTGCGAAATGATCGCATCGATAGCGATAGCGGTTTTACCAGTCTGACGGTCACCGATGATAAGCTCACGCTGACCACGACCTACAGGAATCATAGAGTCGATAGACTTGATACCAGTCATCATTGGTTGGTCAACCGATTTACGGTCAATTACACCAGGAGCGATACGCTCGATCGGTGAAGTAACTTTAGTTTCGATTGAACCTTTACCATCGATTGCACGGCCTAGACCGTCAACAACGCGACCCATCATTTCCGGGCCAACTGGTACTTCTAGAATACGTCCGGTACAAGTAACTTTTGCACCTTCAGAAATGTGTTTGAATTCACCAAGAACAACAACACCGATAGAATCACGCTCAAGGTTAAGCGCCATACCGAAAGTGTTCTCGTCAAATTGAACCATCTCACCATACATTACATCTGACACACCGTGTACACGTGCGATACCATCAGCGATGCTAACGACTGTACCTTCGCTGCCAGACTCAGCTGCACCGTCAAAACCGGCAATACGGTCTTTGATTAAGCTGCTGATTTCAGAGGCATTCAATTGCATGTTTGTTCCTCTCCATTATTGGGCGATTGCTGCGCCAAGTTTGTTTAACTGTGACAGTGCTGAGCCATCTAGTGCCCAGTCACCGACTTTAATCTTAATACCGCCAATCAACGAAGCATCGACTTCGTATGAAATTTCTACATCGGCATCAAACTTAGCATTTAAAGCAGCACTTAATTTATTCTTCTGCTCTTCCGTTACGTCGAAAGCTGAAATAACAGTTGCGCGAATGCGCTTTTCATCTGCAGCTTTAAGGGCTTCAAATTGCTCAGCAACTTCAGCCAGTGCTGCAAGACGTTTGTTTTCAGCCATTACGGTTAACAATTGCTTGCCTTGGCTAGTCAGATTGTCACCCATAACTGCTTCATATACAGAAATCATTTCTGCAGATGAACGTGCTGGATCAGCCAACATACCTTGCATTGCTGCGTCAGAAGTAATTACTCCTAGGTTTGCTAGTTGTTCTGACCAAGCTGCAAGGCTTTGCTCTTCTTTACCAAGAGCAAAAACCGCTTCAGCGTAAGGTCTTGCGATTTTCATTAATTCTGCCATAGAGTTACCCTTAGATTTGTTTTACTAGGGCGTCTAGCATGTCGCTATGCGCAGCAGCATTAACTTCTTTAGTTAAAATTTTCTCTGCACCAGATACAGCAATTGTTGCAACTTCTTTGCGTAATTGCTCTCTTGCACGACTTACTTCTTGCTCTATTTCTGCTTGGGCGGAAGCTTTAATACGGTCAGCTTCTTCAGTGGCTTTTACTTTCGCATCTTCTACGATTTCAGAACCACGCTTTTCAGCTTGACTTAGTACGTTCTGAGCTTGAGCTTTAGCGTCTTTTAGGACTTCTTTAGCTTTTTGTTCAGCTAGCTCTAACTCATGCTTACCTTTCTCAGCAGCAGAAAGACCATCAGCGATTTTCTTCTGACGCTCTTCCATCAACTTAGAAAGTGGGCCCCACAGCACTTTGTTCACAAACCAGATCAATAGCACAAATGCAATAATCTGGATGAGAAGCGTTGCGTTAATACTCACAGTGGTTACCTCGCCATTCGTTAGTAATTAAATATTTAATTAATTAGTTGCAGTGTCTGTGCAGTGGATTAACCACCCATTGCAGCAGTCATAGCACCAACGAATGGGTTAGCGAATAGGAACCACATTGCGAAAGCTAGGATAATGAATGGGAAAGATTCCATAAGACCAGCGAAGATGAACATGTTAGTCATCAAAGCAGGACGCATTTCTGGTTGACGAGCGATGCCCTCAAGAGTCTTAGAACAGATTAGACCCCAACCAATAGCAGAACCTAGACCAGCAGCAGCTAGGATTACGCCTACACCAATAGCAGTTGCAGCGTAGATATCAGCGATCATAGTAGCAGTTACTTCCATCGTTTTTCTCCAAATATTTAAAGTTAGAAAAGTTAAAGTTAAAAAAAGCTTTTTACTTAGGTATTCATTCGAAAACTCAAGTAGGTGCGCTTAAACCCTTTTTGGTGACCCTCCGAAGACGATCACCTGACTTCTTATTGCTTACTTAGGTAATTAGTGACCTTCGTCGTGTGCCATACCTAGGTAAACAATTGTGAGCACCATAAAGATGAATGCTTGTAGCGTGATTACCAACAAGTGGAAAATCAACCAACCTAAATCAAGCAACACTTGTAGTGGCGCCCAGAATAGGGCAGCGGCACCCACTGCTAGAGTTCCACCGATCAAAGCGATCAGAAGGAATACCAATTCCCCTGCGAACATGTTACCGAACAAACGCAGAGCAAGAGATAGAGGTTTAGAAACTTCTTCGATTAGCGTCATAACAATGTTAAACGGCACGAAGAATTTACCAAATGGGTGGAATAGGAACACCTTAGTGAAGCCCCAAACACCTTTAATTTTGATGTTGTAGTAAAGGATCAACGCAAATACAGTGAACGCCATCGCTAAGGTGGTGTTCAAATCAGTGGTAGGAACCACTTTCAAGTAAGCGTGAGAATCACCAGTAATTAACTGGAACAACCAAGGAAGTAGATCAACCGGAATCAAGTCCATGAAGTTCATCAACCAAACCCAAATAAAGATGGTCAATGCTAATGGAGCGATAAGTGGATTGTGGCCAGGGAACGCATCACGAACGTTAGTAGCAACGAAATCAAGAATCGATTCTACAAAGTTCTGGAAGCCACCTGGGGTTCCGGTTTCAAGCTGTTTACCTAGACGAGCCGCCACAAAGACGATCAGCGCACCAAGTAAAAAGCTGACAATAATAGTGTCCATGTTGAAGGTCCAGAAACCTTCCCCGATGGTATTGTTGGTCAAGTGGTGTTGGATATACTCGACCGTACCCATTTTTTCAGCACTCAAGGGTCTACTCCTTAGTCAGTCAAACGTCTTTTCCCTTTCAGATTAAAGAGTTGCCCGATTTGCATTAACACAAAAGTGATAATCACCGGGAACGCCTCGCTCTGATCGAGAATAGACAGCCCTAAAACAAAAAACACAGCTAGCAGAATAAATCTGATCACTGCACTCATATATAAAATCAGCATGCCTGCTTTTGGGTCTTGAGCAGCGCGTTTATTGGCTTTAGCAAAGGTCAATTGCAACATGAAAATGTTAGCCAGACCGATTAAAAAACCATACGCTGAGCCCATAACATGGCCCTGTGTTGCATAAAACGCAACCACAATAATTCCGATAATGCCTTGTACTTTGTACGCGGTATCAAGATTCTTGATCATTTTTGCCTTTCTCAGGTTGGTAATGATCTAAGCGCTGGGTAAGGAGAATAACTTTCTGAATCCCGCCAATAAACCCTAATAGCGCGCATGCCAGCATCAATATTGGACGCGTGTCGAATAATTCGTCCAAAAAATAACCGACCAAAAAGCCGGCTACCAGCATTGAGGTAAAGATCGAACCCGCACTTAGCATTAAATAGTTTGCTGCTGCCCCAGGAGCTTTATTCTGCTGCTCGTTGTTCTGGGAATTTGGCGTGTCGCTCACTTTCTTTACCTTTTAAAACCGTTGATTCAGGTCATCTTTATATACCTAAACGACGGCACATGATAATGTTTTATGGCGCCAAAAGCTAGCCGTAGCGGGCTGATTTTTAAGCTTTTTTTGAATAGTTTATCTATGGCTTTTATTTCCCTTCACAAACGGCTGGCAATGGACAACAACTGATAGTGAAAATTTATCCACAAAAACACTATATCTAGCGATTAAATATTTTTAAGACAATTAAATGACAACGTATTAAGTTTTCTTATAACTGTTCAGGAATTTTGCGCAATCAATTGATATAAGCGCTGCAGTTCATCTTCATCTTTATAGCTGATTTCAATCTTGCCTCGCCCTTTGTCGCCGTGCTTGATTTGTACTTTGGCTTCTAGCGCTTTACTCAAATTATCTTGATGCTTACTGACAAACTCTGGTGTTTGCGCTGCTTTGACGGCTTTCTTCGCTGCTTTCGGGACGAGAACTTCCTGAGCCGCTTCTTCCATTTGCCGCACTGACCAACCGCTTTTCACCGCTTTACTTACTAAATCGGTTTGAATCGGTTCAGGCATACTGATCACACAACGTGCATGCCCCATACTGATTTGACCATCATGCAGAGCGCTTTGAATTGCTTGCGGCAACTTCAATAAACGCAATAAATTCGATACTGCTGAACGAGAACGCCCAACCGCTTCGGCGACTTCTTGCTGTGTTAATTCAAACTCTTCCAGCAGACGTTTAAGGCCAATTGCAGTTTCAATCGGATTCAGGTTTTCACGTTGAATGTTTTCAATTAGCGCCATCGCTAAGGTCGCCTGCCCATCGGCTTGGCGAATCACGACCGGAACCGTTTCCAAACCAGCAAGTTTCGAAGCACGCCAACGACGTTCACCGGCAATGATTTCATATTGATCATCTTGCAATGGACGCACTACAATCGGCTGAACCACACCCTGAACTTTGATGGAATCGGCAAGTTCTGACAAAGCTTCGTCATCAAATTGCTGACGTGGCTGATATTGACCTGGCTGTAGCTGGCTAATCGCGATTTTTTCAATACGTAAATCACTGACATTCTTTTCCGACTTCTGCTTAGCGCCCAACATCGCACTTAAGCCACGGCCACCCATTCCAGAACGTTTTTTCACCACAGAACTTCTCCTTCGGATCAAATTAGCGATTTACGCATTAATTCATTTGCCAGTGCGAAATAAGCCAGAGCACCGGGACAGTTTTTATCGTAATCAAAAATCGATTCACCGTAACTCGGTGCTTCCGCCAGACGAACATTACGCGGAATAATCGACTGCAACACCTTCATACCGAAGTGAGTCATCAATTCATTGGAAACGTCATTGGCGAGATTGTTGCGACGGTCATGCATGGTACGCAACAGACCATCGATATGTAGATTTGGATTTAGATTAGCTTGAACTGTTTCAATGGTATCCATCAATGCAGACAAGCCTTCAAGTGCAAAATATTCGCACTGCACCGGCACTAAAATACCATCTGCAGCCGCCAATGCATTGACGGTTAGCATATTTAGACTTGGGGCGCAGTCAATAAGGATGACATCATATTGCTCTTTGATTGGCTTAAGCGCATCGCCTAATTTAGTCGGCCCCATACCCTCTTCTAAAAGTTCAACTTCAGCGGCCGTCAAATCGCCGTTCGACGCCAAAATATCCAACTCCGCTTGCTCGGCATGGATGACTACTTCAGAGAACGGAGCCCCTTCAATCAGCAGGTCATAGACAGTTTTTTCCGCATGGTCTTTATCGACACCAACTGAAACCGAAGCGTTTCCTTGCGGATCCAGATCAATCAACAATACCTTTTTCTGCAACTTAGCCAGCGCAGCGGCAAGATTTACACTGGTCGTGGTTTTTCCCACTCCCCCTTTCTGGTTTGCAACGGCTATGATTCTGCCCACACAAGGTCCTTTAAATCTTTACTTTGTTGTTACGTTGTTGATTTTTTAAGCGCTTTAATCAGGCGACGCTGAGCATCTAGCCCCGGAACATGCAGCTCAATAGTGTCTTCAATCACTGCATAGTCCGGCAGATTAGCAAACTCTTCGGTCTCTTTTTGCGCTTTCATCGCCCACCAGACACCGTTTTCCGGGATCAAATCTTTAGTCCAAGTGAACATATCTTCCAAAGAGGCGAAGGCGCGCGAAATCACCGCATCATACAATGGTTCCGGCTGATATTCTTCAACACGCTTATGCCAAACCTGACTGTTTACCAGCCCTAATTCGGCTTTGGCCTGCGTCAAGAAACGGGTTTTCTTGATATTACTGTCGAGCATATCAATACGACGATCGGGAAAACAGATCGCTAAAGGAATACCCGGCAGGCCGCCACCGGAACCGACATCAATCAATGATTCACTGGTAATGTGCGGTACGACCGCCAAACTGTCGATAAGGTGCTTGATCAACATCTCTTGCGGATCACGAATCGCGGTAAGATTATAGACCTTATTCCACTTTTGTAGCAGTGTTAAATACGCCATTAACGAATCGATCTGCGCCCCGGAAAGATCCAGCGCAATCGCTTCCAGAGCCGATTCAAGTTGCGGTTGTAGATGAGAAAGTGAATCTTGATTCATTTATCAGGCACTTTTTTGTGAACGGTGTTTTTTAATTTCAATCAGCAGAATCGACACCGCCGCCGGCGTAATTCCTTGGATACGGCTCGCCATCCCCAGGTTAGCCGGACGATGGTCGCGTAGCTTCTGTTTTACTTCATTCGACAAACCTGAAATACCGTCCAGATTCAAATCACCTGGAATCTCGACTTTTTCAGAACGTTTCAGCTTATCAATCTGTTCCATCTGGCGGGCAATATAGCCGGAATATTTGGCATCAATTTCAACCAACTCAACCACTTGCGGGTCTTGCACAGCATCACCAAATACTTCCAGTTCAGCCATGGCGTTATAGCTAACATTCGGGCGTTTTAGCAAATCATATAGAGTTTGCTCTTTACTCAATGGTAGCTGCATCAATTCTTCAGCACGTTTGGCGTCTTTATGCGACGGATAAATCCAAGTCTCTTTCAAACGTTGAATCTCCTGTTCGCGGCCTTCCATTTTCGTTTCGAATGCAGACCAACGCTCATCGTCAATCAAGCCCATTTCACGCGCTACCGGCGTCAGGCGCTGGTCTGCATTGTCTTCACGCAACATCAAACGGTATTCGGCACGCGAGGTAAACATACGGTATGGCTCGTTGGTTCCCATAGTGATTAGATCGTCAACCAAGACACCCAAATATGCCGTATCACGAGTTGGATACCACTGCTCATTCTCTTGTGAACGACGCGCGGCGTTAATACCGGCTAACATCCCTTGTGCGGCAGCTTCTTCGTAACCGGTGGTTCCGTTAATCTGACCGGCAAAGAAGAGACCGTTGATTGCTCGCGTTTCCAAGGTCGGTTTTAGACCGCGCGGATCGAAGAAATCGTATTCAATCGCATAACCCGGACGCATAATATGCGCGTTTTCCAAACCTTCCATCGAGCGCACGATTTGAATCTGCGCTTCGAACGGCAGACTGGTAGAAATCCCGTTTGGATAAAGTTCCGTAGTATTCAGTCCTTCCGGTTCAATAAACACTTGATGGCGGTCTTTATCGGCAAAACGCATTACCTTATCTTCAATCGATGGACAGTACCGTGGTCCAACCGAATCAATTTCACCTTGATCGGAATACATCGGCGACTGGTCAAGCGAATTCATAATCGCTTCATGTGTCTTCGGATTGGTATAAGTAATCCAGCAAGGCACTTGTTGCGGATGCATTTCGCGGTTGCCCATATAAGAGAACACCGGAGCCGGATCATCACCCGGTTGCACTTGCAGCCTAGAGAAATCAACCGTGCGCGCATCGATTCGTGGTGGCGTACCGGTTTTCAAACGCCCAACAGGCAAATCCAGTTCTCGCAGTTTTTCTGCAAGGCGATTGGCTGGTTCATCGCCGGCACGACCACCTTGGTAATTCTGTAGACCGATATGGATGCGACCGGCGAGGAAAGTTCCTGCCGTCAGCACAACATTCTGCGAATAGAACTGCAAACCCATTTTAGTGACCACACCTGTCACTTGCTCACCTTCAACCAAAATATCTTCCACCGGTTGTTGGAACAGAGTCAGATTCGGCTGATGCTGTAACATTTTCAGAATCGCCGCTTTATACAGCTGACGGTCGGCTTGAGCACGTGTCGCGCGTACAGCTGGCCCTTTGGAAGCATTCAGCGTACGAAACTGAATCCCACCCATGTCGGTCGCCAATGCCATTGCGCCACCCATCGCATCCACTTCTTTAACCAGATGACCTTTACCAATACCGCCAATCGCCGGATTACACGACATCTGCCCAAGCGTATCGATATTATGCGTCAGCAACAGGGTCTTCTGCCCCATACGAGCAGAGGCTAACGCGGCTTCGGTACCGGCATGTCCGCCACCGACAACAATCACATCATAAGTTGAAAAGGCTTTATCCATTGGATTCTCACAATGAAGTATTTACTTCGTTCATCTGGTCAAAATCGTTTCTGATTTGGTAATCATGGCAACAGCATGGATTTGCCATCAATACAGACGTTTATCCATTTCCATATATGGAATTTTGCGGATAATAAATTTTACGCCCTGAAAAATATCGGCTTTGCCAAAATCAAAAAACGCAAGTCAATCCAATATTTTAGCACAAGGACTATTTAAGTTAGAGGGCTTAGTTCATTCATTTTAATGGAGGCTGTTATGCAACCAACGCAATTTTCCAAAACCTTCAAAACCGCTTTATTGGCTAGCAGTCTGGCAGCGCTGGTTACGATCAGCGCTTGTAGCATGAGCCCACCTAAATTCATGATGGACGTCCAGCAAGGTGAGAGTTTCGTATTACAACAACCCGTTACAATTGGCGCTGGACGAGCGCGAGTTTACATTCAGCACGGTCAAATCACCGGCTCGGGATTTGATCGTTACGAGCCACATTGCCGCCTTGAAACTCGCGATTTAAACCCACAAGGCAGAACCATTCAGCCGGATAGCTTTACTATCAGTGCGGTACGCATCGGCGAAGAAGCGGTCGCAGCAAAACAGACCAAAACCAGTGACTTCATGCTCGCCGCAACCGGTGGATTTATTGGCCAAGCAATGGCTAATGACAGCGATAACGATTCCAATCGTGTACCGACCATGGACTTTGTCCATCTTTATCTACAGTCAGATAAACAACCGAATGTTTTACGCCTGACATGCGCCGGTTCGTTAAGTGATGGCGACCCGTTTGACGAACCGAGAAGTCATCGTCCGGAAAGAGAAAAGATTAATAAAATTTTGGGTGAGATTGGCTCAATCAAAATCAAGCCTTAAAAAGAAAAAGAGCGACCGGAAAGTCGCTCTTAAAACATTTAACCGTGTTTTGGATAGATCGTCAGCAGAACTTCGACTTCTTCACGACAACAACCTAAATCAAACGCTAACTTAGCCAGTTTTGATGCGCGTGGCTGTAGGTCTTGCATGGTTTGACCCTTTTCCAATGCTTCTTGCAACCAAGCTGAAAGCGTCGATAACTCTTTCATCTTGTATTCCATCTCTTCTGGAGGAATACCACAAGAACAAAGCTTGTCTAGATTTAAGTCAAAACGCTGTAGCGCTTCGTCTGCACTGATATTGGTATCTTTAACAATATTCTTAAAGTTGCCATTGCCTGGAATCATAGTCATCACCTATTCGTTATTTGCTCATATTTTAATCAATAACCTAATCGCTAAAGTGACTTTCTGACAAAGAACCCATTGAACTTATCTTGGTAACCTATTCAGAATCCACAAACTCAGAAAACTACCACTAAAACCAAAAGTTAACGCATATACCATTGACCACCATCCCGTTAGCGTAAACAGTGCAAAGACACTCATTCCGGTTACGATTGCAACGAAAGCAGCTGCCACACTAACTTTTTTACCGATTGCCAACCATATAATCAAGGCACCAAAAGCGCTGCCTAACATTCCCCAAGTATCCAGCACCAATGCAAACACCGTTTGATTATTCGACAAGGCGATCAATACAGCGATGGTCAGGATAATTAAGGTCGCAAGTTTATTGAGCCACAATTTATTAATCGGCTGGGCGGTAAAGTCACGACTCAACGCGGCTGAACATGCCAAAATCAACGAATCCACCGTCGACATGGTGGCGGCAAAAAGTGCTGCTAATAACAAACCGACAAACACTTCCGGCATCAAGTTTTCCGATAACATCGGTAATGCCAACTCTGCATCAAAGTCGCCAATTTCCGGCAATAGAATGCGACTGATTAATCCGGAGATAATGGTCATTCCATAAAACAAGGTAAACCAAAAATAGTAATAAACCTGCATCTTGGTGACACTGCTATTTGGAGACAGAGTAATAAAGCGAATAACAATATGCGGCTGACCAATGACACCCATACCACCAAACATCCAACCAATTACAAACAGCATGGCGCCGGTAATACCTGAATCAACCGGAAACCAAAACAGATAGCTTGCTGAAATGGCGTTGAGTTGCTGCCAAAAAGCACCGGATTCGCTTATCGACTGCCACCCATAGAAGACAATTAACATCATCCCTAGCAACATAACTAATGACTGCGCCACATCGGTCCAGATAGAGGCTCTTAAGCCACCCACCAAACTATAGACAAAAATGATGAGCGCAGCGATTAAGATTCCACTGGACGCATCCCAACCCAAGACCACCTCTGTCGCTTTGGTGCCGGCTTTAAGTTGCGCGGCCGCGTAGACAGTCAAAAACAATAAAGTAAGGATGCCGATAAACTGCCGTAACCGATGAGTGCTATCAGAGCTTGATTGGTTACTACTAATCCAGTGAGACAGCAGACCACCAAAAGAATGAACCTTATTACTCGCCCCAACCTGATTGATTTTCACCACCGCCGTGCGCTGCACAAGAAAATCACCAACAATCCAACCAATCATTAGCCAAATAGATGACAACCCCATACTGTATGTAGCGCCAATCATTCCAATAAACATAAAGCCGCTATTGTTCGTTGCAACAGCAGAGAGGCCTATTAGAGGCGCCGAGACGCTTTTACCCGCTACAAGATAATCTGCCGTAGTGCCTTGGCTAAAATAATAACTCGAAACACCAATTAAAAAGAAAGCGGCCAGAAAGCCGATAAATGCAATTTCAACCATACCTAATCCAATTAAATTTCAAATAGAGAAAGAAAATTGCTTAGGGCTAAAATCGGTTTAGAAGAAGGTAGGCAACAAGTTTGCCACGAATCAGTAAGGCAGGAATGCCCACAAATTCATCAGAAAAAGATTGTGGGCTAACAAAAAACATCAATTATTGGCGCTGAGTGCGAGAAATATCGAATTCGTCTTCAAAGTTGGAGCGGTAAGGATTGATATCCAAGCCGCCACGTCGGACGTAACGCGCATATACCGTTAACTGGCTTGGCGCACACTGTTTCATAATATCGGTATAGATCCGCTCGACACACTGCTCGTGGAACTCATTATGCTCACGGAAGGAGATGATGTATCTCAATAAGGATTCTTCATCAATCTGCTTACCAGTGTATTTAATCACTACCGAACCCCAATCCGGTTGAGCCGTTACCAGACAGTTCGATTTCAATAAATGACTATTAACGGTCTCTTCAACCACGTCTTCACTGGTACACTTTAAAAGGGCTGCATCAACTTGGTAATTATCGACCTCGATATCCAAGTGATCGATGTTCTCACCCGGCATATCTCCAAACAAAAGTTCATGACCAGTAAGCGGTTTAAATTCTATACCGACAATCTCACCTGAAGCATCTGACAGGTCTTTCGTCATCAACTCTATGACTTCCTGCTCAGAGTTAAAGCGAGTGCCGTTAAAACTATTTAAGTACAGTTTGAAAGACTTCGACTCAATCAGGTTTGGCGAATCCACTTGAAAACCGAACTCAGCGATACGCACTTCCGGCTTGCCTTTCATATTTAGCCAAGAGACCTCATAAGCTGTCCAGATATCCAGGCCACTAAAAGGCAGGCTACTTTCTTCTATGCCTAACTCATTTCGTTTTTCCTGGCGTGGAATCGGAAACAGTAAAGAAGCATCGTACTGCGCACAATAAGGAGTATCTTTGCCTAACAGGCTTTTATCTGCAGTTGACATATTAAGAGCCTACATCGAAGTTACGAAGTGCTGAGCGGAAAGAGTTAAATGGATTCAATAAAGCATCGGCCAGAATAATTCCGTACCCCAACCAATGGAAAAATGAAATACTCTTTTCAGGGGTGAAATACAGATAAGTCAGTAAAGCTGTCGCAACAATAACCGTAAAAACCGCCCAAAATAAATCCATAAAAAAACCAAAAGAAGTAATGTCCACTGACTTCATCATCTCGACAAACAAGATGATAATTGCCATGGTGATAAACACATAACCATAAATCGTATTATCTAAAGAAATATCAAGCTGGTCTGCTGCTACCAAAAAAGCAATAACCAGTAGCATCCATGGAAACTTCGAAATTGTTTTAATCAGACTACTATCTGAACCTTTTGCCAAAATCATATTTACTCCTTAAATTATGAGCATCAATCTAAAAGATGCGCTTAGAGAAAACAAGAAAAACTTAGTAATAAGGGCAAAAAATAGCAGCCAATAAAAAAGCCCCGTTGGCGTTAACCAACGAGGCTTTGGCATATATAAATACCTGAATACACCAATAGCCCCCCTTCTTCTTAAAACTCAGCGAGAAGAAGCTTACCAAGGTTAATATGGATGTATTTCAGGCAAAAAAAAACCGCCGTTCCTTCTGGAATCAGCGGTTTTTTAGGATATAAGCTTGGCGATGACCTACTCTCACATGGGACCTCCCACACTACCATCGGCGCAGAGACGTTTCACTTCTGAGTTCGGGAAGGG
>NZ_JAGETV010000016.1 GCF_017571465.1 Thiomicrorhabdus marina | reverse complement strand
AAAGGCAAGGGAATAGTCACGTTGGGTACGCTTAGTGTTTGAAGTCATTACTTTTTCCTTTTAAGGGCGGAAAAAGTGTCAACGCTATTTAGGACGGGTCAGTAAATACAAAAAAGCCCAGCTTATGCCGGGCTTAAATTGGAGGATAAACTCAAATTACTGGCGGTAACCAGGACCGTTGATTTCCAAGTTATTTGAAGAATAAGCTTGGTAGAATTCTAGGTTACGGTATTCTTTACTTTGCGCTTTAAACGGGTTGGCACGCATGTTTTGGTGACAGCCACCGTAGCGACGGTGTAGGGTTCCAAGCTCTTGCCACTTAGCACGGAATACTGGGAAATGCGTTGTGTGACCTAGGCTCGGTGAAAGTAGGTCGGCACGCGCATAACGGCCAGAGTTGTAAGTGTGGCATTTAGCACAAGAAAGCCCTAGCTGACCGCGCGGTTTAATGTACATCTCACGGCCGGCTTCATAAGCTTGTTTTGCACCTTCTGAATCAATTTTTACATTAACTTTTTGGCCGCGAGCTTGGAAAGCGAAGAATGCACTTAGCTTAGCCATATCACCTTTCTTGTATTTAAGAGGTTTTAGGCCGGCTTCTTCACGACATAAATTAATTGCCCATTCAAGTGTAACCACTTCTTGGGTTTTTTCGTCAAAATAAGGGTAGTGTCCACGAACGTTTGATGGATCATCACCAAAACATTTTTCGTAAACTGCTTGGTCCTGTTGATAGATTTCTTCACCTGCATCAACAGAATCTAAATACGGAGGGAACTCTTCTACTGCTTCCCATTGAGCGCGTTTGTCTGCGCTGTAAATATAGCCGCCATCCTTGTAATCGTCAAAAGCGATTTTAGGGCTTTTGGCTTTGAAAAAGTCGACAAGTTGTTGACGGTCTTTTTCCGGATCAATTGCAAATGCCGCAGGGCTTGTTGCAACCATAGACACACCTAAAGCGAGTGCACTAAGTAGAGTCTTCTTCATTTCAATCCTCCTATCCGAGAGCTTTATATATATTTTTTATTATTTTGTATTAATAGCCCCTGCAGATGCAGGGGCTTAAGCATCTAAACTAAATTATTTTAGTTTGATAACTTCTTCACCTTTATCACCGGTGTTGTCAGTCATGCTAACAGTAACTTCGTCACCAGCGTTAGCTTTAACTTTAACAGCCATGTAAGGGTTTGCAGAAACCGCACCAGACCACTGAGCGTTAACTGCAGGAGTACCGTTTACAGAAACAGTTACCATGTCGATGTACTTAGCTGGGTAAGGTTTACCAGTAGCTTTGTTCATACGAGCACCAGATTCCATTGGGTGTTTGATAAGCGCTTTGATTTCTGCAACGCCACCTTTAGATTTACCACGCATACGGATTTTGATAGCCATGTTATTTCCTTTTCGTAAATTCTTTTAAATCGTTAACTATATCTACTTAGCGTAGTGGATTAACCACCACAACCACCGATAGTTACTTTAACTTCTTGTTCAGCTTTAAGAAGTTTACCACCCGCGTTAACGATAGCGATAACGTTCATAGTTTCACCCATTTTGATACGAGTAGAAACGAAACCTACAGCGCCAGCAGCGAATGCATATTCGCAAACCATTGGCATTGGGTTTTTGCTAGCTAGGATAGAGATAGATTCAACACCGTCGATACCTGAAGCGTCAACTTCTACAGGAGTAACAGCACCGTTTTCCGCGATAGCTGGAGCTTTAAGCTTGATGTCGCCTGAAGCAGTTGCTGCAGAAGAACCGTAAACTGCTGATAGAGCGTCATCAGTAGTTTTTGCTGAGAAAGCACCTTTGTTCCAATCAGCAGCAAGAACAGTGCTAGGTGTAAGAAGACCAGCGTTAACAGCAACAGCTGCCGCACCAGTGGCTAGAGTACCTTTAAGGAAAGATCTACGTTTCATAAGGTTTATAACTCCCGGTTAAGGTTTAATAAAAATTTAGTGTGTTTACAGCGTGTAGATGTAGTCTACGATTTTGCGAATTTCATCATCAGTGATAATTCCGCTTTTACCGAATTCTGGCATCATGCTGTTAGGTACTTTTGTTGAATCATCAGTACCCCAAACTTTGTTGTAAAGCTTTTGCTTATCTGGGTAACGCATTTTCATTGCGATTAACGCCGGACCGATATTGCCTGGTTGCGCTCCATCACCTGCCATATGGCATGCTAGGCAGTTACCTTTAGAACGGCTAAAAGCAAGCTTTTTGCCCTCTTCAATATCAGAAGCAGCTGGTTTGTCAGCCGCTTGAACGCTAACTGGCGCTGTAATTACGGCACTTGAAATAGCCAAAGCAGTCAACAGTTGCTTCATTTTTGAATTCATTATTCTTCTCCTCCAAAAGTGTCTTTCGACGTCCCCATTATATGTTGGGTTTTTTTATTTAGAGCGCGTTTCCGCTCTTAGGGTTGTAAGCTTACTCAGTTCCTTTTTAAACGCAAGGATTTTGAATAAGTTTCCTATAGTATTATTTAATCAAGTTGTAATATTTTTTTATAGTGGTATGGGCGTCTTAGTCGGGCTTGGAAGGTTTACGAAGCTTATCTTCATGTTTTGCTTTAAAATAATTGATTTTCTGTGAGATTCCCTCCTGGTTTTGTTTGTTTAAGATTTCTGCTTGCTCGATAAAATGTTTTGCTCTTGCATAGTTGCCGATAGCGACTTGCGCTTGCGCTTGGTAGTAGTTAGCGGTTGCTTCTTGGTGATGACGTCGGGCAAACTGAGCTAAATAATTGTTAATCTGATAATGGTTATGCTCTTGTTGTAGCCCGTCTTGTAACCTTAGTTGGGCTTTTTCGCTTTCATTTTGCATTTCAAGGAGTTCGGCGTGTCGTACTCGAACGGCTAAATTAGTCGGCCATATGTCCTGTTGGTATTCAATTAGATTTCTCGCTTTAGCAAGATATTTATCTAAGGCCGGTTGATAATGCCTATCTGCAAACTGTTGCAGTCTTTCAATTAATAGGGTGCTGTATAGCGGTTGTAGTAAATCTTTTTGTGCTGCCTGTTGTAAGCACTGTAATTTGTCGGCACTTTTTTTAAATTTGTTTTGGCTCAGCTTTGCAGTTAACTGATTTAAATTGTCTAGATAGCAGCGTTCATCAGATGTCAGCTGTCGTTGGTCAACTTGGTCAAGTTTTTTGTCCAATGCTGCGACGCGCAATTTAATGAGCGTTAAATCATTCGGTTGCTTGCGTATCTTTAACGGTGGCATGACTTGCGCTCTATTTTCTGCTGCGGTTAAACGACTTAGAGTAACCGGGTGAGTTCTTAGAATTTCCGGTACTTGTAATGCGTTGAACTGACTCTCTTTCGCCAATTTACCAAAGAATGCGCCCATTGCATGAGGGTCATAACCGGCTTCGTACATGATTTGTATGCCGACGTTATCCGCTTCTTTTTCATGTTCACGCGAATTCTTTAATTGGTCTTGCATATTCATTCCCATGCCGCCCATTAAAGTTGCCATGCCTGCATTTGGGTCTACCATTCCTACAAGAATGGCGGCAATCAGTGTTGCAAAACTATTTAGGCTGCCTTGCGTACTGTTGTACTCATAAGTACGGGACAGGTGCTGTTGGGTTACATGTGCAATTTCGTGCGCAATGACCGAAGCCAATTCGTCGGCCTTATCGACTTTGGCAATCAACCCTGTATGAATGCCAATTACGCCATTTGGGCCGGCGAAAGCATTAATGCTGTCATTATTGATGACATAAAAGCTAAAGTCGCGTTTGTTGCCGCTATTACTGGCAATGTGATAGCTTAATTGGCGAATGTAATTCAGAATTTCCGGGTCTTGAACCAAATCGAATTGAGTGTGTAATGCTTGAGTAAAAGCGCGACCTAAGCTTTGCTCGGTTTGTAGATCATATTCGACTAAGTCCGGCGAGCCTAAATCCGGCAGGTTATCACTCGCATACAGTTGTCCGCATTGCAGGCTAAGAAAGCCTATGCTAAGCCAAGTTGTTAAAGAGCGTTTTTTTATTTTGTATCCCTGCTGGTTTCGATTTTTGTTTTGCATGGCGGCAAAATACCTTTATTTTAATTTGTTACCAGATGACTCAATTCGATTGGCCTCTGGTTTATAATTGCCACACTATAAATAATTGGCTTTAAGCTTGGCAACTTAAGAAGGGATTAAATTTCCGCTTGATTGCTACCTTTGCTTTTAGCTTGGATTTAGTTTAGTCAAACTCCTCTTGGAAAAACTAGCCATAAAAATGGATGAACAATGAATCGAGTCCTAAGATAATTGAGACAGTTTATTCAAGTTCCGTAAACCAAGAAGTTTGCTTCATGATTAACAAAAATTAGTTAATGCTAATATGTATAAACTTGATTGCACTGCACTGGCTTGCCCTATGCCAGTAATAAAACTTAAACAAGCTCTGCATCATCAGAGTTCTGAAATGCAATTCACTATTCTGTTAAAAGATAAAGGCGGTTTAAAAGATATTCCCGCTTTTTGTCAGCAACAAAGTTTGCTATGTGAGTTGGTTTCGGAGACGCCGGTAATTGAATTTCTTATTCAGCGCCAATAATTGTTAAAGGGCGGTAAACATGACTTCTGCAAAAGAGCCTAAACTAGGTCAGCTAAGTATTATTCATTCTAAAGGTACTTTAGATTGGGCTTATCCCACTTTTATTCTTGCCAGTACTGCCGCGGCGATGGATAAACAGGTCGAAATCTTTTTCACTTTTTATGGTTTGCAATGTGCTCTAAAAGAGACTAAGCATTTGCGAGTTTCTCCTGTAGGTAATCCGGCGATGAAAATGCAGAGTCCAATTGGGCCGGAATGGTTAAAGCAAATTGATCTGAATCGACATCTGCCACAATTACTTTGGCAGCTACCGGGGATGGAGCGTCTGGCAACTTGGGGTTTTAAGAAAACCATGTTGCAAAACGGGCAAGTGCCGTTGGCGGAATTACGTGAGCTTTGTCTTGAACTAGGGGTGCAGATGACCGCTTGTCAAATGAGTGTCGAGATGATGAACTTTCGTGAGGATGAATTCATTGACGGGATTGAATTTGCCGGTGCAGCTAGTTACTTTGCAGTCAGCCCTGAACAACAGGCATTGTTTATATAATGCATAAGCCACGAAATTGCCGTTTTCGGATAATTTAAAGTTGCTAGAATAGTTGCACGATTGCTTAGCACCTCTCCGGTGCATTAGAGGAAATAATAATAAGATGAAGAAACCATTTGAACGCGGAATTTATCTACTGCCGAATTTAATGACTACGGCAGCACTGTTCGCCGGCTTTTATGCGGTGATTGCCGGAATGCAAGGCTATTATGAACAGGGTGCAATCGCGATTTTTATTGCTATGGTTTTTGATGGATTGGACGGGCGCGTGGCGCGTATGACCAATTCTTCTAGTGCTTTTGGAGCTGAGTATGACAGCTTGGCTGATATGGTTTCATTTGGACTCGCTCCGGCACTCTTGGTGTACCAGTGGGCGTTACAGGATTTTGGTAAGCTGGGTTGGTTAGCTGCCTTTATCTATACTGCCGGCGCAGCCCTACGTTTAGCGCGCTTTAATACCCAAGTCGGAATTGCCGATAAGCGATATTTTCAAGGTTTGCCAAGTCCTGCCGCCGCGGCTCTTTTGGCGGGTTTGATTTGGATGGTGGAAAACGATGGTTTACAGAATGATTTACTGCCTATTTTGACGTTGGTGTTAACGATTTTTGCCGGTTTGATGATGGTTTCCAATATTCGCTTTAGTTCCTTTAAGGAACTTAATATCAAGAATAAGGTCTCGTTCGTTACTTTAATTTTAGGCGTACTTGTTTTGGTAGTGATCAGTATCAAGCCGGCGCTGATTCTGTTTACGATTCTGTTTTTGTATGCCTTGTCTGGACCAGTAGTAACCTTGACCAGTTTGCGTAAAACACGTGAATTGCGCCGACAGCATCGTGAACAATCCGAACACAATGCCAACAGTGCCGAAGCAGCCATGGATGAAGATACGACTGCTGAAGACAATAAAAAATCAGACAGCTAAGCGCTGTTGTAAAAGCTAATTTGTGAGAATTGTATGAAAGACCATCTAGTTATTTTTGATACCACGCTTCGAGACGGTGAGCAGAGTCCTGGTGCCTCGATGACGCGTGAAGAGAAAGTGCGCATCGCTAAACAGTTAGAAAAACTAAAAGTCGATGTTATTGAAGCAGGTTTTCCCGCGGCGTCAGTTGGTGATTTTGAATCGGTTCAAGCCGTCGCTAATGTAATTCAAGACAGTACGATCTGTGGTTTGGCGCGTGCGGTGGAAAACGATATTCGCCGGGCCGGTGAGGCGATTAAGCCCGCGAATTCCGGGCGAATCCATACCTTTATTGCTACCTCGCCAATTCATATGGAAAAGAAACTGCGCATGTCACCGGATGAAGTGGTTGAGCGTGCGGTCTGGGCGGTTAAGCTCGCGCGTCAATACACGGATAATGTCGAATTCTCGCCGGAAGATGCCGGGCGTTCCGATCCAGACTTTTTGTGTCGTGTTATTGAGGCGGCCATTGATGCCGGTGCTGGAACGATTAATATTCCTGATACGGTTGGCTATAACGTGCCGGAGCAGTTCGGCGCCTTGTTTAAGGATTTGCTGACGCGCATCCCAAATTCCGATAAAGCGATTTTTTCGGCGCACTGCCACAACGATTTAGGTTTGGCGGTTGCCAACTCGCTTGCAGCGGTGCAAAACGGTGCGCGTCAGGTCGAATGTACTATTAACGGTTTAGGTGAGCGTGCCGGTAATACCGCTCTGGAAGAAGTAGTAATGGCGGTAAAAACTCGCCAAGACGTATTTGACGTCGATACCCGAATTGTCACTCAAGAAATTGTGCCGGCATCTAAGTTAGTCGCCAATATCACCGGTTTTGCAGTGCAGCCGAACAAGGCGATTGTTGGTGCTAATGCTTTTGCACATGAGTCGGGTATTCACCAAGATGGTGTACTGAAGCATCGTGAAACTTACGAAATCATGCGTGCCGAAGATGTAGGCTGGAGCGCGAATAAGATGGTGCTTGGTAAACACTCCGGTCGCAATGCCTTTAAAACGCGTTTGGAAGAGTTGGGTATTAGCGTTGAGACCGAGCAAGAGTTGAATGAGCTGTTTGTTCGTTTTAAGAGCTTGGCTGATCGTAAGCATGAAATCTATGATGAAGATATTCAAGCCTTGGCGACCGACAATAACAATGAATCGGTAGAGAATGAAAGTTACAAACTGGTGTCGCTGAAAGTGTCGAGTGAGACTGGTGAATCTCCGGTGGCTAAGGTAACGCTTTGGATTGAAGGGCAAGAGCATACGGCTGAAGCCGAAGGCGGCGGGGTGGTTGATGCGACTTTTAAGGCGATTGAATCAATGGTGAGTTCCGGCGCGACCTTGGAATTGTATTCGGTGAGTAATGTGACCAATGGCACCGATGCGTTGGGGGAAACTTCGGTACGTATGGAAAAGGGCGGCCGTATTGTGAATGGTCAAGGCTCGTCGACCGACATTGTTATCGCTTCTGCTAAAGCGTATATCAATGCTTTGAATAAGTTGAAAGATTCGGCGGTTAAGGCGCATCCGCAAGCGGGGCTTTAATTGTCGGACTCAACGTCAAGCATCCATAAAATCAAGTTTTCTGGCGCTTTTTACCAAAATCTTGGGGTAACCCAATGGCAGATGCGTTCCGGTTTTTCTGTTGCGCAAGTACCTGCTTCTAAACCTATAGCCGTTAATGAGGAAGTTTTAGAGGCTTCCGAATCGGTAATGACCATGGGGGCAGAGCCGCAGCAAGTTGAATCGGTTTCTCAGCCGCAGGCAGTGCAAGCGGCCGCCGTGCCAAAAACAGTCGTGCAGACGGTTGAAAATCCGGTGGTAGTGATTGGTCACGGTTTGCAGGATTTCTGGCAAGATGATGAATCGCTTGAATGGCGGTTATGGTCAAATATTATGCAGGCCTTTAACTGGCATGAAGAACAGGTTTTATTTGTCGATTCCGCTTTACTGACTACGGAAGAGCAAGCTTTTGCTTCGGTTGAAGAAATCATTGGTATGGGGGCGGAGCGTCTATTGAGTATGGATGATGAACACCCGATTAATGAAATGCTTTCCGAAGGCGCAGAGATTATATCGGTGCCGGATTTCGATTTAATGCTTTCCGATCCTTACGCAAAAAAATCCTTCTATCAACAGGCTAGTACTTTGCATGCCTGAATCCTTGAAAATTGATTCTCGCTTTGCCCATTCAGAGCTGAGTTATCTTCGCACCATATTGCAATCGGATTTACCAGAGGTAATGAAGATTGAAAAATCTGCTTATCAATTTCCGTGGAGCCAAAAAGGTTTCGAGAACAGTTTAGATCAAGGTTTGAATTACCTGTTTTGCGATGTTGATGACCAAGTGCTCGGTTATTGCTGTTTGCTAACCGTGTTAGATGAAGCGCATTTGCTGAATTTTTGTATTCGCAGTGAATGCCAAGGGCAGGGTTTGGCCAAACTGGCTTTTTCCGAACTGAAAAAACATCTGCTAGATGCGAATTTTCAACTCATTTTGTTAGAGGTTAGAGAATCCAATCTACGTGCTAGAAAGTTGTATCAACAGCTCGGCTTTAATGAGGACGGGGTGCGTAAGAATTATTATGCGGCTGAGGATGGCAAAGAAGATGCCATCCTGATGTCATTGCTGTTAAGTAGCCGTTAGCCAGCTAAATTTATTATTTGCGTAGTTCGGCCGGAATGGTTTTTCCGATGACTTGTGCCATTTCTTTATACATTTTCGGGTTGGCCGCCATAATATTACCGCTTTCTAAAAAGTTTTCACCGCCAGCAAAATCGGTCGCTAGACCGCCGGCTTCTTTAATGATCAACGCACCAGCCGCAATGTCCCAAGGTTTTAAGTTTAGTTCCCAGAAGCCGTCGACGCGACCGCAAGCAACATAAGCCAAATCCAATGCGGCAGAGCCTGCGCGACGAATGCCGGCGGTGCTGGTCATAAAGGCTTTGAAACTTGCCAGATAAGCATCGATATAGCTGAAATCATGGTATGGGAAGCCGGTTGCTAACAGCGCATTATCCAGTGTTTTCTGGCCGCTGACGCGAATACGATGGTTGTTTAAGTAGGCGCCCGAACCTTTGGTTGCGGTGAACATCTCTTCAGCAATCGGATCGTAAATCACCGCGTGGGTAAGCTTGCCTTTTACCGTTACAGCAATCGATACTGCAAATTGCGGAAACTGGTGCAGGAAGTTGGTGGTGCCGTCTAGCGGATCGATAATCCATTCGACATCGCCGTTACCGTTTTGCACGCCACTCTCTTCAGCAATAATTTTGTGGTTACCGTGATATTTACGGATGGTTTTGATAATTGCTTGTTCGGCTTCGAAATCGCATTGGCTAACGTAGTCGTTACGGCCTTTTTGTTCGACGGTGATTTGGTCGAAGCGGTCTTGGTAAAAGCGAATGACATTGCCGGCGGCTTCTGCGGCTTCCTTGGCGATATTGAGTAGAGGGTGCATCTTGAATCCTTTAATATTGGTTGCAGGCGACTCGGCATGATTCTGCTTATTGAAAAGGTTACAATGAGCGCCTAGTAAAGTTGCTGCAAATTATAGCGAATAATAGGGTATCTAATTATGTTGATTGGATGATGCTCTCGATAAACTTGATGATGAAATAGAGAAAACGATGATTGAAGATTACCGCTTGGATCCAAAGCTTGCCAAAATTCGAATTGTGTTGGTGGAAACTTCTCACCCAGGCAATATAGGCGGTATCGCCCGTGCAATGAAAAATATGGGTCTGAGTCAGCTGGTTTTGGTTAATCCGAAAGAGTATCCTTCGCAAGTTGCTTCTGCTCGTGCTTCCAGTGCCGCCGATGTGTTAAATGATGCCAAGGTGGTTTCTTCTTTGGAAGAGGCTTTGCAAGGTGTGCAGTTGGCGTTTGGTGCCAGCGCTCGCCTGCGTAAAGTTTCTTGGCCGCAGTTGGATGTCCGTCAAACCGCTGAGTTAGCATTGCAGACGGTCGGTCAAGATGAAGATGCTGAGGTAGCCTTGGTGTTTGGACGAGAAGATTCAGGGCTGAGTAATGCCGAATTGGATTTATGTAATTATCTTTCGCATATTCCGAGTAACCCGACTTATAGTTCATTGAATATCAGTGCGGCGGTGCAGGTGTTCGCATATGAATGTTTGATGGCGACCGAAATAAAATCGGTTCACAGCAGTGGCTATCGTCATCAGTTAGCGACCAGCGATCAGCTGGAAGGTTTTTACGATCACCTTTTTCAAGCGTTGCAGGATGTTGAGTTTTTGGACCCATCTAAGAACGCGCGTTTTATGCGTCGTATGCGTCGTTTGTTTAACCGTGCGCAATTGGATGTTAAAGAGATTGATATTTTGCGCGGGGTCTTAAGTGCTACCCAGCGAAAAGTCGGCGTCTCAAACAAGGATAGTGATTAATGTTTAAACGACTACGTTCCGATATTAATTGCGTATTCGACCGTGATCCTGCTGCGCGCAATACTTTTGAGGTATTGACGACCTATCCTGGGTTACACGCGATTCTTTTGTATCGTATGGCGCATGCTTTGTGGAATTGGCGTCTCAAATGGTTCGCACGTTGGTTGTCAGGGCTGGCGCGTTGGTTGACCGGTATCGAGATTCATCCGGCAGCGAAAATCGGCGATCGCTTTTTTATCGACCATGGCATGGGCGTGGTGATTGGTGAAACCGCAGAAATCGGCAATGACTGTACTTTATATCATGGTGTGACGCTTGGCGGAACTTCATGGCTCCCGGGGAAGCGTCACCCTACATTGCGAGACGGGGTCGTGGTCGGTGCAGGAGCGAAGGTGCTCGGGCCGATTGAGATTGGTTCGCAGGCGCGTATCGGTTCGAATGCGGTGGTATTGAAATCAGTGGAAAGCGATCAAACGGTTGTCGGTATTCCTGGGCGAGTCGTGAATGCTAAAGGCGATGACGTTAAACGCCGTCGTGAAAAGATGGCTGAAAAAATTGGTTTCGATGCCTATGGTGTTAGTCAGGAAATGTCCGACCCGGTTGAAAAGGCCATTTATAGTTTGTTGGATCATATTCAAGGACAGGACGAAAAACTTGAGAAAATGGCGAAAGAGTTAGCACGTCTTGGTGGAGAGGAAATTGATATGAAATTGCCGAAGCTAGATGATGCCGTGCTTGATCCAGGTGATCCTGAACAAGCAGCCCACCTTAAAGCGAGACAAGAGGTTGAGGCGAAGACAGAATAACTTTTTATGGTTGTTTTTTACGTAAAAAGCACTGCTGGATTTTTTTAGTAGTGCTTTTTTTATTTGGAGAAATGGTATGTCTTCTATGCTCTACGTAAAACCCTGTGGATATTAATGTTTATGCATTGAGTAAAACTGCTTAAAAGTTTGCGAGCCTTTGCTGAAGCGGCCTGTGGACGTTTGAATATTGTTGTATATTTTGCAGGGTTATTGTACGATTCTGTTCGAAAATCCAGTTTTAAAGAAAATTTACTCCCACGGTCGGTAGTTGCCGATTAGATAGAAAAAACGGGAAAAGTTAAAAAAGGTATTTACAGAATGAAAATTACATCGAAAGGCCGTTATGCGGTGACTGCAATGATTGATATCGCGTTAAATCAGGAAAAAGGCGCGGTGACCTTATCATTGATTTCAGAGCGTCAAGGCATCTCGTTATCATACCTTGAACAACTTTTTGCCAAGCTAAAGCGTGCGCAATTGGTTTCGTCGGCACGAGGCCCAGGTGGGGGTTACCGTTTAAGCCGTCATGCTCGTGAGATTTCAGTGGGTCAAATCATTCATGCTGTGGATGAGATGATTGATGCCCGCAAATGCAAAGGGAAGCAAAATTGCCATGATGGTGAAGAATGCTTGTCGCATGAGCTATGGACTCAGTTGAGCGGGACAATTGATGATTTTCTGCAAGGTATTTCAATTCAATCGATTCTGGATCAGAAACAGTCTAATCTTGCTGAAGTGAAATTTGGTTAAGTCGATTTCTTCTATGTGATAAGGCTTTTGCTATAATTACTCTCTGATATGTTGATTGAGTTCGACAGAAGTCGAATTAGGAGAGAATTATGGCTGTCACCTTAACCGAATCTGCAGCGCAAAGAGTTAATACCATGATTGCTAAGCGTGGAAGTGGCATAGGTTTAAGAGTTTCTACCAAAGTCAGCGGTTGTGCAGGCTTTGCTTATGTTGTTGATTACGCAGATACTGTTGAAAGCGATGATCAAGTATTTGAAAGCCATGGCGTGAAAGTTGTGGTTGATTTCAAAAGTCTCGGTAATATCGATGGTATGGAAATTGATTATGTGCGTGAAAGCTTGCTGAACGAAGGGTTCGAATTCAATAACCCGAATGTAAAAGACAGTTGCGGATGTGGTGAGTCTTTTACCGTATAAAGTCGTTAGCTTTCTATCAAGAGCCTCAGCTTGGGGTCTGTTAAAAATTCATAATTAGGTTCTGCCACTGCCATTTTTGCGTCCAACAAGGCGGAAATCGTGAGAAATAGTCATTCTATTTAATCGACTTTTCAACACAGTTGGCGTGAAAATGGCGATGACCCTTCGGGTTGTGCTTAAAAATCCGACACTCTGCGTTATTCATCCCTTATTTAGATACTAAACTGCGATCAGAGCGCCTTGATTGTCGAATTTTTAAGCGACAACAGAATCAAGTATGAATTTTCAACAGACCCTAGTCTGGGGCTTTTGTTTTTGTCGATGTTTTATGCATGGCTTAGTAATCCCTGCTAAAATACTGCAAATCTAAAAAATTATGGTGAAGAACGTGGAACGTACCTTTTCAATTATTAAACCGGATGCGGTTAAGCGCGACCTAATCGGCGAAATTCTGAAGCGTCTTGAGAGCAACGGACTCAGTGTTGTTGCTTCTAAAATGTTGCGTTTAACTCGTGAGCAGGCGGAAGGTTTCTATGCTGAACATAAAGGCCGTGATTTCTATGAGCCATTAGTGGAATATATGATTTCTGCACCGATTGTGGTACAGGTTTTAGAAGGCGAAAATGCAATCGCTAAAAACCGTGAAGTTATGGGTGTGACTGACCCGGCAAAAGCAGCGCCGGGAACCATTCGTGCCGATTTCGCATTGTCGGTTCGCGAAAACTCTGCACATGGTTCGGATTCTCCAGAAAGTGCGGCGCGTGAAATAGCCTATTTCTTCACTGAAAATGAGATTTGCGGTCGCCACTGATGACTGAACAAAATGCCGTAACACAAACGACTGATTTAGGCTCAGAATCAAATTCTTCCACTCCGGTGCAGAAAGTTGATTTGCTTGGCATGGATCGCCAGGCAATGGAAGCGTTTTTTAAAAGCATTGGTGAGAAGCCGTTTCGCGCCGGTCAGGTAATGAAATGGATTCACCAGTTCGGGGTCAGTGATTTTGATGAAATGACCAACCTGAGCAAGGCACTGCGTGAGAACTTAAAAAGTGTTGCTACCGTGCGCACTCCGAAAATTGTTGCTGAACAATTGTCGGAAGATGGCACGATTAAATGGTTGCTGGAAGTCGATAACAAAAATTCCATAGAAACGGTTTTTATCCCTGAAAAAAACCGTGGCACCTTGTGTATTAGTTCTCAAGTGGGTTGTGCGTTGGATTGCAGTTTCTGCTCGACGGGTAAACAAGGCTTTAACCGTAACTTAGAGAATTGGGAAATCATCGCTCAGATGTGGGTGGCGAATAAAGCGCTTGGTTGCCTTCCGAAGGAAGAACGCCGAATTACTAATGTCGTGTTTATGGGCATGGGTGAGCCGCTTTTAAATGTCAAACATACTTTTCCGGCAGCACGTATTTTGATGGATGATTTTGCTTATGGTCTATCGAAGCGCCGTGTCACAATAAGTACTGCGGGTGTAGTGCCGGCGATTGATATGATTAAAGCTGAAGTTGATGTCTCGTTAGCGATTTCCCTACATGCTCCAAATAACGAACTGCGTAATATTCTGGTGCCGATCAATGAAAAGTATCCGCTAGAATTATTGATGCCGAGTCTGCATCGCTTTGTTGAAGGCGGTCACAGCAAAAAACACGTCACTGTAGAATATGTGATGATCGATCACATCAATGATCGCATTGAGCATGCTCATCAGTTAGTTGAGTTACTTGGTGACTTGCCTTGTAAGGTTAATCTGATTCCGTTTAACCCTTTCCCAAATACTGATTACAAACGTTCATCGAATAACGCCATTCACCGTTTCCGTGATGTTTTGGAAAATGGTGGTTTGAATGTGACGGTGCGCAAAACTCGTGGTGATGATATTGATGCTGCTTGCGGTCAGTTGGCAGGTAAGGTTAAGGATCGTACTAAGAGAACCTTGCACCACGTGGAAATGAATTTAAAACAGAAAACGAATTAACAGAACTAAGGTTGAGGTTGTATGAGTGAAGTTGAGCGAGTGGCGTCAGAACAGAGTATTGATACCATGGCTTTAAACGTATTACTGCGTGAAGCGCGAGAAGCGCAGCATTTAACGCTAGATACGGTTTCTAGTCAGCTGAATATGTCATTACAACAGCTAAATCGTTTAGAAAGTGACGAGCTGGAACCGACTAGTATGTCACCGTTCGAGCGCGGTTATGTACGTAATTATGCTGCTATGTTAAATATTCCAAGTGAGCAAATAGAGCATTACTTCCCGAGAAGTGAGGTAGTCAGTGATTTGCATTCGGTGCAGCGTTATTACAGTTATGAAGATAAAAAACCTTTCTTTGCGCGTCCGGCTGGCCGTGCTTTAGTTTATTTGTTTGGTATTGGCGTGATTGCTTTTCTGTTATGGATGGTCTGGCCGGACAATTCCAAAACCGAAGTTAATCAGGCGCCGACTGAACAATTGCTTAGTCCTTTAAGTGAGTCACCAATAACGCCTTCGCCAAGCGCCGAATAATTTAGCAATTCAAATATTAATATAAATACACAGAGTACCAAGATGGCAAACAAAATTACCGCGATTCGCGGCATGAATGATATTTACGCAGCAGATGCGGAAGCCTTTGATTTTTTGATTTCTAGCGCTGAAGCGGTAATGCATCAATATGGCTATCATTCAATTCGTTTGCCAATTGTAGAAAAAACCGAATTGTTTGCGCGTTCTATCGGTGAAGTGACCGATATCGTTGAAAAAGAGATGTATACTTTTGCAGATCGTAATGGCGACAGTTTGACGCTGCGTCCGGAAGGAACGGCAGGTTGTGTACGTGCGGTGATTCAAAACGGCTTGACGCATAACCAAGTCCAAAAATTGTATTACACCGGCCCGATGTTCCGCTATGAGCGTCCGCAAAAAGGCCGTTACCGTCAGTTCCATCAGTTCGGTGTTGAGGTTTTCGGTCTAGCAGAAGCACAGATTGACGCAGAATTGATTGTGCTGAGTGCCCGTCTTTGGGAGCAAATCGGTCTGGAAAATCTTGAGTTGCAAATCAATTCATTAGGTTCAGCCGAAGCGCGCGCCGCTTATCGTGATATTTTGGTGGCTTATTTAAACGAACATAAAGCGCTGCTTGACGAAGACTCACTTCGTCGTCTGGATAGTAATCCACTGCGTATTTTGGATAGCAAAAATCCAGATATGGCTGAACTTATCAATAAGGCTCCGAAACTAATTGATCACCTAGACGAAGAATCTAAACTGCATTTGGATGAAGTAAAAGCACATCTGGATGATTGTGGAATCGAGTATGTAGTTAACCCGAATTTGGTTCGTGGTCTGGATTATTACAACCGCACGGTGTTTGAGTGGGTGACAACCGAGCTCGGTGCACAAGGTACTGTTTGTGCCGGTGGTCGTTATGACGGTTTGGTTGAGCAAATTGGCGGCAAGGCAACGCCGGCGGTCGGTTTTGCAATGGGCATTGAGCGTTTGGTCGCCTTGTTGATGGATAAAGAATTAGTGCCCGCACAGCGTCAAGCGGACGTTTTTGTCGTCTTGCTCGGTGACAATGTCACTCGCCCTGGAATGGTGTTGGCAGAATCGTTACGTGAAGCATTTCCGCAGGCCAATATTCAGATGAATATTGGTGGTGGCAGTTTCAAGAGCCAATTTAAAAAGGCCGACAAATCCGGCGCGGCTTATGCGATAGTATTGGGCGACCAAGAGGTCGAGCAAAAAATTGCTGCGGTTAAACCACTGCGTGATGGTGCTGAGCAAGAAACCATTGCATGGGATGATTTGGTCGACTATATGCAGACCAGAATCAACTAAATTGAATTCAAAGAGAGATTTGCACGAGATAGTTTTACGAGTAAAAATGGTTAAAATTCACCTGAATTGTGTTGAAAACTTGCTAATAACTCGCTATTAGCAGCGCTTTTTTTTCGCCTTATTCAGTCAAGTTTTTCCTCATTTTTTATTCGCGACCTACTCGTGCAAAGCTCTCTGAAAATTATTTATCTAAAATTTCAGAAAGGGACTTTGCATGAGTCGTTATGAAACCGAAGAAGAACAAATTGATGCCATAAAATCTTGGTGGAAAAAGAACGGCACTGCTTTATTGAGCGCAGTCTTAGTCGTTGTTTTAGCCTTCTCTGGATGGCGTTATTGGACTAATTCGCAATATGTCGAAAAAGCCAATGCTTCTGGAACTTTTGAAGCCTTGCAAATCAATGCTGAGCGCGGTTCTTTTGGTGAGGTTTCTCGTGAAGCCTTGAAGTTGATGCAAGAATCTCCGCAAAGTCCATATGCGGCGGCAGCGGCATTAATGTATGCAAAGTTCGAGCTAGATAACGGCAAAGTTGAGAATGCGATTGAGAAATTCGAGTGGGTTCAACAGAATGCGACTGATGCCGAGTTGAAAGCAGTTGCGCAACTTCGTTTGGCGCGTCTGTATCTTGACCAGAAAGATTTCGATAAGGCACAAAGCACTTTAGATTCTTTGGCGAAAGCGAAGTTGAGTGCGGGTCAAAAAGCAAATATGGATTACACGCTTGGTGTATTAGCTTTGCTAAAACAGGAAAATGATGCGGCTCGTAGCGCATTTAAATCGGTCACTGACAATGATTCGGCAGACGATACATTGCGTGGTTTGGCACAAATTCAATTGGATGATCTAGCGCAGTAAAGTGGCGTTAGCTCTTATTCAGAGTTAGTTCAGTTTCTCACTTAAGGCTTTGATTACAATAGCAAACTCGTGCTTTAGTGTAATCGACAAAGAATTAGGCTTTAGCGGAAGCAAAAGGAAAATAATGAAAGCATCTCCGTCAAAACTCCTTGCTGCAATTTTTATGAGCAGTACGTTAGTTGGCTGTTCTTCTACCATTAAATTAGAAGAGCCGCCTAAAGCGCAGTTAGATTCTGAATTGACTATGGATTTGCAGTGGCAAATCGAACAAGCAGACATGCCGAACGGCGATACTCGTGGCTTGGCGATTGAACAGTCAGCCGATAAGGTATTTGTTGCCAACTCCCAAGGCTTTATCACGGCTTTGCAAAAAGATAATCAAAGCCGCTGGACTGACCAAGTTTTGTGGGAAAATCGCTTTGATGAAGTGATTACTGCCGGACCTTCTCTGGATGGAAGCAACCTTTATATCGGTACTGCTAAAGGGCGCTTGAAAGCACTGAATCCACGCAATGGTGAAATGCATTGGCAGGTGCAACTATCAAGTGAAGTGCTTGGCAAGCCAACTGTTTTAGGTGATGCGGTCTATACTCGCACCGTTGATGGCAAGGTGTATGCTCTGAACCGTCGTGACGGCAAGGTGATTTGGGTGTCAGAACATCAGATGCCGAGCTTAAGTTTGCGTGGTGCACCGGAGGTGTTACCGACCGCTGATATGGTGTTTGTTGCTTGGGAAACCGGAATTATTCAAGCGCTATCGACCGTTTCCGGTGAATTGCAATGGGAGGCGCGTATTGCCATTCCTTCTGGTCGTACAGATTTAGAGCGTATGGTTGATGTGCAAGCGAATATGCTGGTGCAGGACGGCGTGCTTTATGCGCTAGGTTTCCACGGGAAATTGGCTGCAATTAACCCGGCCAACGGCAACTTTGTTTTTATCAAAGAAGTTTCCGGTTTCCGTGATTTTGTTGTCGACGAACAGTCAATCTACTTGGTTGACGAAAATGATGTACTGTACGCTTTCGACAATAAATCCGGTACTCAACTGTGGAAGCAGCAGTCGATGAAGAACCGCTTTGTCGGTGACTTGGAAATGTATAAAGACCAACTTCTGGTGACGGATGCTTGGGGCTATGTACACTGGTTCAATAAATTGCAAGGTACCGAGCAATCGCGCTATCAGCACAGTAATGAATATGGTGATGGCGATAAAATCGTGCGTGCCGAAGTTGATGGTGATTCGGTTTACCTCTTTGACGGCGATGGCTTGATTAGCCGTTATTTAGTCAGACCGTCTAATCTGGCGCAGTTCCGTAAAGAGTATGGTGATACTTGGTATTAATCCGAGCATCCCGAGAAAACTAGAATAAATAGTAACACCGCTCAATTAAGGTTGAGTGGTGTTTTAACTTTAAGACATGCAAAAGAGTCATGCTAAATGAGTAAACCGATTATCGCTCTGGTAGGGCGACCAAATGTTGGTAAATCCACCCTGTTTAACCGCTTAACCCGTAGTCGGGATGCAATTGTTGCCGACTATCCAGGGTTAACCCGCGATCGTCAATACGGTACCGGTCGAGTCGGTTCGCAACCCTATATTGTGGTTGATACCGGTGGTTTGAGTGGCGAAACCGAAGGGGTCGATCCGCTAATGGCCGGACAGGTTCGTGCGGCACTGGATGAAGCCGATGCGGTTCTGTTTTTGGTTGACGGTCGTCAAGGTATTCTACCGGCAGATGAGGTGATTGCGAACTATGTGCGCCTGTTCGATAAACCGGTGCATGTTCTGGTTAATAAGGCAGAAGGTTACGATCATGACCTCGCCAAGTCCGAATTTTTCCAATTAGGCATGGGCGAGCCGTTAGCGATTTCATCGGCGCACGGTGATAACGTCGAAAAAGCGATTAACGACGTGCTTGCTGAAATTCCGGAAAAAGAGCATGAAGACGAATTCGAATTAGATGATCATCCTGGTGTTCGCGTAGCCGTTATCGGACGCCCGAATGTCGGTAAGTCGACTTTGATTAATCGCATGATCGGCGAAGAGCGCGTGGTCGCATTTGATATGCCGGGCACGACACGTGACAGTATTTTTGTTCCTTTTGAGCGTGATGGCGAGCCTTACACTTTGATTGATACCGCCGGTGTCCGTCGTCGTAAAAACATCAAAGAAAAAATCGAGAAGTTCTCGATTGTTAAAGCAATGGAAGCGATGGATCAGTCACATGTGGTGATTCTGGTTATCGATGGTTCGGAAGGTTTGACCGATCAAGATTTAACGCTGTTAGGTCTGGCAATTGAATCCGGTCGTGGTTTGGTTTTAGCGGTCAATAAATGGGATAACCTGACCAGCTATCAGCGCGAACAAGTGAAGAATGAATTAGAGCGTCGCTTGCAATTTGCCGAGTATGCCAAACAACATCTGATTTCGGCATTGCACGGTAGCGGTGTCGGCGATCTGTTTAAAACCGTGCAGATGGTCTATAAAGCGGCTTTCAAAAAAGTCTCTACTTCCGATTTGAACCGTGTCTTAGAACAAGCTGTCCATGAACACCAACCGCCTCTGGTTGCCGGTCGACGCGTTAAATTACGTTATGCGCACTTGGGCGGCTTGAATCCGCCGCGAGTGATTGTTCATGGTAACCAAGTTGATAAACTTTCCGAATCTTACACACGTTATTTGGTTGGCGTTTTCCGTAAAGCATTCAAGTGGGTTGGTACGCCAATTACCATTGAATACAAGGCGAATGAAAACCCGTTTGAAGGGCGTAAGTCTAAAACCAAAACCGAACGCAAAATGAACGAGCGTGAAAAAGCCGATGCCTTGATGCGTAAACGCAAGAAAAAGAAAAAAGTGCAGAAAAAGCGTATTCAATAAGATTGCAGACAGAGTAAACAATCCAGTAAAAACCAATAGGCGTTTAGTTTTATGGCTAAGCGCCTTATGTGCTTTAGATAACATGAATTTATAGCCCAAAAAGTCGCGCTAGCGATTAAAATAACCCACTAAATCGAATCAATTTAAATACAGGTTAATGCAATGATTCCGAACAAACGTATTCGTGAAATACCATACAACTACACCTCATTTTCCGACAAGGAAATCGTCCTAAGATTTTTGGGCGAATCTTGTTGGCAAATGGTGGAGACGTTGCGTGAAGAGCGAAATACCGGACGTTCGGCGCGAATGTTGTTTGAAGTCTTGGGTGATATGTGGGTTGTGACTCGCAACCCGTATATTCAAAATGACTTGATCAACAACGCTAAGCGACGCGATGCGCTGATTGATGCCTTGAGTCACCGTCTGCGAGAAGTTGAGAAGCGTCTCGATGGTAATCAAATGGCGGCGGACTTAACCGCTGCGGTCGCCGGGGCGGTTAAGAAGTTTGCCGCATGGTTCCCGGAAACCATTGCATTGCGCGAAAAAGTTCGTAAGCGTCTGCGTAAAGTGACGCGTGACGATAATATCGATTTCAGCGGTTTAGCGCGTGTATCCCATGCTACCGATGCCACCGACTGGCGTGTGGAGTTGCCGCTATTGGTGATTTCACCGGATACCGAGCAAGAAACGGTTGAGATTGTTGCAGCGTGTATTGAACTTGGTTTGACCATGATTCCTCGTGGTGGCGGTACCGGTTACACCGGTGGTGCAATTCCTTTGCATGAACATACTGCGGTGATTAATACCGAGAAATTGGAGTTCATGAGTCTGGTCGAACAGGAAGAACTACCGAAAATCGGTAAGGTTGCGACCATTCGTACCGGTGCCGGTGTGGTGACGCGTCGTGTTTCCGAACAGGCGGAACGCTTCGGCTATACCTTTGCGGTTGACCCGACTTCACAAGATGCGTCGACTATCGGCGGGAATATCTCGATGAACGCCGGTGGTAAAAAAGCCGTGCTATGGGGAACGACGCTGGATAACTTGGCTTCGTGGAAAATGGTCACGCCGGATGCCAAGTGGTTGGAAGTTCACCGTATCAATCACAACCTAGGTAAGTTGCAAGATCAGAATACGGTCGAGTTTGAAATCCGTCGTTTTGAAAAAGACGGTCAGACACAAATCGGCGAAAGCGAATTATTACAAATTCCGGGTTCGGCTTTTCGTCAAGCCGGCTTGGGTAAAGATGTAACCGATAAATTCCTAAGTGGTCTGCCGGGTGTTCAAAAAGAAGGCTGTGACGGCATTATCACCTCGTCGCGTTTTATTGTGCATCGCATGCCGAGTTTTACGCGAACTATCTGTCTGGAATTTTTTGGTACCGATTTGAGTGATGCGGTACCGTCCATTGTCGAAGTCATTGATTTCGTTGAATCGAAAAAAGCGCAAGGTATTCTGCTAGCGGGTCTGGAGCATTTGGACGAACGCTATATTCGCGCGGTTAAGTACAACACCAAAGCCGATCGTAAAGAGTTGCCGAAAATGCTGTTGCTTGCCGATATTTGCGGCGAGAACGGTTTTGAAGTCGCTAATACCTGTAAAGAGATTGTTGAGTTAGCCGCTAAGCGAAATGCGGAAGGTTTTATTGCGGTTACGGAAGAAGCGCGTAAACGCTTCTGGCTAGACCGTTCGCGTACTGCGGCGATTTCTGCGCATACCAATGCGTTCAAAATCAATGAAGACGTGGTGATTCCGCTTGAGAAGTTGAATGAATACAACAGCGAAATCGAGCAGATTAATATCGAAATGTCGATTCGCAATAAGTTGGAAATTTTGGAGTCTTTCCAAGAATACTTTAATGGCGATATCCCAGAATTCACGCAAGAAGACGATTTTGAAAATGCGACCGGCACCAATGCCGACTATTTCAAAAACCGTCTGACCACGATTCAGACGCATTTGCACAATGTCCGTGTTCGTTGGAAGTCATTACTGATTAATCTGCAAAAACCGGCTTTGGATCATATGGATTTACTGCCGGAACTGACGCCTGCTGATTTACGCGACGGAGACCGTATTGTCGATTTGTTCCTGCGCCGTGATATTCGCGTCAGCTATAAGACTGAGTTAAAAGAAATTATTGAACAGACCTTGATGGGCTTTGATTTTGAAGCGGTATTAGAACGTCTGGCAAAAATTCATGCAGATATCCGCAATGCCCGCTTGTTCGTGGCGCTGCATATGCACGCTGGTGATGGCAATATCCATACTAATATTCCGGTGCATTCCGGTAACTACGTGATGGTGCATCAGGCTGATAAATTGGTGGATCGCATTATGGAAATTGCACACCGTTTAGGTGGCGTAATTTCCGGTGAGCATGGTATCGGTTTGACTAAAATCCAATATTTGGAAAAAGAGAAGATTGATGCCTTTGTTAAATACAAGGCAGAAGTCGACCCGAATAATCACTTCAATAAAGGCAAGCTAATGCCGGATTCCGGTCTTGGTAATGCTTATACGCCAGCGTTGAGTTTGGTACAGCAAGAAGCGATTATTCTTGAGGCCAGTGAATTGGATGAACTGAATAACGACATTAAAGACTGTCTGCGTTGCGGTAAGTGTAAGCCGGTTTGTCAAACCCACATTCCGCGCGCCAACTTGTTGTATTCGCCACGTAATAAAATCTTGGCGACCGGGCAGGTGATTGAAGCCTTCTTGTATGAAGAACAGACCCGTCGCGGTATTTCGCTACAACACTTTGAAGCGATGAATGACATCGGTGATCACTGTACCACTTGTCATAAATGTGCCAACCCGTGTCCGGTGAATATCGACTTTGGTGATGTATCGATTCGGATGCGTAATATTTTGACCAATATGGGCAAGAAGCGTTTTTCATTGACCACCAAAGCGGCCTTGTTCTTCTTGAACACCACCAACCCGACCAGTATTAATTTGATGCGTAAGACCATGATTGGTTGGAGCTCGAATATGATTACGTTAGGGCACAATGTAGCGAAATCTTTTGGACTTGTGAAAACCAGTTCGACCGATGATATTCCGCATAAAACGTCTAAGATTGCACCGGTACAGCAACAGGTGGTTAACTTTGTACGTAAGCCGTTGAATACCGGTCCGAACCAGCCGACTATGCGTAAGCTGCTTGGTTTGGAAGACAGTAATATGGTGCCGATTATTTCGCAGCCGGAAAAGGTAACGGAAGACTCGGACGCGGTATTCTACTTCCCGGGTTGTGGTTCGGAGCGTCTGTTCAGTGATATCGGTATGGCAACCATTGCGATGTTGTCGGAAACCGGCGCACAAACGGTATTGCCTCCAGGTTATCTATGTTGTGGTTATCCGCAAACCGCGGCGGGACAAGCGGATAAGGGTGCGCAGATTACGGCGGAAAACCGTGCGTTGTTCCACCGTGTTGCCAATACTTTGAACTACTTAGATATTAAGACGGTGATCGTTTCTTGCGGTACCTGTATGGATCAATTGTTGAAGTATGAGTTCGAGCGTATTTTCCCGGGTTGTCGTTTAATGGATATTCACGAATATCTGCAAGAAAAAGGCATCTCTTTGGAAAGCGCGACCGGTACTAAATACCTGTATCACGCGCCGTGTCATGATCCAATGAAATTGAAAGACGGTACTTCGGTTGCTAAAGATTTGCTCAAAACAGAGGAAATTCAACTCAATGATCGCTGTTGTTCTGAAGCCGGTACTCTGGCGACGGCACGACCGGATATCTCGACCCAGTTGCGTTTCCGTAAAGCGATTGAGTTGAAGAAAGGGATTAAGGATTTGACCGGCGAAGAAAAAGCTAAAGATGGTAACGTTAAGCTACTCACTTCTTGTCCGGCTTGTCAGCAAGGTCTGAACCGTTATGAAGGTGAAACCGGCTTGCAAACTGACTACATCGTCGTTGAGTTGGCGAAAAACTTAAACGGCGAGAAGTGGAAACAGATGTTTACCGATAATCTTAAAAATGGTGGAGTGGAGAAAATTCTGCTTTAGTAGGCTTTCCTCAACCCTAGAAATAAAAAAGGCGCTAAAAGCGCCTTTTTTAATGCCGAAGTACAATGAAATTACTTAGCCGTTTGAGCTGCGTAGAATGCGGCTAGCTCTTTAATTTCTTCGTCAGTTAGGCCTTTAGCGAAAGGAACCATCGTTGCATCTTTGCGGAAACCGTCGCGGAAATCTTTCAGTTGTTTTTCTAAGTATGCCGCGTGCTGACCGGCAATTTTCGGAAAGTTAGGAACCATGCTGTTACCGTCTGCGCCGTGACAACCGACACACGTTGCCGCTTTCGCTGGAGCGGCTTGTACTGTCATTGCTGTAGAAGCCAAAAGCGTTGCCGCTGCAGTCGCTAGAATAATCTTTTTCATAGAAACAACCTTATATTGATATTTGCTAATAAATTCCAGTGAAGACTTTAAGCCTTGCCAAGAGGTAAATCAAGTTTTAATGCCGATTATACGTAGTTGCCAGCGATGAAATTTTTTATAGACATAAAAGCCAGACATAAAAAAACCGCCCGGTAAAGAGGGCGGTTTTCATCGCTAGGACTGGTTTAAATTATAGACCAGCAACGTAAGCAGCGATGTTTTCCATGTCTGCGTCAGAAAGACCAGCAGCCATTGGAGCCATCATAGAAGTCATTGGACCTACTTGCTCGCCAGCTTTATATTTTTGCAGCTTAGCAACAACGTCAGCAGGAGCTTGACCAGCTAGTTTAGGACCTACACCGCCTTCACCAGCACCACCGTGACAACCAGCACAAGTAGCGTAAGCTGCTTGACCCGCTGCCGCGTCACCAGCTTGAGCAGCTGCACCAAAAGAAACAAGACCAGCCGCAGCTAGAGCAATAATTGTGTTTTTCATAACTGTACTCTCCTAAAAGCACGATTAATAAAAGGTCGGGGTTTTCCCCTAGGTGCAGATTACACTCGAAAAGGCAGGGTGAGTCAAGGTGAGAGACTTGAGCAAGCCTTAATTATCCGCAAAAAACTTAAGAAAACTCTTATGAAAGACGAAAACCTTTGATAAAACTAGGAAAGTTTTCGACAAAAGTCTGCCGATTCTGCTTTTTTAAGCTGGCACTAAAGGTTTATTTCGTCCGTCAAAGGTCAAAAAAACTTGTGATTATTGTGTCATTCGGGAGAATAATTGTTTCGATTTAATAGGAGTAGTGACTGATGGTAATGGTGATTCGTTTATGGATAGTGGTATTGATTATTGCGGTGCTGAGTTGGTTGCTATTACGTTTTATCGATAAACCGCAATCTTTTTGGAAGGTTTTGCTGTTTTGGATTGTTGCTGTGTTTGGTTCAATGGGTTTGATGTATGCCTTGTCGATTTGGGTTGCAGGCTTATAAAGCCCGCGAACACATCGGTTATTGGGCGGGTTGACTGAATTCTTCCAGCAAGCGGCGGAAGCTCTGATAGCGAGTGAAAGCAATGTCACCACTTTCGACCGCAGCCTTAATCGCACAATCCGGTTCATGGCCATGGCTACAGTTGCTGAATTTGCACTGCCCAAGGAAGGGCGCGAAATCTGGGTAGTAAGTTTCCAAATCACTTAATTCGCATGGCGACGGGTTGAACTGACGTACCCCAGGCGAGTCAATTAAATTACCGCCATATTTGTTGTTTTCATCCATCGCCGGCAGGTGATACAGAATGCTGTTGGTGGTGGTGTGCTTACCTAAACCAGTCGCTTCAGATAAGGCGCCGACTCGAATATCTAAATCTGGAATCAAGGCATTAATCAGCGAGGATTTACCGGCACCGGACGGGCCGACAAACACCGAATTCTTGCCTTGCATATATTCTTGCAGTTCTTCTAAACCTTGCTGTGATACGGTTGACGCCGGAATCAATGGAATTTCCATCTCATCATACGGCGTCAGCAGTTCAGCGACCGCCTCCCAGTCTTCATCGCTTTCCAGTAGGTCGACTTTATTGAGAATAATAATCGCCGGAATGCCTAACTGCTCGGCACCGACCAGATAGCGGTCAACCATGTCGGGATGAATTCCGGGTACCACCGGTGCGACAATCCCGATAAAGTCGATATTGGCGGCAACCATACGGGTTTGCCCACGAAAGCCGGGACGACTGAGTTCATGGCTGCGCGGTAACACAGAAATGACCACACCGGTATTGGGTTCAATGTCGGTACGCCAAATGACATTATCGCCGGCGACGAGTTTGCCAAGATGTTGGCGGATTTTGCAGCTGTAGTGCTCACCATCATCGCCTTCGACCAGCACGCGTTTACCAAAGCTGGTAATCACTAAGCCGTTTTGCTCTTCTCCGAGCTGGCCGCTCTCGCTTTTCAATTCGGTGTCGTCATTATGTTTTTGGCGTTGGCTGGTCACGCGCCGACGCTGTTGCTGGGTTAAGCGACGTTTTGCCATGCCAATCCTTTTGTTTGCATTATTTGCACTCGCTTAGTCTGCGTACAGTGCATTGATTTTCGCTGCCATAATCATGTCATTCATGCTTAGGCCTTTGATGTCGTGCGTCACTAAGGTGATTTCACAGCTGTTATAACCGAAACAGATGGTCGGGTGATGACCTTGTTTCTGCGCCAGATAAGTCACGGCATTCACAAAAGAAACCGTCTGATAATAGTTCTTAAAACCAAAAGTCTTTTGAATTGACGCATAATTTAATGGGGCATCCCAGCCATCTAGATGGCTTAGATTGCTTTCAATGCTTGGGATAATCAATGCCTTGTCTTTCGGTGAGATTTCGGTGCAATTCTGTTCCAATAGGCTTTGAAGAATATCGTTGTTTTCGCTCATCTTTAATTTCTCTCTAAGTCTTCTTATGTTTTTTGTAATGCTTTTAAATGATCAATACGAATTTTTGCTGGCGGATGGCTGTCGTGATAAGCCGAGTAGCTTGGATCAGGCGTCAAGGTACTGGCGTTATCACGGTACAGTTTTAGCAGTGCTGAAATCAGATGTTGCGAACCAACATGCTGTGCAGCAAAGGCATCCGCTTCAAATTCATGTTTACGGCTCTTAATTGCGCTTAATGGTCCGATAAAGAAGAACAGAATCGGTACCACGGTCATAAATAGTAGTAAGGCTATCGCAGGTGATTCAGTGGTCATGCCCAAGCCGCTATAGAAAATCGGTTGTTGTACTAGCCAGCCCAGTAGTGCAAGAGCGGCAAGCGTCATCAGTGAGGCTTCCACCAGGCGCTTTTTAATATGGCCGTGTTTAAAGTGACCCAGTTCATGCGCCAGTACCGCTTCGACTTCTTCCGGTGACAGTTTTTCGAGTAGGGTGTCGAAGAAAACAATGCGTTTGTTTTTACCAAAACCGGTGAAGTAAGCATTACCGTGACCGGAACGTGAAGAACCGTCCATCACAAAAACACCGTTAGATTCAAAGCCAGTTCGTTCTAGCAAAGCTTCGATTCGCTGTTTCATTTCCCCGTCTTCAAGTGGGGTGAATTTATTGAAAAGCGGCGCAATCCATTTTGGGTAAGCCCACATCAAGACCAGTTGAAAGCCCATCCAAACCACCCAAGTATATAGCCACCATAGATCGTTGATATAAGCGTTCATAATCGACACCACTACCCAAATAATTGGCAGGCCAAGTACTAATCCAAGCGCCCATTGCTTGACTAAGTCGCTGGCGAATTTTGCTGGTGTGGTGCGATTAAATCCAAACTGTGCTTCGATTTTAAAGGTGCTCATAATGGTGAACGGCAGATGTAGAATCGACAAGAACCATAAGGTGCTGATTAGGAAGGCGACATCGCGCCAAATCGGGTCAAGCGAGCTGTTGGCCCAGAGGTTATAGATGTCTTGGAAGCCGCCGCCGAGGGTCATAAATAAAATGATAGCCGCATCATAGAAAAGCCCTAATCGGCCAAGCTGTAATTTCGCTCGGCTGTAATCGGCGGCTTTTTGATGGTCGTCGAGTTTAACCACGGCGGAAAAATCTTCCGGAACCTTGTCACGGTTTACGCCGATATGGAATTGGTTTTTGATATTCAGCCACAGTTCAATCAGTAGATTCAAAATCAGTGCAAACAAAAACACCGAGGTAATCCAGTTCATCATTACGATTCTCTTTGTATGAGTTAAGATAGTTGCCTATTTTAGGGAAAAGAGCAGAAATATGAAGTCAGATAACAACTTAATTTGGATTGATTTGGAAATGACGGGGCTTGACCCGAAACAGCATACCATTATCGAAATCGCCACGGTCGTGACTGATAGCCAGTTGAATATCTTGGCGAAAGGGCCGGTGATTGCGATTCAGACCGAACAAGCGGAGCTGGATAAAATGGATAATTGGTGTGTAACGCATCACGGCAATTCCGGTTTGACGGCACGTGTGCAGGCCAGTGAAATTGCTATGCAAGAGGCCGAACAGCAGACCATCGATTTTTTAAGTGACTATGTCCCGGCCGGTAAATCGCCGATGTGCGGTAATTCTATCTGCCAAGACCGCCGTTTTATGGTCGAGCACATGCCGAAACTGGAAGAATTTTTTCATTACCGTAATTTGGATGTCAGTACCTTGAAAGAATTATCGCGCCGTTGGGCGCCGGAAGTTTATTCTTCGCATCAGAAACAAGGCAGTCACTTGGCGATGGACGATATTTTGGAGTCTATCGACGAGTTAAACCATTATCGTAAAGGCCTTTTTGCCGACGCTTTCCAGCAGAAATAAAACTCGCCACTCTCGGTTTTATGTCATCGCAATTGATGGGATGACATAAAACACACCAACTTATCTTCTTCGATAGAAAAAATAGATGAAAAAAGAACCGCTTACGGTTCTCATGCCTTTTTATTTCCTATATAATTTCGCGTTTACTGTTTTGACATGCAATTTTGTCGAAACGAAAGTTTTTTATCCGAGTCACTTTACCAACCAATTCAAAGTGACTCGGCTTTGGAAACACGGAACCGGATCTTATCGTCTGAAAGGCATTCAGATTTATTCTGTGTTTCCCTTAACCTAAAGAGGACCATTGTTGTGGAAATGACTGGTGCCCAGACTCTTGTACACTTTTTGCAAGATGAGGGCGTAGAGCATATTTGGGGGTATCCGGGTGGAGCTGTTCTGCCGATTTACGATGCCCTAGATACGGACGCGACCACTTTAAATCATATTTTGGTACGTCACGAACAAGCAGCTGTCCATGCGGCAGATGGCTATGCACGCTCTACAGGCAAACCAGGTGTGGTCTTGGTAACTTCCGGCCCGGGTGCGACTAACGCAGTAACCGGTATTGCGACTGCCTATATGGATTCGATTCCTATGGTATGCATTACCGGTCAGGTGCCAACCGGCTTAATCGGCTTGGACGCGTTCCAAGAAATCGATACCGTCGGGATTACCAGACCAATCGTAAAACACAACTTCTTGGTCAAGGATGTTAACGATCTTGCTGATACGCTCAAAAAAGCGTTCTATTTAGCTACAACTGGCCGACCAGGCCCAGTTGTCGTTGATATTCCGAAAGATGTTCAAAACGCCAAAAGCAACTATGTCTATCCACAAGAAGTTGATATACGCTCCTATTTGCCTGTAACGAAAGGCCATAGTGGACAGATTAAGAAAGCCGTGGAAATGATGCTTTCTGCAAAACGTCCGATTCTGTATACCGGTGGTGGTGTCATTCTTGGTGACGCTTCTGAGGAACTGACAACGCTAACGCGTAAGCTTGGCTTCCCGATTAACCAAACGTTAATGGGCTTAGGTGCTTTCCCAGCATCAGACCCGCAAGCGCTCGGTATGTTGGGAATGCACGGGACTTACGAAGCCAACTTGGCGATGCACCATTCTGATGTCATCATCGCCATTGGTGCGCGTTTTGATGACCGTGTAACCGGTAATCTAGAAAAATTCTGTCCGGACGCAAAAATCATTCACGTTGATATCGACCCGGCGTCGATTTCGAAAAACGTGATTGTGGACATTCCAATTGTTGGGCCGGTTAAGCAAGTCTTGACCGAAATGATTCAAGTATTGGATAACACCAAACAAGAGAAAGACGAAGCGGCTTTGGCTGATTGGTGGAAACAGATTGAAGAGTGGCGTGCGACAAACTGCCTACGCTACGACACGACTGGTTCGAAAATCAAGCCACAGGCTGCGATGCAAGCGGTTTGGAAATCTACCAACGGTGATGCCTATGTATCATCTGACGTTGGTCAGCACCAAATGTACGCAGCACAATACTATCCGTTTGATAAGCCGCGTCGTTGGATTAACTCGGGTGGTTTGGGAACCATGGGCTTCGGTCTACCGGCTGCGATGGGGGTGCAGATGGCACATCCGGATGCGACCAGTATCTGTGTTACCGGTGAAGGTTCAATCCAGATGAATATTCAAGAACTGTCGACCTGCCTACAGTACGGTCTGCCGGTTAAAATCATCTGCTTGAACAACGGTTTCCTCGGTATGGTTCGTCAGTGGCAAGAATTCTTCTATGAGCGTCGCTACTCGATGTCTTATATGGAATCACTGCCGGATTTCGTCAAACTAGCGGAATCTTACGGTCATGTTGGTGTCCGCATCGAAGACCCGAAAACCATGCAAACGCAATTGGATGAAGTGTTCTCGGATAAATACAAAGATCGCTTGGTATTTGTAGACATCCTTACCGATCAACAAGAAAACGTGTACCCAATGATTCCAGCGGGTGCCGGTTTGAATGAAATGATCTTGGTATAGGGGTGAGACGATGAAACATATTATTTCAATGCTAATGGAAAACGAATCCGGTGCGCTGTCTCGTGTTTCCGGTCTATTCTCGGCGCGTGGTTATAACATCCATGCGCTGACGGTAGCGCCGACCGAAGACGAAACCTTGTCTCGTCTGACTTTGGTTACCTCCGGTACCGAGCAAGAGATTGAACAAATCGTCAAACACCTTAACCGTCTAATTGACGTGGTTAAGGTGTTGGATTTAACGGAAGGTGCGCACATCGAGCGTGAACTGATGTTAATTAAAGTCGCGGCGACCGGCGATATGCGTGAAGAATACAAGCGTCTAGCGGATATTTTCCGTGCCGATATTATTGATGTCACTTCAACCACCTACACGATTCAGATGGTTGGCGACAGCAATAAGCTTGACGCATTTATCAATATTCTCGACTCAGGTCTGATTCTAGAGACAGTACGTTCTGGAACCATGGGGATTCTGCGCGGTGAAAAATGCCTGCAGTTGAGCTAATCGACTGACAACGAATTCAAATTCAATTTTTATGTAACTTACGGCGGAACCAATTGTCCGCCCTAAATTAAGGATAAAACATGCAAGCTTATTACGATAAAGACTGCGATCTATCAATCATCCAAGGTAAAAAAGTTGCCGTTATCGGTTTCGGTTCACAAGGTCACGCGCACGCGGCGAACCTTAAAGATTCTGGTGTAGACGTTGTTGTTGGTCTACGTCCAGGTTCTTCTTCTGTGAAAAAAGCAGAAGGTTACGGCCTAACAACTGCTGACGTTCCTACTGCGGTTGCTGGTGCGGATGTAGTAATGATCCTAACTCCAGATGAGTTCCAAGCAGATCTTTACAAAAACGAAATCGAGCCAAACATCAAAGAAGGTGCTGCACTAGCATTCGCTCACGGTTTCGCAATCATCTACAACCAAGTTGTTCCTCGTAAAGACCTAGACGTTATCATGATCGCGCCAAAAGCGCCTGGTCACACGGTACGTTCTGAGTTCGTTGCTGGTCGTGGTATTCCTGACCTAATCGCGATTGAACAAGATGCGTCTGGTTCTGCACGTGACATCGCTCTATCTTACGCTTCTGCTGTTGGTGGTGGTCGTACTGGTATCCTAGAAACGACTTTCCGTGAAGAGTGTGAAACTGACCTATTCGGTGAGCAAGCAGTACTTTGTGGTGGTGCGGTTGACCTAGTTAAAATGGGCTTCGAAACACTAGTTGAAGCGGGTTACGAGCCAGAAATGGCATACTTCGAGTGTCTACACGAACTTAAACTAATCGTTGACCTAATGTTCGAAGGCGGTATCGCGAACATGAACTACTCAATCTCAAACAACGCTGAGTACGGTGAGTACGTTACTGGTCCACGCGTAATCAACGAAGAGTCTCGTGAAGCAATGCGTCAAGCACTTGTAGACATCCAGACTGGTGAATACGCTAAGAACTTCATCCTTGAAGGTCAAGCGGGATACCCATCAATGACGGCAATGCGTCGTCTAAACGCTGAACACCCAATCGAGCAAGTAGGTGAAAAACTACGCGCTATGATGCCTTGGATTGCAGCGAATAAAATCATCGACCAAGACAAAAACTAATTTTTCGTTAGGCTTGTTTTGCCAATCTCTGCGTTGCTTTCTAACTCGTGTACTCATTGTACACGTCGTCAGAAAGCGCCTTGACCTTGACAAAAAACGCCTCGAAAAAAGTTTTAGAAAGAACCAGCCTAGTGCTGGTTTTTTGTTTTTAACGGCTTGTTTTCCTGATTTCTTTGTTGGAAGTTGGTTCGTGTACTACTTGTACACGTCACCAAAAAGCGCCTTGAAGTCGAACAAACTATCTCCTTTTAGGGTGGTATAAAAGTATGCAATAATCTAGAAGTAATTTCGTTTGAGGTATTTATGTAATGACTTTTTATGCGGTTTTGATAGTGTGGGGAATGGCTTTCGGAGCTACTTTAAGTGTTCCTTTATATTTTCATTCAGATATTAATGATTGGATTGAAATTGGCAAAACTGGTTTATTTACAGCATTGACAGCAATGCTTGCATCAATGGTGGCTGCGTTTTTTGCATTAAAAACAATAAATGAAAATAAGAATCAGGCAAGATTAGCAAGAACGATGGAGTTACGTTCAGACTTTAGTCGTGTCGATATAGAATTTCAATTATATGTTCAGAGCTTAAAAAATACTGTTGGTAGTAATGGTGAAGCGTGTCAATTTGATGAAGCCTTGAAAAATATTTTTGAAAAGGAAAAAGAACTTTTTGAGAAATTATTAAAGAGAATTTTTGGAATAAATGAAGCAATAGAGCTTCTTGAGTTGAATGTTTATGACAGAAAAATTGTAGATAAAATTATTACCGATAATATTCTGTTTCAATGGGAAGTTTATTCTTATTTATTTGCTTATATTTATAAAGATAAAACAGAACTTCCTATTTATAGTTTCATTGAAAATAAAGGTCTCTCAGATGATTATCAACGTTATAAATTCTGTGCTGAACAAAAGAAGTTCTATCAATAAAGCGAAGGAGTCAATGCGAAAGGGGAGACTCGATTGCTTTTGCCTATATCTCGTTCCCACGCTCCTGCGTGGGAACGCATAAGCCAGCTAAATGCTGGCTTTTTTGATTTTCAATGTGTTGCGTGTTGCGCTACAATGGTCAGATGATTAAGTCTTTTAAGCATAAAGGGTTAGAGAGGTTTTTTGTCTCTGGAAGTCGTAAAGGCATTCAGCCGGAACACGCACGAAAATTGCAGATGCGTTTGGCGGCAATTCATTCGGCAACCGAGATAGAAGATATTGATTTACCCGGTTATCGTTTGCATTCTCTAAAGGGTGATAGGGAAGGTGTTTGGTCAATTACGGTAAATGGTAATTGGCGTATCACTTTTGAGTTTGTCGATGGCAATGCTTATATTTTGAATTATGAGGATTATCACTAATGTTAATGTTTGCACCGCCGCATCCCGGTGAGTTTATTGCCGAAACCTATTTAGAACCTCTAAACCTTACGACTCGTGCTTTGGCGCGGCATTTGAATGTGTCGGCTTCTACGTTAAACAGAATCATTAAAGGGCAGAGTGGTATTTCGCCAGAAATGGCATTACGTTTGTCTAAGGTATTAGGGCGTAGTCCAGAGAGTTGGTTAAACCTGCAAGACCAATACGATTTATGGGCGGCTCGTCAAAAAGTAGATTTAGATAATTTACATCCGCTGCAAACCTCTTTTGCGTAATTTATACGTTTCTAGGTTTGGTTCCTACGCAGCAGTGGATGAAGAAGCCAGCTAAATGCTGGCTTTTTTAGTTCTGTTGGTTTTGTTTAGCGATGAAGTCAATAATTCGTTCAGTGGTTGGGGCTTTCCAAGCTAGAAGGTTGGATACAACGCCAATGCTCATGGCGTGTGACAGGTTTTTCGTGAGTAGGAGTTCGGCTTGGCCGCCATGTTCTTCAATTTTATGGGCTAGATTTTGGCTGTTTTTGGCGTAAACAATGTCGTCGTCAAGGCTGTGAATCAGCAATAGTGGGGCATTTTTTCCGTCGACCCAGTTGATTGGTTGCGAGTCGGCATATTGTTTGGCGGGTGCAAAGATCTGTTTTAGATCTTGTTCATCATCGGCAAAAGGTAAAAAATCGTACGGTCCGCTAATGCCAATGGCTCCGGCTAGCGTGCGTTGCGGATTGGGATTGAAGGGTGTGTTTAGCGCCAACATTACCGCATTGTAAGCGCCGGCAGAATGTCCCATCACGAAAATTCGGTTGCTGTCGCCGAAGTAGTTTTCGATTTGTGCATGAACCCAATTTAGGGCGTCGGCGGAATCGCTTAGGAATTCTTTATAACCAACCTGCGGCCATAGACGGTAGTTAGGAATGACGGTAATAATTCCTTGCTTCGCCAATTCACGACCAAGAAATTGGTACATCGATTTATCGCCTTCTTGCCAGCGTCCTCCCCAATAAAAAATGACAACCGGCATGTCTTTTTTCAGGTTGCCGGTTGGACGGTAAATATCTAATTGCAGACTGTGTGGCTTATTTTGGAAGTCGATGTCAGCAATTCGTTCAATCCCGATTCTTGGTGCTAGATTATTTAAAATTTGTACGCCACTGCACGCGGTAAGCCAGAATGGAGTGCTTAAAATGAATGACCAGAATGTAATGTTTCGCATAACCTTCCACTTAAAAAGTCTTTAGCTTTAGATACGCTACATCCATGATTTTGGATGCGGTAATGCTGCGTGTTGCGCTGATTTTGGTGGCGCTTGATTATCAATATTGGCTTTATCCGAAGTTGTTTATTGGGGGTTCAGTGCTTTAAAGGTTGAATACTATTTTGGGTAGATGAATTCCCTAATTGAATGTACTGGTTTTGCTTGATTACGTTTGTCAGCCAAATAAAAAAGCCAGCGTAAAGCTGGCTTTGCTGTTTTAGCAGGCGTTGAAATTAGGCTGCTTTTTTCACTGCTTTCTTAACGGCAGCTTTCATTTTCTTCTGGCTAGATAGGCCTTTTTTAACCACTTTTTTGGTTGCTTTTTTGATGACGCCAGCGGCTTTTTTCTTTTTCAGGTCGTTCTTTTTAACAAGCTTCATGGTTGCTTTAGTTGATGCTTTTTTAATGGCTTTTTTCTTGATCGCTTTAGACATTTTGACTTCCTTATTTTCATTTTTTAGTAATTTATTACGTCTATTGGTAATAAATTATTACCAATGGTAACGATTTTTATATGAAATGCAAATCTGATTTTATTGGGAAGGCTATAATGGCTTAAAAACGGTTGTCGATAAATCGTCTGTATGGAGTGGGCAAAATGACTTTTATTGAGTTTAAAAAGCATCTGCTGGATGCTGATATTACGTTGCCTAAATTCAGTAAGTTGATTAAGGTCAGCGATAAGAATTTGCAGTCGTATAAAAAGAAAGGCGAGGTGCCAAACACTATCGCCGTGATAGCCGTTTGTTTTGTCGAGATGCAACAGGCGGGTTTGGATTATAAGGCGATTGTTGAAGCGCTTGGTTTAAAGGCAAAAACCAAAAAAGGGGCAGGTTTCGCTAAAACTAAATCGAAACCTGAACAGGAAGAGAGTGCTTAATACGATGAGTGATTGTTACTCGCGCTTTTGTTATTTTTCTTGAGCCTGAATAGCAGCCTGCTGATTTTTTCGTTGTTGTTGTAATTTTTGTACGGCGCTACAACTATTCTCAAATAGAACTTTTAATTCATCTTGTTTTTTGGTCTTAAACTCGGTGATGAGCTTTTCATGTAGACCAGTTAATTGACGAACGGCTTCATTTCGACCATTAACTCCCGCACCAGCGACAATCATTGTGTTGGCAGCGGTTAGTTGTTGCGCTTGTTGATGACGTTTAATTGATTCCGATAACAGTGCGCAACTGGCTATGTCAGTGATTTGTTGTTGCAGTTCGTTTGGCAGCTCGGCAATGCCCAAGCCTTGAAAGTTATCATCCATCTTGGCTGGAGTCGGGCAAACTTTGTTGAAGAGTTTATCTCGGCTAGTCACGCTGTAGGTGTCGAAGTTCCTTTTTAACTGTTCAATCTTTGTCGTACTCATATCGATGAGTTGTTCACGGCTAAATTTTTTATCTTTTTGATTGCCTTCTTCCAAAAAATCAAGCAATTTACCGGCGTATTCTTTTTGCTGTACGTCATTCCCTAAAGCGGCGCATAAAGCTAAGTTTTGTGCTTGCTGTAGTTTGTTTTTATCGTCATCGCTGAGTTGCGGTTGGGCAAGGGCGGAAAAGCTAGAAATACTGAGAGCAATGCCACAGCCGATACGGAGTAAAGTTTTATTGTATGGCTGGGCGAGTAGACTTTTCATATAACATCATCCTTTTAGGTTTTTGCCATTGTACTGGTTTGTTGCTTTTAGCGGGGACGACAATTGATGACAAAAATATTAAGAGAATGTTTTATGGCAAGTATTCAGCTTTATAAATAACAAAGCCGAGGAAGTTTCGCACTTTCTCGGCTTTGTTTTTTCGGGTAGGTTTTCGATATATTTAGGTGTAATCGCCGCCCGGCATAGTGCCTTTACGAACGGTTACTTTATCGACTTTTTGTCCCGAAAATCGTAATAGTTCGTCACCGGAAAATTCAAATCCTAGTTTATAGGCGATGCGTGCGACGTCGTCAGCGGTTGCTGCTGCAAGTACTTGTTGTTTTAATTCAGGTTCCGCTTGCATCTTTTGCAGAAATGCACGTACTGTTTCAAAAGCCATAAAGGTTTCCTATTGTGTTACTGCTGAAAGCTTCAACGGTGTTGATAGATTGTTGTTGCGAATTCTACTATTAATCTAGAGTACAGGCAATTTATGTCAGTAGTCATTGCTATAGTGGGCAGACTGCTAAGCATTGACACTTCGGCGATAATTTTCGTGATGTTGTTCGATTTTGAAAAATGGTGGCGGGTTTTGCTATCTTTAGAGAATTGACGTAATAAAGCAGAATCAATTTTTTTGATTCGGCTTTTGCTTTTTTCGGCGTATGATTCTCGCTTGGCTGAGATTTTGAGAAGTAGGCGATGAAGTTAGAGATTAAAGGTGCAGTAGCGGGAACGTTATTGACGTTGAGCAGTTGCGTGTTTGCAGTGGATACTACCGATTTTTCTAAACCGGGTATGAAGCAGTTAGCGGTTGAAAAGCGTGCGATGGAGACTTGTATGGCTGAGGTTGATGAAATTCAGCAAATTCGCCTGCAAGCCCAGTTGAATGTTTTGGATAATCAATTACATGCTTTGTGTGATGCGGATGAGCAGGAAAAAGCGCAAAATAAGGCTCTGGCGTTTTCGGCACAAGTGGTTGATTTGCCACTTTTCCAGAAAATTCAGCGTTGTACGCAAGGCATGCGAGATTTAGGGTTTTTACCGCAATTGCCAGTGGTAAAACCGGATAGCGAAGCACTTTATAAAATCTGCGATTATTACCGACCTTATGTTCCCAAATAGCCATCGCGTTTTATTTCATAATTAATTCAGCTTTCAATTGCTTTGCGGTTCTGCCATTCCGTTAAGATGGAGCCATTGGGGGCGAAAAGAGAGTGCATAAGGTGGAAAAAGAGCTAGCGCAAACTAGGACTGTTGGTTTGATTGGGGCGGTTTCCATTGGTGTTGGCGGTATGGTTGGCGGCGGCATCTTTGCGGTTTTAGGCGAGGCGGTGTCTTTTGCCGGTGGAGCAACACCTTTAGCCTTCCTTTTCGCAGGACTTATCGCTTTATTGACCGCATACTCATACGCCAAACTAAGTGTGCATTTTCAAAATCGCGGCGGCACGGTCTATTTTGTTGACCAAACCTTTAATCACAATTTGCTTTCCGGTAGCTTAAATCTGTTTTTATGGCTTAGTTATCTGGTTACCATCTCTTTATACGCTAAGGCATTTTCTTCTTACGCACAAACCTTCTTTGATTCTCCGAGCGTCTGGATAGCGCACTTGTTAATCAGTTTGGCAATTATTCTTCCGATGCTTATCAACCTTATCAGTAGCGGCTTTGTTAGCCGGTCGGAAACGTTTATTGTCGGCATTAAATTAATTCTGTTGTTACTGATAATGTCTTTTGGGGCGGCAACGATTGATCCTGTGCGTGTGGAACCGGCTAACTGGTCACCATTATTGAGTGTTTTTGCGGCTGGGATGATTATCTTTGTCGCCTATGAGGGATTTGAATTGATTGCCAATTCTGCAGAAGAGATTAAACGCCCGGAACGGAATTTACCGCGCGCCCTTTATATCTCTGTGGTTGGGGTTTTAATTTTGTATATCGGAATCGCTTTAGTAGTCGTTGGCAGTGTGCCGCAAGAGAAGTTGTTGCAAGCCAAAGATTATGCTTTGGCCATTGCCGCTGAGCCGGCTTTAGGAGAATTCGGTTTTCAGTTAGTCGCTATTGCTGCTTTAATGGCGACTTTCTCAGCGATTAACGCCACTATCTACGGCAATGCTCGGCTGGGTTATTTGCTGGCAAAAGAAGGCGAGCTTCCGGAAGCACTTGATCATCAGAAACATCAGATTCCAATCAACGGTATTTTAACGATTGCAGTGATTAGTTTGTTGCTAGCGAACTCGATTGATTTAACTGAAATTGCGATTATTGGTAGCGCAGGGTTTTTATTGATTTTCTCGATAGTGAATTTCAGTGCGTATAAGTTGCGTGCACAGATAGGCGCAAATCGCTGGATTGTACTCTTAGCGTTCTTAGCGAGTAGTATCGCGCTGCTGGTTTTGTTGTATGAGACTTTGATTACTAATCCGGTCGCTATCTCGGTTTTTGCTGGATTTATCGCTGTCTCGGTCATTTTTGAGTGGTTCTATGGACGAATTATTCGCCAACATTGGTTTACACGTCGCTATTCGTAATCCAGTCTGGATAATAGACACTATTGTTAACTTCTCCGCTTTTTGAAAAACTGCCATGTTGAATACCCTAGCCATTTTATTTCCTGTCTTTGCACTGATTTTTGCCGGTTTTATTGCTCGTAAAAGTGGCGTGCTGGGCGAAAATTCCGCACGTGAATTAAGCCGATTTGTGGTTTGGCTGGCATTGCCGGCGTTGCTGTTTGAGATTATGGCGAAAAGTGATTGGCAGCAGATGTGGCAAGGTGATTTTATTGCGGTCTATACCATTGGCTCGTTTGCGGTATTCTTTTTAGTATTGGTTTGGCGTTTATGGCAAAAACAGAATATGGCCGATGCCAGTGTCGATGGTATTGCTGCGTCCTATTCAAATACTGGTTACATCGGCTTTCCTTTAATGTTACTGATTTTCGGTACGGCGAGTGAAGTGGTAACGGCACTCGCCAGCGTTATAGTGGTATCGCTGTTATTCGGTTTTGCGGTGATTTTGATTGAAACCACTTTGCATGCAAAGATGGCTTGGCATATACGGTTATGGAATGTCTTTAAGTCGGTTTTTAAGAACCCTTTGGTCGTCGCTCCAATTGCGGGTGCTCTTTTTGCAGCAACGCCGTTTACCCTGTCGGCACCGTTTGATAATTTTCTCACCTTATTGGCAGGTGCTGCCAGCCCAGCGGCTTTGGTGAGTTTAGGTTTGTTTCTAGCGGATGCTTGGGCTGATAAGAGACGTAATGGTCACGAAGTACGTAAGACAGCGCTAAGTCTGACGGCGGTAAAATTGATTGTGCAACCGGTGCTAATCGCCTGGCTTGCTTTAGTCGTTTTTGATATGGGCGTAGAAATGGCGTTGATGGCGATTGTTCTAGCCGCATTGCCGACGGGAACAGGGCCTTATATGTTGGCAGAATTCTATCGAAGAGATGCGTTGATTACTGCGCGAACGATTTTGCTTTCTACCGTGTTATCGGTACTGAGTCTATCGGTATTGCTGCATATTTTGGGTTTGAACGTATCATCTTGAGTGATTAAAAAGCCTCAAACCGATGTAATTCGATTTGAGGCTTTGCAGTAAATGATACTCGGGATGCTATGAAGCGATTTTTAGTTTGCCAATCGGCTGAGGTCTAGAGTAATGCCAGCCTTGCCCGAAAACAATTCCGGCGGTTTCTAGACCTTGGTTAATCTCTTGTAGCTTTTTAACGATTGACTGATCTTCAATGTATTCAAGTACCAAGTCGAGACCGAGCTTTGTGCCGAGTAGAATGATGGCTTCAAGTAAGGACTGTGAAGTTTCTGAGTCATTAATGCTCTTAACCAGACTACCGTCGACTTTCAGCACTTGAATTAATCCTTGGTCTTTTAAGGTTTTGACAATCTCAAAATTGGTATAGCCTGTTCCGAAATCATCAACCGCTATACCAAAATTATCATCTTGTAGTTGTTTGAGGCTATCCAGTTCTGAGGTCAAAGAATATTCGGTTAGTTCTAGCACGATGCGTAAACCGTTGTCAGCGCCGTTCTTAATTAGCTTTTTCAGTAGCTGAATCGCTTGTTCGGATTTAATCGACTCCGGATTAACGTTAACAAACAGGGTTTTGATTTTTTGTGAAATCTCTTTGATGTCGCGAATCAGACGGGTTAGAACCGCAAGGTCAAGCTGTAACGATAGGTCGTAGTCATTGATAATTTCAATAAAACGCCCTGCAGGAATGATTTCATTACCTTGTTTGATGCGAACCAAGGATTCTGCGCCAAAGGTTTTGGTCGTTGAAACATGCACAATGGTGTGGAAGTGTAGATCGATATCCTGTTTGGCGATAGCTTCCGTGACCACTTCTTTCAAACATAGGTTTTGTTTGATTTCATCAATGATCTGGTAGATGTTTTTGCCAAAATTGACGCTATTGATAATCTCGTGCGACGTGTTCGGCAACTGTTCGGTGCGGTTCTCCATTACCCGAATCGTTTCTTGCATTTCTTCTGCCGTCAGGTTTTGCAGGTATTTGGTGTTGATATAACCGATATTTAATAACGCTTCGGTAATCGAAACCTTATTCTTTTTAACAAAGCTGTTGGCGATTTCGCTTATGGATGCCATCAGGTCGATTTTATGTTCGCTCTGCTGTTCGCTGTAGATATAGAGGGTTTCTTCCATGTCATACGCAAAAACATTGCAATAGCCGTTAAGCTGAGTTTTGATTTGATTCTTAATTTGTTGAATCAAGCTCTTATTCAGTTGTGCACCGTTCACATCGGCAGAGTTGGTGGTGATGCTAAACAGACCGCCTTCATTACTTTTTTCAGTTAAGAAACCGATAATAATATTGTGTTTATTGGTTTGCCAATAGTGTTCATGTTGCTCTAAAAGCGTGACCAGTAAAGTTGCGTCGTTGACAAGGTGTTTAACCATCAGCAAAGTCTGCGTGTAATTGCCAAGCTCGTAATACTTAATTGATAGTTCTGCTTTCTGATGAATGCTTTTGTTTAAGCTTTCGATTTGCAATTGCTGTTTACGGTTCGAATAGCTTTTAATGCGGAAAGCGATGGTTGCGAGCGCTTTACCCAGTTCCGCAGTAGTGAAGTCGCTGATAAACGGCTCGCAGTCATCGTCGTAAGTCAGGCTTCCCCAGTTATGAACTTTGAGTAGGTGGTTACGGAAGCGTTTGATATTGGTGATTAGGTATTGGCCTTCTTGCGAGACAGGTCGTAAATCGTAAATGGTGTCGTCCAAGTTACCGAAAATATAAGCGAATCCGGTTGAGTTACGGATTTTATTAAACACTTCTTCTAGCTTATCGAAGCTTAATGCAATCTGCTGATTACGAATTTTATCTGCCAGTTGCTCTTCGATGAAGTTAAGCATTTTGAAAAGATAGCCTTCATCCAAACGGATTTTCCAGTGAATCGCGCCGATTTTGTAATACTCTTCATAGACCTCTTCCGGATCCAATTCGAACAAGGCTCGGTAGAGAAAGTGAGATTGTGATTGAATCAGGCGTTCCATGAATTGATGGGAATTGATGAAACTTGCCATGTAATGATCTTTCATTACAATGAGGTAAAATTCTTCAAAAATGCTTTCAATTGTTTTTTTAGTATTTTCTGCAGAAGCCATCACTGTTTCTCTCTTGCCCGTAGGTATATTTTATTCACTGTTTGTGATTTTCACTCTTTTCCATAATAAAAACAATGAAATTTTTTCCTACAGTTGTAAAGCTTAATTTAAGATTCACAAAAGTAGCGGATGTGAATCTTACTCGCTAGGTAGAGAGGGTGAGAACTTATTGAGAGGATCGGTGTTTAATTTCGGATTGGATTTTCTGCGAGTTTGAGCCAAGTAATAAAAAAGCCCGAGCTGAAATCAATATCAACTCGGGCTTTTAAAATATGGTGCGAGCGGAGAGACTCGAACTCTCACACCAAAGGCACCAGAACCTAAATCTGGCGTGTCTACCAATTCCACCACGCTCGCTTGGTGCAGTGAATTGTAGTGATTTCTAGTGCAAGGTCAATAGTTAATTTATAAGTTATTTGTAAATATTTACATGGCTTTTAATTTTTGCTGTGTCACTAGTTGGTTTTGGCGTTTTGCATGCTTTACTTTGCCTGACGTCATTTGGGCTTTTGTTGTGTTTCTCTAAGTGGTGCAAGGAGATAAAATTTACATTGTCTTTTTGAACTGGGTTGGTAGTATTTACTGTTAAATTTTTACAGGGAGTGGCTTGTATGAGGTTAGTAAAAGTTGTTAGTGGTTTAATGTTATTGTTGCCAAGCATCGCGTTTTCGCAAAATGTTGAAGTGCCTAACCATAATTGTCAAAAGCCGACTAAGCCAGCTGAGTATAAAAATTTTTCTGAGTTTGGTGAGTTTAATGAAGAGTTTATCCGTTATCAGAAATGTATGAATAGCTTCATTAAAGAGCATAAACAGGCAATGGAATTGCACCATCAAGCGGCGACAATGGCGGTTAAGGAATGGAATCAATTTCTTAATAAGAATCTCAATTGAGAAAGCCGAAGGAATATTCAAGACACATCACTAGCAAGCTAATCGACATTTTTTAGAAACATGGCAGTGAGTATGTCAGGTAATGTGGATGAAATTATCTGGCTTTGTTATTTTTGTATAGCAAAAAATCGCTCGGCATTTTTGTAAGCAATTTTCTCAGCAACTTCGGGCGGCAAATCGCCTAGCCATGTCTGTATATCTTTCACGACTTTATGGTAAGTACGCCATCGGTTAACGCTGAAAGTATCTACCGCAGCTAACATTCGATCTTGGTTTTTAATTAAAAAATCATGCCATTCCGGTTGCAGGGTATTTGTTGTCGGGCCGTTGGTTTGCAAACTGCCAAGGAATCTTTTATCGCGCACCGAAGTGTCGATAAACAGTTGCTCAGGGTACTTATCTAGCATGTTTTGCAGTAGTTCGGTTTCTGGGCGCGTACCTAAGTGCGCCCATAAAATTTTGGCATTTGGGTCAATCTCAAAAACCTTGTCAATAATTTCGGCATCAGCATGAATTAACATTGGAAGTTCATGTTGCTTGGCTAAGATGACTAATTCTTTTAATACTGGACTTTCTTGATCGCGTGCGAAAATATGTAGTTCGCCAATGCCTTGGTAGATGCCGTTTTTTAATGCCTTTTTAGCTTCTTGTATGGTTTCTAAGCGGTGCATCCAGTTTGCTTTATCTGCTTTGGTTCGATAGACGCTCAAAAAAGGAATAATGCGGTTCGGTGCGTGTTGGTAGAGTTGATTCGTACCTCGATTCGGTGTGCCGGTAATCAGAATTTTCGCCACCGAATTCTGGTTCAAAATATCGATAATCTGTTGTGGATTAAAGGCTTCAGTATCGGCATAAGAATAATGCGAATGGGCATCAATTAGTGGCAGAGGGGCTTCGGCCGTTGCACCACTGATGAAACCAGTCATCAATAAGGTGATATATAGTTGCGACTTAATTGTTGGTAATAGGCGAAGAAACAAAACACAACCTCATAAGTGAAAAGCGAGTGAACGATTATTTTGCAACAGAAATTGCTGGATTTAAATCGCTTTTTATCGGCGACGGAATTATGTTGTCGAAAAAATCATAGAATGAAATTGAGATGCTGACCACCGTTGTAAAAAGTCGGCTTAATAAAGTTGCTAAATCGCCATCATAATACAGATCGCTTTCTGCACCTCAAGCGAAACGAGTATAGTAGTGATTCATGTCAGTAAATAGAGGATAAGGTATGCAAATTTCTCTGCTAAATCATTTTTCCAAACAAGTTCCTGAGCATCTGCAAAGTCTAGGTTATGAGTTGCTTTCGGAGGATAAATTACAGCAGGCGAATGCCATTGTCTTACGCTCTAAATCACTGCATGAACATCATGCTGGGAAGTCTCTGTTTGCCATTGCTCGTGCGGGAGCAGGGGTGAACAATATCCCGATTGAACGTTTTTCCGAACAGGGAATTGCGGTGTTCAATGCGCCAGGAGCAAATGCTAATGCGGTGGCGGAAATGGTGTTGACCGGCATTTTGATGCAGACTCGCAAAGTTGCAGCGGCACTGAATTTCAGCCAGCAGCTATTCTCCGATGAGCGTGAAGATTATGCTGCTGCAATGGAAAAAGGCAAGGCTCAGTTCCAAGGTCGCGAATTGCAGGGGCTTCGCTTAGGGATTATTGGTTTGGGAGCGATCGGCGTTTTATTGGCCAATAAAGCCAATGCTTTAGGGATGCAAGTGTTAGGTTTTGATCCTCATATTTCCGTGGAGAATGCTTGGCGCTTGTCTGCCGAGGTTCAGCAGTGTGAATCTTTGTCGGATTTATTGGCGAATTGCGATTGTGTTTCTGTACATGTTCCGTATCTTCCTGCTACCCATCATCTCCTCAGTTTTGAACAGGTGGCTTATTTGCCGAAGCATGCGTTCGTCATCAATTTTTCACGTGCTGAGGTTGTTGATCAGGAAGCAATAACGGCTGCGATTGAGTCCGGTAATTTAGATGGCTACATTACTGACTTCCCTAATCCGGTTTTACAATCTCATCCTCAAGTTCTCTGTTTTCCGCATTTGGGAGCATCTACTGTGGAGGCGCAAGAAAATGCTTCGATGCAGGTTTTAACCACCCTCGATAACTTTTTGAAACGCGGCGAAGTTAAGTACTCGGTCAATTTACCCGTTTTACAGCCTGGTCCAATTCCTGTCGGTGCCAGCCGACTGGTGATAATTCATCGTAATACTGTCGGTATGATTGCGCAAATTACTGACTGCATTGAAGCTGCTGAAGAGAATATTCTGGAAATGAATAACCGTTCGCGTGCTGAAATGGCGCTTACCGTTATTGATTTGGCTGCTGCTGCAAGTGCTTCTTTATTAAGTACTATTCAAGCGGTGCCGAATGTCCTCTCGGCTCGATATTGTTAGTAAATTGTTAAAATTTAAAAAATTATATTTTGCAATTAAGTAGCCTCTCTTTTATTGCGTTTTGTATTCTTCAGTGTTGTGCAAAGGCCTCTTTTTTTCGGCAGTCTTTTATTTAGTAGTTTTACTTATTTTGTAAATAATTTATACTGGGTGTAAATACTAGTTTATGTGCGGGCATCGAAGTCCGTGTAGGAGAAGGCTATGGTAAAAAATTGCCGAGTTGTATTTGCAGTTTTACTGATTGCCATTAGCTTGCTGTTTTACTCAGTAATGGGAAAAGAATTTCCTCAAGATATGCTGTCCCACTATAAATTATTAGTGATTGTCAGTTTAATCGTAGCAGTCAACAGTATGGCCTTTAGTGCAGTAATTGCAAAAGGGAGCATGCCGTTTACAGTGTATATTTTTGTAACCGGTTTATTAATGGCTTTAATTCCGATCTATTTAGCGGATCTTGCCAAATTAAGTAGTGATCAAATTTTGTATTTTGTGTATGTCGCGATGATCTTTATCTTATTAAGTTCGGCTATGCTGGTTTGGCGAAATCATCGCACAGTTCGCGGTAAGGGATGTCCGGTTAATCAATCGTTTAAATAAGTTGAATTCGATACAACGTTTTCGCGAAAGTTTTTTCATTAGTAGTAGCTCAGTTGTGCTTTCCAGCACTTTTTAATGCGCAGTTATCTGCGCATTTTTTTTGCCTGTTTTTCTGATTTCTATGAAATTCATTTTGACCTTTAGTTAGTAATGGTCAGGTCATGATTATGTGAATTGTTTTATTTACGGTAATGTCAGAATGGATAAATGACGGGCATTAAAAAAGCGTCTAATGAATACTCAAGAGACGCTTTTAGGGGGAGTAGTGGCCTTAGTTGACGACTGTAATCATACTGAGTAACCACATTAGGGCAATTGAACCGAAAGTTAGAATCAATCCCCAGATAATTGCTTGTTTACCGTTCATTATTGCGCTCCTCTAGGTTTGAGTTGTGCGTAGTAATCGGCAAGTGCTTGGATCTCCTCATCGGTTAAATCCTTGGTGAATTGCGCCATACCTGAGTTAACATCGTTATGACGAGTACCGTCTTTATAAGCATTCATCTGACGAATAAACATACGTGGGCTCATGCCGGTTAGAGCAGGGGTTTCGTTCATGCCGCCTTCACCATGAGCACCATGACAGGATGCACAAGGTACGATCATGCGTGAGGTATCGCCTTTGGCGACCAAACGAATAATTGTTGGGTCAACCTCAACATCTTTGCTGATGTATTCACCATGAGGTAAGGGTTGGGCAGCATAGTATGCAGCGATGTCTGCCATCTGTTGCTGGTCGTAATATTGCATCAAGTGCACCATGACATGCGATTTATGGTCAACATAAAAGCGCCCGGACTTATAATCGCTCAGCATCTTGTAAGTATAGACCGCATTTTGTCCGGCTAGGCTTGGTGTTGATTGCGTCGGGTTATTTCCTTCAACACCGTGACAGCTATAGCAGTAACCTTGTTCAGCCAGTAGTTTGCCTTTATCGATGTCGCCTTGCGGCATAGACCGCTTGGCATCCAACCATTCTTTAGCCGTCCAAGGTTCGGCATGCGGTACGCTGCTGGCCATGACACTGGTTGCTGCAAAAACACTTAAGCCAGTCGCGATAAGTAATCTTTTAAATTTCATCAATCGTCTCCTGTCTTATTCAAAGATGTCGCGGCGGAAAGCACGCTGCCAGTTCATGGCTAATGAAGCACGGATATGGTGTAGCGCATCATTGTCCAATTCGGTCGATTGGTGACCGTACTGTTTGACGATCTTGCCGTTCTGAACACGGAAAGTATCGGTAATAGTCATACCGTAATCCTCACCCGCTAGCGCTACACAGTTATTGGTGTATAAAGGCTGCACAGGCGGTTTACCTGCAAACGAATTAACAATGGATTGGGCAACTGCTTTAGAGTGGTTTGAAGCCAGATAACCGGTTTTAACCATCGGACTGGATTCGGTTGCATCACCGACCACATAAACATCGTCGTCTACCATTGAACGATAATCCATTGGATCGATAGGTACCCATTCATTACCTTGTGATAAGCCGGTGTCATGAGTGAACTTCGCTGCCGTGTGTGCCGGAATAATATTGATAACGTCTGCTTGAATACGTTCGCCATCGGCAGTTACCAGCGTTTTGTTGGCTGCATCCAGTTGAGTGACTCGTCCGCCTTTTTCCGCTGGAACCCATTCAATCATCGCTTCTTTGGTTCCAAAGCCGCGTTTTTTGGTCCAGTAATCGATATAGTGTTTACGGAACGTGAAGCTGTTCTTCGAATCCAGAATCAGCACCTTGGCTGTCGGATTGTGGTGCGATAACCACTCGGCAACAAAGCTGGCGCGTTCATAAGGTGCCGGCGGGCAACGGTATGGCATTGGCGGCGATGAAATCGCAACCACACCGCCTTTTGGCATGTTATGGATCTGCTCGCGTAGCTTCATTGTTTGAGGGCCTGCTTTCCAAGCGTGAGGGAAGTCGCCTTCCGCCAACTGTTTCGAGTAGCCTTCGATATCGCCAAACTTGTAATCAGGGCCCGGTGCAACAATCAGTTTGTCATAGCTGATAAAACCGTTGGCTTTGGTTTTGACACGTTTACCGGCATAGTCAATGTCGGTAGCTAAATCAGTGACGATATTGACCGCATAGCGCGATTTAATGTTTTCGTAGTTCACAGTCAGATCTTCAATCGAGACAAAGTCGTTTAGGACTTCATTCGATCCCGGACAGAAAACATATTCCAAGTTTGGTTCGATAATCGTGATTTTGACGTTCTTATCTAAGATACGCAGGTATTTGGCAGCTGAAACACCGCCGATACCGCCGCCAACGATGACAATATGTGGCGCGGTTTTCGACCATGCCTCTTTGGAGGCGCCGAATAGTCCCATGCTTAGACCAGCAGCACCAAAACGCTTCATTAATTCACGGCGTGATAGGGTATTCATTACTGGGCTCCTTCTAGGACGTTTTCTTCTTTCCATGGGCGGTCTGCTTGGGCAGCAAAATAATCCGCCATGCGTTCAATTTCCTTGTCGGTAAACACTTTAGCGACGTGGTTCATTACGATTGACGGGCGCACTTCGTTTTTAAAGTCTTGCATCAATTTAATGAATACGTCACGTGGAATACCGGCTAACGGAGGCATGGATTCGTCATAAAAACGTCCAAGCGTGCCGTGACATGCCGAGCAGTTATCGCCTAACATTTTGCCAGGAATTTGAGGGTCTTGAGCAAACTTGTCGGCAGGGATTAATGCACCCGAGGCATTTGCCGAATTCATGCCGAATAGGGCAGAAACGGAAATTAGGCTAACTAATAATGTTTTTTTCATGCTGTACTCCTTTACTGCGCCCATACGTAGAAACCGACTACGAAGAACTGTACTAGCCATAAAGCGACTATCCAGATTGCCGCGGTTCCCAGTTTTTGTACGCCAGGACCTGGCGTATAAACGCCAACAGTCTGGCCGGCTTTCCATGCGATAGTTAGGAAATAGCTTAGAACGACGCCGCCAACGATTGCGAAGGTCAGGAAGAATAGGCCGGTTGAGTACCAATCCATAACGATTTTGTAGTCAAAGAAATCGTAGCCGAAAAAACCATTTAGAATGTCGTAACGCAAAATCTCACGAGAGGTGGCAACCACTAAACCGATGACTAGAGCCATTGGTAGCGCCATATAACTGCACATATCTTCTGACTTGCCATTAAGGCGAATCTTCGCCCAAAGCGCATAACCGAGTACCGCAACACCGCCGATAATGCCCCAGAAAGAGGTAGCGAAAGCACCGGCAGTTTCTTGAATGGTTAGCATCCACGCAACATAAAGAATCGTAGCGATTACTGAACCGACTAGAATCCATTTCTTACCGACTTCAGCCGCAAAGTTTAGATATTGCATATCGGCATCTTCACGAACCATTTTGAAGCGACGATAAGTAACCATCATCGCACCGGCGACCGGAATCGACATAGAGATAAAGAATGCATAACGCCAGAAGTTATAAGCGTGAAGGGTATCGCCGCTATAATCCAGTTTGCCGTTTTGCATATACCACTCTTTCCACAGTTCAGGGTGCAGAATTTGCGAGGTTAGCGAGTGCATAATAAAGCCGACCAATAACATTAAAGCTAGGCTGACAATCAGTGACCAACGCGATTTTGGTTGAGCCGTTTTATCTTCACGTTTGTAGTTCTGGAAGTAGTACAGGTACATTGCCCAGTAAGCCAAAATCAAGATGATGATAAAGGCAATAACCCAGTCGGCTGATAACACATTCGATGTATACCAGTGTGGATCATAAACTACCTGTACGAAAAGTAGCGGCGCAACACCAATAACAATGGCGACAGAAACCGATACTTTAGCAACATCAATCATTGCCATGCCTAGACGACGCCATAACGGATTATTAGTGTAAGCGCCATACAGTGCGACAAGAGACGTCCCTAGTAGTAGTTGTACAAACAAAATATGCATAGCAAAAGTTAGTACGCTAAGGCCGACAAAAATAATCGGGTAGGTTGGTAAGCCCGCAGGGTTACGCAAGGCATACATCATCTCAGTGATTTGAGAGACACTTTGAGCATCCATTATTTGCCCTCCATTAATTCAACACTAGCGACTTTGTCTTGAGCTTTTTGCTCAGCTAAAGCACGCTCACGTTGTTCAATTTCCATATCGATTGCTGCAGCCACGGCTGTTTCACCGCCATCGTTATTCATTACCAAGTAAGCCGCAAGCGCTTCCGCTTCGGAATCTAACATTGGCATTTTAGGCATATAAGCGATATTACCGGTGGTTAGCACGCCTTTAACATACTGCGCCATGCGTTCTTGCGAAGTGCCTTCAGGGAAGTAGCGGTGTAGTGGGCGAATACCGGTTTTGCTCGGTGAGTGGCAGTTCGAGCAATAAGTCATTGCGATAAATTCACCGGCTTGAATCATATTGCTCTGTTTGACTTCTTTTAGGTGCTCAGGCGTAAATGGATGCGCTTTCAGAATCCCGACTTTTTCGATGGTCGGCAGTTGTGATTTGATGTCCATTCCTGGTACGTCACGACCAATGACTTGGTTCGAGTAAACATATTGACCTGCTACATACGGTTTACGCATTGATTCACGCGCTGTCTCTTCAGGCCATAGACCGGCAACTAGAATGATTACCGCCATTGCGCCGGCGAAGCCTTGCACAACTAATTGCGGACGTAACATTGTAATAATGAAATATGACAGTGTTCCAGCCAGTACGATCATGACACTTGGTCCGAAGTAGTCTGGCAGACGGTTCTCCATAACCAATAGCGCTTGGCTTGGTACAGAAGTTAGATACCATTGGAACATTGCCGCACCGACTAGCGTTGAGATAATCCCCAGCCAACCGAGTTTGCGCGCCATTTCTTTTTTGAATGCCGGATCTTTAATACCGGCGATAACAATTCCACCGACAACTGCAGTCATGGTAAACATGAATGCCATACGCATACCCAGCTGGATAAAGGTGTTAGTACCATAGAAGCCGTTCAAATAACCGCCTTCGGTAAACCATTGTTCTTTACCCGGTAGCATCATGAACGACAAGATACCAACGATAATCACCATGGTTGCAAGGGAAGCCATACCGAAAATGACCGAGATTTTCATATGCGTTTTCTTATCGACCTTTCCGACGAGATAAACCAGCATGTAAACACCGACGACTTCGATGACAAAGAAGACCCATTCAGTAGCCCATTTCCACACAAAGGAGTGAATCAAGGCGCCAATCCCGTTCGGGCTGGCAACGGTAGTCGAATACCAAATCCCAGGGCCGGTAATGGAACCGGCAACATAGGTGAATACCATTAAGAATAGGCCGTATTTTTTGATGAAATCCAAAAGATCATCACGGTCTTCGCGATAGGCTTTATGCGAGAGGTAAGCAAATAGTAAGGCGGCACCAACCGAAGTGTGCGAGGCGAGGACGTGGAAAGTTGCAATCAAAGCAACCACCCACCCAGAGCCAACCGTTGGTTCATACCAAGTTGGATAGAGGCTAATTAGGTCCATAAGAAAAATCCTTTTGGATAAGTTACATTAATGTGTCTATAAAATTACACAGGTATTGTAAAAGTGCACGACTAGGGTTGGAAAACTAAAATGTTTTATTAATCAGGGTATAAAATTTTTTATAGCCATTGTTTTTGCTAAGGTTTTGTTTGTGATAAACCTTACAAAGCGTTACTTGTCGTTCAAAGTATGCACACTTTGCATAAGCTTAATTAAAACCGCCTAGTTAAAACAAGCGTAAAAGTAGCGAAATTGATGTGCTTTTGGTTACATTTTGAGAAAAGATAATGCAAATCAAGCAGTCGGGAATGAATCGTTTAGATACGAAGCAATACTTACATATTATGCAGTTGTGTTAAATATGAAAAAGCCCGATGTAAAAAGTTTCACATCGGGCTTTTGAAAATGGCAAAGACTAAGAGCTTAGGGAAACACAGAATAAGTCCCCATTGACTTCAGCGAGGAGTTTGAAGAGATAAATTCTAGGCAGCGTTTGATAAGCATAGCCTTTGCTATGGTTGAGAGCGCT
>NZ_JAGETV010000015.1 GCF_017571465.1 Thiomicrorhabdus marina | reverse complement strand
ACCAATTAAAGATCGCCGCACTTCGTTTGTGATGGCAAAACATCACAATAGAAAAAACCAAAAAAACCGTCATTGCGAACGCAGTGAAGCAATCTGTTTGTATAGGTTGTCAGGGAATTGCTGCGTCGAATTGCTCTTCGCAATGACAGGTGATTTGCTATGCCTAACCAATTAAAGATCGCCGCACTCCGCTCGCGATGACAAAATGTAATGGCCGTAAAAACCAAAACCCCGTCATTGCGAACGCAGTGAAGCAATCTCGTTTGTATAGATAGTCAGGGTGATTGCCGCGTCGCATTGCTCCTCGCAATGACAGGTGATTTGCTATGCCTAACCAATTAAAGATCGCCGCGCTCCGCTCGCGATGACAAAATGTAATGGTCGTAAAAACCAAAAAACCCCGTTAATGAACTAACGAGGTTTTTCTGATTTTGGCTTTATTTAAGCCCAAGGTTATAGGGGGATATTAGAATTCGCCCTTAGCACCTTTTTGCATCATTTCCCAGATGGTGTCACGAACTTGCATAGTCGCTTCTTTTAGTTCTGGAGGCATTTTTTTGCCCATTTCGATTGCCATATCCATATTCATTGAGTAGATATGAAGACCATCTTCTTCTTCAATGATGTTTACACGACAAGGTAGGAAACCACCCATTGCTGGCGAGAAGTCAACCATTTTACGTGCAGTTTCAGGGTTACAGAAAGACATTACGTGGATTGTCTTAGACTCGATGCCACGAGCTTTAAGTTCTTCAGAAAGAGGAAGTTCACCAACGTTTTTAAGGTTGCGGTTGATACCCACAGCGTTGATTGCATCAACTACGTCTTCAAAGGTGACGCCTTCTTCAACTTTAATTTCCCACATGGTTGCGTCAGCGATATCGCCTTCAGATGCAACCCATTTATCCCATACTTGGTTGAATGTAGTCCAAGCACCGTCTTCAAGGTTAGTAGCAGCATTCATAGTGCCACAACCAGAAAGGGTTGCTAGGCCAGCTGTAAGAAGAGCGGCTTTAAAGAAGTTCGCTAATTTCATATCTCGATATCTCCATCGGTTTTTAAAGGTCTGTTTGATGTCTCTCAAACTTTCACTGAGCTAGATTAATGAATCACAAATTATTTGCAAACCAAATTTTTTGGGGACTTGATAATATTCTTTTATTAAGAGTTGGTAATAAACTAATTTTTAAAACTTTTACTCTAGCCAATTAACTGAAAATTTAGTTTTTGTAGAATGCAGTTAAGTTTTTGATTTTTTGTAACTTTTACTTGTTGTTTGTGCCACTCGTGGTGGGTCGGATAATTGCGTCGATAGCCTTCGAAATTTGATGGATTATGACGTATTGCCTGATCGTCATTTTGGATTAAATGAGTTTTTTGCAAAACGTAAAAAAGTCCTTTTTGCCAGTTTTCGGCATTTTGCACCGTGATCGCTTTTGGTATTTTCGGCAGTTTTTGTTGCCAGTCGTTTTTTTGAGGTTCATTCCAAAAAGAACATAAGTCGTGGTAGACCATCGTACTGCCGGCCAGTTTTGCTTCAAATGAATGTCCGGCGATATGCGGGCTGACTAGAAATGATTGTTCGATCAGTTCAGGGTTAATGTTCGGTTCATTTTCCCAGCAATCAGTAATTTTGGCTTTTAGATGGGTCTGTAATAGTGCTTGTTCATCAATAATGCCGCCGCGTGCAGCATTGACAAGAATTTGTTGTGGATTTAATAAAGCCAGTTTTTCGCTATTAATTAAATGGTAGGTTTTGTCTGCACCGGAAAATGTCAAAGGTGTGTGCACACTAATAATATCTGCTTGCAGTGCGTGCTCTAAATCGACAAACCCTTGGTTGCCTTCTTGTTTGGCACGCGGTGGATCATTCAATAAACACGTTACTCCTAACGCTTGTGCCTTGGCATGCAAAAGTTTGCCGACGTGACCAACGCCGATGATCCCTAAGCTCTTGGTGCTAATGTCAAAATTTTCCTGCTCTGCTAATAATATTAAAGCGTGGATCACAAACTCGGCTACGGAATTGGCATTACAACCTTGTGCGGAGTAAAAATGCCGTTGAGTGTTGGCCAGGTAATCTTGGTCAATATGATCCAATCCGACAACCGTGCTTCCGACATAGCTCACTTTGGAATCAGCTAAAAGTTCGGCATTGACCTGGGTGCGTGAACGGACGATAAGTGCATCGATGTCTTTTACTGCTTCGGCATTAATTTCTCGACCTGGTAGGGTCATTACTTTGCCTAAATGGCCGAAAATTGTTTGTGCATAGGGAACGGCATCGTCTATAAGAAGTTTGCGTTGTACAATTTGTGTCATCTAATTTATCTCAAAAAAGTTTTGCTTATTGTACAAGGCTGTTCACTAAAGGAGTAAGTGTGCGTACTAAGAAAAAAACGCAGTTAATTGAAGGGCCTGCCGGATTGATTGAAGTAGAGGTTGTTCCTGCAAAAAAACAACTGAGTCAGGATGGCAGTCAAAATCTTGCCATCATTAGTCATCCGCACCCACTATATGGTGGGACTATGGACAATAAAGTTGTTACTACCTTATTTAAAGCCTATCAGGAGCTTGGGTTTAATGTGGTGCGTTATAACTTTCGCGGTGTTGGTGCGAGTGAAGGTGAGCATGATTATGCGCAAGGCGAGTTGAACGATTTACTGGCGGTGGTGGATTGGGCTCAGCAACCATTTCCTGAAAGTGCATTGCATTTGGCGGGTTTTTCTTTCGGAAGTTATATCGCTTTCAAAGCTGCGGCTCAATTAAAGCCGAAGAGTTTATTGACGGTTGCGCCACCGGTAGGACTTTATTCCTTTGAACCGGAGGTAACTGGGCAATTAGATAAAGATACGCAATGGAGCCTGTTGCAAGGTGGGCAAGACGAAGTGGTTGAAAGTGCTCAGGTTTTGAATTGGGCGCGAGCTTTGGCTGAGAAACCGGATATTTATTGGCGTGAAAAAGCATCGCACTTTTTTCACGGTGAGTTAATCTGGCTAAGGCGTGCAGTGCTGTTAGCGTATTCTTAAATCAAGATTCAGGGATTCAGGGTTAAGATATGTCTCTAGATTAGAAAATTCTTATATAAGGATTGAATGATGTAATGAGATGTTTATAATATTAGAATTTTCTTATGTGTTAATAAGCTTGTCTTAGAAATAGGATGAAGCTAGTGTAGCAACTAGTTAAAAAAGGTAGAAAAGGGTGCTTTGTCATCCTTTTTGTTTATCTGAAATACTGAAGTTTTATGCGCCGAGTCAACTTTATGTGTATTGAACGGTATTTTCGGCCTTAGAGTGCTGCACTCATTTAATATGAAGTCTTAAAAAATTAATATTCCTAGCTTTGGAGAACGGGATGTCTAAATGGAAGCATTTTTCAAAATATAGTGGTATCGCGCTGATTGTTGCGACTACGCTACCAATAACATCATATGCAAAAACCTATACTTTTCCTGAGGCTGTGCAGGAAGTGATTAGTGCTAATCCTGAAATGAAGGTTGCCAAAGCGCGCATGATGCAAGCCCAGTCAGCTTTGGGTAAGGCGAAAGCCAGCGAAATGCCGCAAATTAATTTTTCGGTTACCGGTTCATACTCTAATAATGCATTGAATGTATTTGGAATGAAGCTGCAACAGCGTCAGGCGGCACTATCCGATTTTGGCTTTGATGGCGCAACTGCTGCTGCTTTTGGTTCTGGGGATTATACGCACCAACCAGATGCACTAAATAATCCAGGCTCGCACTCTGATATGAATACTCGAATTGAGGTTCTCTATCCTGTTTATAACGGCGGTAAAGTTGAAAGTTACCAAAACCAAGCTCGTGAAATGATTGATGCCGCCGGTAATGGTGAAGTTGCGGTTGAGCAATATCTGACTTTTGGCGTTTATCAAGCATATGAAGCAGTGCATGCGGCGCGTTCTTTTATCCGAGTAGCCGAGCAGGCGAAGAAGACGGCTGAAGAATTTGTACGTACCACTGAAAACTTGGTTCGCCAAGGGGTTTTAGTTCGTTCTGAATTGTTAAGTGCCCGTGTTAATGCTTCTGCTGCTGATGTTGCATTAGCGCAAGCAAAAGGCAAAGAGCATATGGCATTGGACGGATTGAGAATTTTAATGGGATTGGGTGCGGAAGTTGAGATTGACGTTGCTGAACGTCTAGATATTGTTCTTCCGAAAAGTGATTTACAGGCCATTATTGAAGATGCTGTGAATAACAATCCACAGTTAGTCGCACAACGTAAGCAGGCAACGTCTTCTATGTTTGCTGTTGATGCAGCACGTGCGGATGAGAAACCGAGTTTTAATTTGATGGCGCGTCAGGATTGGAATGATGACAGTGTCGGATTTGATAGCTCAAGTTATACCGTAGCAGGTGTTTTTTCTTGGAAGGTAAGTGATTTCGGTCTAACTGAAAACTCCGTCAAAATGGCGCAGGCTGAGGCGGAACAGAAGCAAGCAGAAACCGCTTCGATGGAAAATGAGGTTAAGTTTGAAATTATGCAGGCTTGGCGTCGTCTTGGCGTAGCTAAAGAGCAAGTGGCTTCAAGCAAGTTAACGGTGGAGCAAGCCGAGGAAGCTCAACTGTTAGTGCAAAAACGCTATGAGAACGGTGTGGCGACTTTCACCGAGCTTTTGGCTGCACAGACTCAGTTAGACAAGGCTCGTGCTGAGTTGGTTGCGTCGGAATTTGAAGTAAATGTACAGAAAGCCAAGCTACGCCTTGCTGCCGGTAGCATGGATGTAAAACAGCTGTAAACAGAATTGATTGGCTTAAAAAGGAATAATAAGTAATGAAACAGATTAATAAAGTTCTGGCAGTCGCAGTACTCGCGGCTATGGGCTTGAGCGGATGTCAGCAAGAAGCGCCAGTCGCTCCTCAGTCTGAACCGCAGACGCTTGCGGCAGAGGTACATAACGTTGAGTTAGGCACTGTGCCGTTAACGGCTGTTGTACCGGGTGCGGTTGTGGCCGATCAGAAGGCTCATATTGCCTCTCGATTAATGGGCTACATTAAAGGTTTGGAAGTCGAGGTCGGTGATAAGGTCAAGCGTGGAAGCCTATTGTTTTCGATTGACTCAACTGATATTCAGAGTCAAATTGCGCAAGCGCAATCTGCTTACTCACAAGCGGAAGCAGCACTGCAAGATGCGAAGTTAGATTACGATCGCTTTAGTCAATTGTTTAAGGAAGACTCGGTATCGAAACAGCAATTTGACAAAATTCGCCTGCAATATGCGGTTGCTCAAGAAAATTTGGCTGCGGCTAAGTCTGGGTTAAACCAAGCTAGATCGCAGTTGAATTATGCGAATGTTCGTGCGCCTTTTAGTGGTGTTGTCGTGCAAAAAATGGCGACGGCTGGTGATTTAGCTGCTCCAGGTAATCCGGTTGTTGTGATTGAAAATTTGACGTCTTTGAGTGTTCAAACTCAAGTGGCGGGCGAGCTTTATGCTGTGCTACGTAACGGCGACGAAGCCAGTGTTTTGATTGATGGTCAAGCTGAGCCAATGGTCGGCACTATCTATACTTTGGTGAGTGCGGCTGACCCTAAAACACGTACTCATACGGTTAAGTTGAGTTTGCCGGCCGTGAAAAATATCAATTCAGGTACTTTCGCTCGCATCAGTTTCAAACGCGGCGAACGCCAAGCAATGATGGTTCCGCAATCGGCAATCGCAAATCGTGCTGGTATTGATGGTGTCTTTATTGTTCAAGACGGTAAGGCAATGTTTAATATGGTTCGCACCGGTATCACTATGGGTGACATGGTTGAGATTCAGTCCGGTCTGGATTTGGGAGAGCAAGTTGTGGTTTCGAATAACCAGAGCATGCTTAACGGAGATATTGTTGAGGCAACTACTGCCGCTGCAGCACAGTAATAGGGATTTTGTATGTCTGAAAATACAAACCATAACGCTGCGGATCAGGCCGAGCTAAATATTGCCGGTAAGCTTGCTAAAGCGTTTATCCATTCAAAAATTACGATGATGATTGTTATCGCCATTACCTTGGCTGGTATTTTGGCGTATACGGTCACTCCGCGTGAATATAACCCGCAAATCGTTGTGCCGGCGGCAAATATCATTGTGCCGAAAGGTGGCGCAACACCGCAGGAAGTCGAGAACATGGTGGTCAAACCATTGGAGACCATTATGAGCGCCTTGCCGGGGGTGGATCACACCTTTGGTTATGCGACTAATGACTTCGGTGTGGTAACGGTTCAGTTTGAAGTGGGGCAAAACCAAGTTGATAGTCTGGTTAAGGTTTATAACCAGATTATGCAGAACATGGATAAGATGCCGCCTGATACGCAAGAGCCGCTGGTTAAGCCAATCAACGTTGATGATGTTCCTATCATGACACTAGCAGTCACTTCAGATGAGCTTTCTGGGTTTGATTTGCGGGATGTCTCTCTGAAACTGGTTGAGAATATCCGTAATCTACCCGGCGTGTCTTTTACCGATGTGGTTGGCGGTAAGGAGCGTGCGATTAATGTGTGGCTAGATGCGCAGAAAATCGCTTTAACCGGTCTTTCTTTGGATACCATTAGCCAAATGCTGAAAGGTTCAAACGTTTCGGTTCCGGTTGGTTCTTTGGTTAACAATAACCAAGATCGACTAGTGCGTGTAAACGGCTTCCTTGGTAATGCCGAAGAAGTAGGCAGTATTATTATCGGTGCTGATCAAGGTCGTCCTATCTATCTTCGCGACATTGCGCGTATCGAGGATGGCCCGAAAGAATCTGATGCCTACAGTCGTATCGGTTTCGGACCGAATTCTGCATATAATGCTAACGGTGAGCAAGCTGCGGTAACCATTACCATTGCCAAGAAACCGGGTACCAATGCAGTACAGGTTGCAAATGGCGTTCTTGAACAGCTTGAAGAACTTAAGAAAGCGGTTATTCCTCATAATGTTGATGTAGTGGTTACGCGTAATGACGGTGAAAAAGCCAATGCTGCTGTAAACCTTCTTATGGAGCATTTGGGAATCGCAGTTGGTTCGGTAATTGTTATTCTGGTTCTGTTCTTGGGTTGGCGTGAAGCCGGTATTGTTACCTTGACGGTTCCGCTCATTCTTTTTGTGGTGCTGTTTATTGGTTTGATTGCCGAGCAGACCATTAACCGTATCACCCTTTTTGCATTAATTCTTTCGCTGGGGCTCTTAGTGGATGCCGCTATTGTGGTTATAGAAAATATTCACAGGCATATCCATAATGGTTTTGATCCAGAGAAGTTCGATGAGGTTCTGATTAAAGCGACCAACGAAATCGGTAACCCGACTAACGTTGCGACTATCGCGGTTATCCTTGCCTTTATTCCGATGCTATTTGTTACCGGTATGATGGGGCCGTTTATGGCGCCGATTCCATTTAATGTGCCGGTAGCGATGGTTGCCTCGTTGGTTATCGCTTATCTACTGGTGCCTTATGCGGCTTATCGTTTCCTCGGTAAGAAAGCGATTAAAGAGATGCAAGAGCGTGAAAGCTCTGAAGCACATCATCCGCAGCAAGAAGATTGGATGCAGAAGTTGTACGTTAAAACGATTGTGCCTCTAATCGAAAGCCGTACCAAGCGTAATGTGTTCCTGTTTGTGGTTCTTGGTGCTTTGATTGCATCGATGATGCAGCCTGCGCTTCAGTTTATTCGTGATGATGGTATGAACAACCCGCTACACCCAGCCGGTGTTGAGGTGAAAATGCTGCCTTACGATAACACCAGCACTTTCCTGGTGCAGATTGATATGCCGGAAGGAACCGCTGTGGAAACCACAGATCGTGTGGTTCGCCATGTCGGTAATATGTTGTCGCAAACTCAGTTCGTAACCGACTATAGCGTTTTCCTTGGTAAACCGGCACCAATTGATTTTGCCGCATTGGTTCGTGGGGATTTAATCAAGGAAGGGCCTAATTTTGCGCAAATTCGTGTGAATTTGGTTAAGAAGAGTATGCGTGCGGCTTCATCGCATGAAATCGTGCAGAATCTAAACCTTGATTTGAACTCGTTGCGTAAGGTTTTTCCTGATGCGAATATTAAGCTGTATGAAACCCCTCCTGGGCCACCGGTAACAACCCAAATCATGGCCGAGTTGTACGGGCCAGACTACGATAAGTTACGAGCTGCTTCGAAAGAAGTCTCTGCTAAGTTTGAAGAGGTTTACGGTTTGATTAACATTGATGACTCGGTCACGGCGGACACCATGACTTATGAAATCAATATCGACCGTGAGCAATCGAATTTGCTAGGTGTTGCGCCGGCGCAAGTGAGTAAAATGTTGCGTGACTACATTAATGGTTTCGAATTGGGCTATATGCACTTAGACAACGTTCGTGAGCCGGTAGATATTTTGGTTCGTCTGCCTCGTTCAGAGCGTACCGTCCCTGAGCAATTGCTGTCGTTACGTGTGCAATCTCGCGCCGGTGTTCCAGTGCCATTATCTGCTCTGGCTGAGATTGAAGAAGTGCCGCGTGCTAAGCCGGTTCTATCTCGTGATCAGCACAGCATGGTAATGATTGGCGGTGAACTACTGCAATCGAGTCCGGTTTACGCAATTCTGGCGCTAGATAAGATGCTAGATAATGTGACTCTTCCTGAATCAGGTGTGACCTTCCAAACAGCTAACCTTGGTTTTGTTGCGGCAGATCCAAAAGATGTTATGGATTACACGCTTCTTTGGGGTGGTGAAATGCGCCTGACTTTGGATGTATTCCGTGACATGGGGTCTGCATTTATTGTCGCCCTGATCTTTATTTACCTAATTCTGGTCGGTTACTACAAATCATTTATGATGCCGGTTATCGTGATGGGTGCAATTCCGCTGACAATGATTGGGGTTTTCCCAGGTCACTGGTTGACGGATCAAGCCTTTACCGCGACATCAATGATTGGGGTTATCGCCTTGGCCGGTATCGTGGTGAGGAACTCGCTGCTATTGATCGACTTCATTCTTGAATATCGTGCAGAAGGTAAGTCTTTGAAAGATTCGGTTATTCAAGCCGGTAAGGTGCGTTTCCGTCCGATCCTGTTGACTGCTTTGGCTATCATTTTCGGGTCAATGATCATGATTACCGATCCGGTATTCGGTGGTCTAGCGGTTGCGCTAATCTTCGGTACACTGTCTTCAACTGTATTGACTCTGTTAGTTATTCCATTGATGTACTACATCTGGCAATGGCACGGCGGTGTTAAGCAACAAGAAGCTTTAGAAAGAGCGCAAGCAAACAACTAAGCTGAAATAACGGTTTAACGGCCAATAAAAAACGCCCCGAAGTCACTATGGTCTCGGGGCGTTTTTGTTTTTAGGTTATTAAGGCCTCATTTTTGAATATCTGAAAATGCGGATAAGTGATTATGACGCATGCTTAATAAAATTTATTGATGGTTAAGTTTTTGTTATTAGAGTTATGCGCATCCCTGCGTATACTGGCTTGACTGGTAACTAACGGCCGTTAGTTGCTTTGTCTGGGGAAATTCCCGAATGAAATATGGGGTGTTTTTGCTGATTTTAGAAAGTTAGGTTTAAACCGATCCTGTATTTCTTGTAGTTTGAAATTCGTTTTTTAGGAGAGAATGATGAAAAAATTGATTGCCGGAACTCTATTGTCGATTGGTGCTCTTACAACATCTGTGCCAGTTTATGCAGAAGAGCCTATGGTTGTGAATGTTGCACGTTTATCATTAGATATGGCCAATAAAGCAGCAATGGCTACCGTTGAAGCATGTCGTGAAAAAGGCATTCCTGTCAGTGTGACGGTGGTTGACCGAAACGGCATTGTACAAGCTCAGTTACGCGATACGATTGCACCGCCGGTCTCTTTAGGAATTAGTCAGAAAAAAGCTTACACGGCAGTAATGTTTAATGTAAAAGGATCTCAACTTGGTGATCGCGCCAAGAGTCCTTTGCAGACTATGGGAGCCGGTTTAGCTTTCATGGCCGGTTCAACTCCGATTCAAGCGGGAGGTAAATTGTATGGGGCTGTAGGTGTCAGTGGTGCGCCGGATGGAATGGATGATGAAGCCTGTGCCGTGAAGGGGGTTGAAAGCATTTTGGAAGATCTTGAAATGATGTAGATCAAGTCCTTCTATACTCTGTAAGCATTCTTTACAGAGTATAGAAAATTTAATACAGAATCTTCTGTTTAAAAGTAAAAAAATCGTTAAAATCAAAGCCACAAATCAAAAAAACTCACTTGTATAGTGGGTCTAAGTATTTATTCTTACGGTTTTGCAAAGGACATGAGTATGTTAGAAAATAGAATTTTAAAAACTCTAAAAGCGCGTCGTCAAAAACAAGAAGCCCAAAAGGGTGCTTCAATGATTGAATATGCCCTGATTATTGCAGGTGTTGCGGTAGTTGCGGCAATCCTATTTGGTGGAGATGATGGCGGAACAGTTGGAACTGCGATTACCGGTGCGGTAGATAAGGCGGTGGAAAAAATCAACCCAGATGAAACTGGCGCAACAGCAACACCTACAGAATAAACCAATTAATGAAATATCAAATTACTTCAGCTAAAAGGCAAAGTGGGGCGGTTATGTTAGAGACCGCTTACGTTTTGCCTATTTTAGTTGGGGTAGTTTTGTTCATTGTTGAGACGCTATCTTACGCAATGAATAGTTTGATTGTGAATGATGTTTTGACTGATGCACATTTGGCAATTGTTGATGAAGTACAGGAAATTTCAGCTTTAGATGATGCCTCTGCTTATAGCAGCGTATTCGGCATTTATTGTGATGGTGGTTTGGTTAAATTGCCATTAGGTTCGAATGATGCGATAAAAACGCTTGTTGTAAATGCGCTTACTATTAAGGGGGTTACGTTGCTGGAAAGCGACCCTGGAACCTTAAACATCACGAGCGATACGGATTCTGAATACGGCTTTGACCATTATGTTATTCGTTTTAATGGTACTGCCAATACGTTAACCTTGCCGGTTTTTTTGAACGAACTTTTGCCGATGAGTGTCGATACCGTTATTAGCATTAAGGCAAGTTGCCAAACACCATAACTTATTTCCAATTATCTCTGAATGGTTAAATTGTTGCTTTTTGTTGGCAAATCGTGAAAAGTAAGACTTTAGTCAATTTAGTCTGCGCACAATAAAGTTGAACGTTCTATGAAAATCTCACGAAGTGATTGGCTTCTCTACTCTATTGCGGTTATCTCGGCAATAGCAGTCGTTGCTCTCGTCTATACCTATATTGAAAAGCGTGTCGCCGATGCGCAAAAGAACATCCCCGTTAAAACAGTCACCGTTGTAGAAAAGCCTGAACTTGCCCCCGTTTTGATTGCGAGTCGTGATCTATATCGTGGAGAAAAAATAGCAGCAGAAGACGTCAAGGTTTTGAATGTTGCTAAAGAAGGGATTGTCATTAAAGGAATTTACGCGAAACCGGAACAGGCTGTAGGACAAATCGTGCGCCAGGATTTGTACGCTGGTGAATGGTTATTTGCGAAGAAGTTTACCGATAAAATTGCGGATAAAAATATTCAACAAATTGCCGGAGTCTCGTCCTTGATTAAGCCAGGTATGAGAGCGATGCGTATTCCCGTTTCACCGGAATCCGGTTTGTTAGGCATTCTTAAGCCGGGTGATCATGTTGATGTCGCCAGCGTTTTCAATAGCGCTAACGGCAAACGTCAAATTAGTCGCGTCATTCTTCAGAACATCGAAGTACTGTCAATTGGGCAAGAGAGTCGCTATAAGCCTAAGTCGGAAATCCAAGAAGTTGTACAATCTGGGACTAAAAAAGACGAAACCGCCGTGAAACGTTCAATGGTGGCACTTCATCTGACGATTCAACAAGCTGAAAAATTGGCATTGGCGATTAGCATCGGTAAATTAAATTTATTGTTGCGTAATGAGGCCGATACCGAAATTAAAGAAAGTGATGGGGTGAATGTTCGCGTGATTGAGAGTGACAGACAGAAGCGTGTTGAGCATTCTGCTAAAGATCAGCGCCAAACAGTCCAGCTTCTTCAAGGAGGAGAAGTACAGGAGGTGAAAGTACCATGAAGAATAATCTACTTGCCTCTGTGCTGACAATTGCAACGCTAGCAATGCCTGTGGCAGCACTTGTTCAACCTACAGTCGGTTATGCGCAAAGTGATGCAGTGACCAAAGTTTACAGAGTAACAAAATCTGAATCTAAACTGATCAATTTCAATAAGACCATTAAACGAGCCATGGTTGCTAATCCAGAAAAAATAGGCTTAAAAGTTATTAGCAGTGGTGAGTTATTGGTTTCAGCGAAGGCTGTCGGTACCACGGAGTTGTTCATTAATTTTGCAGCGAATCCGGCGAAAACCTATACCTATCAAATCAAAGTTGAAGAGAATCCTGAACAACAAGCGCAAATCGAAAACACCATTGCCGAACTGTTAAAGAAGCTAAATCCAGCGGGTACGGTTAGCTTTGAAGTACGTTCAATTTGGGTTGATCAGAAGAGTAGTATTCAACGTCAGATTGATGAAGTAGGCAATCAGATTGACGGTGGAAAAACTCTAGCCAGTTCGGCGAGTCAAGATGCGGAAGTTTTGCAGACTGAGCAATCGGTCGGTAGTACCAGTATTGCTGCACAAGCAGGGAACTTAATGGTGATTTTAAGTGGCGAAGTGCCGAACCAAGCGCAAAAGAAACGCATTCAGTCTGTGATTTCTACTTTGGGCGTCAGTGTACTGAATATGATTGATATTAGCGGCCCGCAAGAAGTTAAATTGCAAGTGCGTGTTGCCGAGGTTGTGAAAGGCAATCCATTTAAAAGCGGGGCTTTAATCGGCAGCGGTAATACTCACTCGGGTATTTTTCCACCGGGTTCGGATGGCGGAAACTATATTCTAAATACGCTTGCCGGTATTTCTAGCTTGACCGCACCTTTATCAGGCCAGGCTTTTCAAATCGGTATTAATACCTCCGGAAATGGAATGTTCGGAATTTTATCTGTACTGGAAAGTAATAACTTGGCACGCATTCTTGCACGCCCTGAGTTGACAGTGCAGTCAGGGGAAACTGCCGAGTTTTTGGTTGGTGGAGAGGTGCCGATTCCTGTATCGCAAAATGAAAATTCGGTCACGGTTCGCTACAAAGAGTTTGGGGTTCGTTTACGTTTTAGTCCGTTAATTACCGAAAGTGGCGAAATCAAGTTGACAGTAGCGCCCGAGATTTCCAATATTGATGAAAGTGCCGGTGCGGAAAGCGGTGGCGTCATTCAGCCAGGTTTTCGTTCGCGTCGTGCTAAAACCACAGTGACTTTGGCACCGGGACAAAGTTTTGTGATTGGCGGTTTGATTCAGGATTCTTTCGAAAGTTCAATATCTAAAGTTCCGTTCTTGGGTGATATTCCTGTACTGGGTGCACTATTTCGCTCAACCTCGTTTAATAAGGATCAAACTGAATTGGCAATTGTAGTAACTCCTACCTTTGTTGAGCCGATTGAGAAAGGTACTGATATTCAATTGCCGGGTGAAGATTTTGTTGCGCCATCATATAGCGATGCTTTTTGGCTAGGTAAGATTTCACAAACTTTGCCGGAGGGGCAAAAGGCGCTTCCTGAGTTAACGACCAAAATTGGATTGGAGAAGCCATGATGGATAACAGCGTTAACTTGCATCAAGCTCTATATGTTGGTTCTGATCGAGATCTTCTAGAGGCGGTGTCGATTTCAATTCGTTCTAAATATTCCTTGGAATTGATGGTTGAAGTGCCAAAGATTTGGCCCGAAGACACTAGCCTTGTTTTGATTGAGTACGATGGCGACAGCAAAATCGTTATTAACCGAATTAACCAGATTTTGACCTTAGCAAAAGGGGTTGCGGTTTACGTTTTGCTCAAGGAAAAAGATGCCGACTTTTTAATTGAAGCTTCGCACCAAGGAGTGCAAGGTTTTATTGAATGTCCAGATGAAGTCTTTAATATCCTGTCTATTTTGCATATGCAAGATCGCCGCAGAGTGGGCAAAAATGGTAATGTTTCGGCATTTTTCAGTTTGAAAGGCGGGGTCGGGCGCACCGCTTTGGCAACCAATGTTGCCGCGCATATTGCGGATTTGACGCATGGCCGAACGGTTTTGGTCGATTTAAATATGCCGTTGGGCGATACCGTGCTGTATCTGAATATGGAGAATCAGCGCCTTTATACTATTACTGACTTCGTTTATAACATTAACCGCTTTGATGAAGATCTGATTTACAACTCCTTGAGTCGTCATGAATCGGGTTTGTATTTGCTTCCTTTGCCAGCTGATATTGGTGAACTGGATGGATTGAACGCGGATTTAATCAAGACCGTTATTCAGTCCCTGCGTAAGTATTTTGATCATGTGATTATCGATCTTTCTTCGGATTTATCGGATTCGACCTTAAGCTGCTTGGATGAAGCGGATAATGTCGTGTTAATTGCTGAACCATCGCTTTCCTCACTGCGTGCAGTTAATACCGCGATTCAGCTTTCCCAGAAGCTAGGCTATGTCAAAGAATCTTTGAAATTGGTGGTTAACCGCGGTACTCCGGACAGTGATTTGGTTTTGGATGATGTGGTCGATTCTTTGGAAATCGATACGGTGATTCGTGTCTCGAATGACTACTACAGCTTTAATGAGTCACTAAAAGAGGGCTTGTTGCTCTCGCAGTTTAAACCCGATGCAATTGTAAATCGTCAGTTGTTTTCATTGGCGCATATGTTGCATAACGGTGTTATTAAAACAGATGAACTGGTCATTCCAAGCTTCCGAAAAGAGAGTAAACCGAGCACGGTTGAGCAGTTAAATAATTTCTTTAGCAAGCTGGTGTCGAGACTGCACGTAGAAAAAGAAGAAAAATAGGCGGACTCGCCACACAGCTTACCGCAAAAATAGGAATGACAGATGGGAATCCGTGAACGCTTACAACAAGTAGAGCAGGGACGCAGTAAGGCTCTAGAGGTTTCAAAACCGAACCAAGAATCTTCGGGTCCGGAAAAATCTGTAAAGGCTAAAGAGGTTGCTAAAAATTCTACTTTTGTCGAAATCAAAACTCGTTGTCAAAAACGAGCAGCTGACGACGAGGCTTTTTATCAAGCTGATTCCAGTGAAACTCGCCAAGAACTGCGCCCGCGTTTAGAAGGGCTGGTGCGCGAAGTCGCGCATGAGATGCGATATCCGCTATCTGAGCTAGAAGTTCGTCAGTTAGCTTTGGATTTGTTAGACGAAATCTACGGGCTAGGGCCGATTGAACCCCTGCTAGCGGATAGTACTATTTCCGATATTTTGATTAACGGCTATGATCAAATTTATGTCGAGCGTGGCGGTAAACTGGAGTTGACGGACATCACCTTTATTAGTGAAGAGCATTTGCGTAATAAAGTTGACCGGATGTTGTTTACCACGGGTCGCCGTGTTGATGAATCTTCCCCGCTGGTTGATGCGCGCTTACCTGATGGTTCACGTATCAATATCATTATTCCACCGTTATCTGTTGACGGTATTTGTGTCTCGATTCGCCGTTTTCCTGAATATCATTTACGCGCTAAAGACTTGATTGCTCTTGGCAGCATGACCGAGCAGATGTTCAAGTTTTTGGACATGAGTGTTCGTGCCGGTCTGAACGTTATTGTCTGTGGTGGTACCGGTTCAGGGAAAACCACAACTTTGAATATGTTGTCAGGTTTGATCCCCCATGATGAGCGTACCGTTACGATTGAGGATAGTGCCGAGCTTCGTATGCAGCAAGCGCATGTTGTTCGGCTGGAAACTCGCCCGCCCAATGCCGAGGGGATTGGTGAAGTGACGCAGCGTGAGTTATTGAAAAATGCGTTGCGTATGCGTCCGGATCGAATTGTTTTAGGTGAGGTGCGCGGAGGCGAAGTGTTGGATATGCTTCAGGCAATGAATACCGGTCATGATGGCTCTTTAGCAACATTGCATGCCAACTCGCCTCGTGACTGTATTGCTCGTTTGGAGTTGATGATTAACTTGAGTGGGGTTGATATTCCGGCAAACTCGATTCGTAAACAGATTGCCAGTGCTTTGGATTTGATTATCTTCGTTAATCGCGGCAAGGATGGTAAGCGTCGTGTTGAGTCGATAACCGAGGTTACCGGCGTAGAAGAAGAAAACGTGGTGTTGCAGGAACTGTTTAGTTTTGAAAGTAATTATGATGAACTGTCGGGGCGTGTTTTAGGACGCTTCAAAGCGACCGGCGTACGTCCTTCATGTGCGGCGAAGTTTGAATCGCATGGAATGAAGCTTTCGCAAGACATGTTCAGTTTTGTTCAGGAAAGTAAGTGATGGATTGGGAACTTGCGGTCATTTCTTCCTTGGTTTTGCTGCCGTTTGTGTTTATTGCATTAGGCTTAATGCGTGGCCGTCAGCGAAAATATGATGCCAAAGTTCGCTCGGTGATGCTTCGTATCGGCATGGCGGAAGAAGAAAGACTGAGCCTTGAAGAGCTGTTAATGACCCAAAAAAACAAAGGCTGGTTCCAGTTTTTTGTTGTTAAGTTTAAGCAGGCGGGCATTATTGGGCGCCAAGAAATTATCCGGTTGATTTTGATACAGGCCTTTTTGCTTACTTTAACCTTACTGTTATTGGCTTTCAATTTAGGTGAACTCAGTAAAAGAGTGTTGTTATTGATATTGATATTGCCGACCTTGCCGACTGTCTATCTGTTTGTTAAGGCTGCGCAGCGTCAAGCGCAGTTGCGTAAAGAGTTTCCGGAAATGTTAGATTCTTTGGTACGTTCAATGCAGGCAGGATATGGAATTGACGGTGCTTTGCGTGTGGTAGCGGAAGATATGAGCGGGCCTTTAGCCGAAGAAATCGAAGAGATGAATAAACAGCTCAAACTGGGTATCAGCTTACGTGATATTCTTCGAGAGTTTCAGGCTCGTGTTAGCCTGATCGAAGCTCAGTACTTTGTAATCACGCTTATTTTGCAGCGTGAAAGTGGTGGTCAATTATCACCAGTATTGAAACAGTTGGGGTTGCTAATGCGTCGTCGTGAAAACTTTCAGGCGAAATTACAGACTTTGACGGCAGAGTCGCGTTTTACTGCTTGGTTTATCAGTGGCCTGCCAATTCTTTATGTCTTGTATAAGTTCATTTTTGATATCGGCTCAATGGATTTTCTTTTGCATGACCCAACCGGCGTGAAGATTTTAGCGATCTCGCTAGGCTTGATTTTTACAGGTGCGTTAATTCTGAGAAGTATGTTAAGGATTCGTTTTTAATGACGTTGTCGAATGATATGTTTTTGCTCGTTATCGGATTGCTGCTCTTGCTTTCAGCCTTTGCCTTGGTTCGCGTATATCAAGGCAAATACCAAGAGCAAGCGCAGAAAGAGCGTATGCGTCAACGTGTCGGTATCGGTCGTAATTTATCACAAACTTATGAAGTTAAAAGTACTTGTGCTTGGTGTCGTGTAGGTCGAGTGCTGGGAAGTAAGAACCCTAAGCAGTTGGCAATTTTGAAAAGTCAGCTGGTCAGTGCCGGTTATAGTGACGAAAGTCATATTGGTGCTTATTATTTTTTTAAGTTCACGGCAATTGCATTGTCGTTTTTTATCGCTTTTATCCTATGGGTGTTTCAAGATTTTACGCCGCTGTTGATGATAATCGTACCGCTGATTGTGATGTTGATTCCGGAACGGGTATTGATCAACCTTGGTGAGAAACGGCTTGAAAAAATCAATCAGCAGTTACCGGATTTTTTGGATATGACAACCATTTGTATGAATGCGGGTCTCAGTTATCTTGTCTCAGTTAAACGGGTTTCTGAGGAGTTAAGAGATGTGTCACCAGAAATCTGTAATGAGTTTCAATTTATGCTAGAGCAGATTCAGGTAGGGGTACCGCGTATTGAAGCATTGCATCAGTTTGCACAGCGTAATCCGACTAAGGATATTCAGAACCTGATACAGGTGCTGGTGCAAAATGAAAAGTTAGGAAGTTCGATTTCTGAAGCGCTGTATAACTTCTCCCGTACTATTTATCAGGATCGTGAAAACTTAATGGAGGAGAAAGCGGCAAAAACCTCTGCCAAGATGGCAATTATTATTTTGCCGTTTATGTTGTTGCCTTATGTGATGTTACTGCTTGGCGAGAAACTGGTTATGCTAGGAAGAGGGTTGTAATTTGAAACGAATTCTTTCTCTGTTTGTAGTAAGTGTCTCGTTATTGTCGGGGGCATGTACCGTTACCGAAACCAAGTCTAGCGCGAGTATGACAAGTCCGTCGCCGGATTCCCCTTTGGCAACTCAGGTTGACCCTCAAGGGCAGTATAAACTGTTACTCGATTTGGCGGTAATGGAGCTGAAGCAGAAACGTTATCAGCAAGCTGAACCGATGTTGCAGAAATTACGCAAGTTGAGCCGCTCGGATATTCAGGTTTATCGAATGTTGGCACAAGCCTATGAAGGTCAGCAAAAGCAGCATCTAGCTTTATTAGCATGGCAACAGATTAGCCAATTTGAAGATCATACGATTGATGATGAATCGGAATATGCGCGACTCGCATTAATTGAAGATCAATATCAAATTGCTGAACACATCTACCAACAATGGTTAGATAGCGAGAACGTTAATCACCGATTAAGCGCATTAAACAATCTGGGCTTTAGTTGCTTATTGCAGAAAGATTTTCCGCGAGCTCGTCAGTATTTTCAGCAGGCTTTGAAAATTGACCCTTTAAACAGTAAGGCGCTCAATAACTTGATTTTAGTTGATGCGCTGACTGGCCGATAACGAATAGTTTCGGTGATTCTAAAGAGGTATATGGGTTATGTCTCGACTCAGAAATAAAAAACAACAACAAAGACAGAAAGGGATTGCCACTTTATTAGGGATTGGCGGGATTTTCGCAGCCCTGTTTGCCTTTGATTTGGTCATGACTTACACCAAGCTCAAGATCGTCGATCGCGAACTCGACAATTATGCTCGTAGCGTTGCCGAAGTTTCATTGCGTTCCGAATTGGCTCTTACTAAGGACGGAATTGAATCCGGTGAAATGGATATTACCGCGGCGGATATCATCAGTAGCTTTAGCTTGCAAAGAGTCGGCTATACGCCGGGAGCGGGACAGCTTGATGCACAAGACAAGATAATCAATAAAGAGATTACTTTTGGGAATTTCGCTTCAGACGGTACCTTCTATGCACTTGGTGAAGAGAATCCCGAGTATGCCGAAAGCGCATCGCTTGGCGCCTATAAGTACAATCCTCGTTCCTATATTCAAGAGATGATTGATGATCCGGATAATCACAGTATCGCTGATCTTCCGCAATTCAATGCGGTAGCCGTTCAGCTTTGGACTGACGATGATTTTTACGGTTTTGTGCCGCAGGGTCGCGCCTTGTATGGTGCGCTTGACGACGATAATCAATGTTTTTGTGATGTTCGTTATCAACAGTGTATGAGCGGCGACTTAACGGCAGCTGAAATCAAGGCCGGTCTTGATCCGGATGAACCACCGGAAATTTTAAAAGATTTGTTGGGTGTTTTAATTGGTGGCGGTGTTGCCGAACATTCATTAAGTGATCCGGCAGTTTCACCGAATGCGGATGAGATTGCTGCGGCAATTGCAGTACCAAATTCGGAAGCAAGACGAAATTACTGCGAGTACGGTTATACCGGAACTCATCCTTTGGATAGTTCACAAAGTAAATATCCTTATATCGACTTTACTCAGCGCCAAGCTTGGTTAGGAATCGATCCAATCTCAGTCGATAATGGGTTGGTCGGAAATTTACTTGCAGAAAGTAACTATTCGGCTGAGGATTACGCAAGAGTAACCAGCCAGCTGCCGGTGTTTATTTATGATGGTGCAGATACTTTAAATAATGAAGCAGGTCTGTTGACCACGGTTGATCAGCTTTTAGGCTTATTAGACCCTGCTGATAGTTCGGGTTCGATTTATTCTGAAGAGACGAATGCAACAAATCAAACTGCGCATGATGATTTAGAATCTTCGGAACTTCCGTATTACCGGTGTTCTCTATTGACCGTTAATGTTGATCTCTCTCTGTTAGGACCTCTTACCGATGTGTTAGGGTTAACAAACGAAGGCCTTGCGCAAAATTGCGATGGACTTTTAAGCTCTGTTGGAGGTGTTTTAAATTCCGTTCTTGATATTGTTACCGGTGATGAGGAAAGCTGTGGACTTCTTGGGCTTGGTTGCCTGCTCGGTTCGATATTTGATCTATTAGATCCTCTTGTCGGCCCGGTTCTAGATTTAATTGGTATTGGAGATCTTGAAACGGTTTTGAATAATCTTCTTGATCCAATTGTTCTAGTTCATGATCCGGTTTATATCGGGCGCTCAGGTACTTGCATTTACGGCACGGATACGGCAAATCTCGCTGCAGAGCGTTGTTTGTTTAATTCCAACGCAAACCAATATCAAAGTTGTGAATATATCCTTTCCGGTTTGCCTGAAGCAGAACAACCGACATTGGTGAATCGCTTAAGTATTTTGCTGTTAGGGCCGGTAAAAGATTTTCCAGCAGCGGTAGAAACCCTAAATTGCGAAATGCAAAACTTCCGTTTTGTGCAGCCGCCGCTAGGCGCTTCTTACTGGCAAGAGGTGAATTAAATTTAAGACGGTGCTCTGTTTGGCTAGACAGTCGTTACTGTCATCAGTATAATCCAGCCCCTATTCGGATAGCTGGCTGAGCGGTTGAAGGCGCACGCCTGGAAAGTGTGTAAGGGTTAATCGCCCTTCGGGGGTTCGAATCCCCCGCTATCCGCCAAATTCTTAAATCAACCGGTTGCATACCGGTTTTTTTATGCCCTGAAACAACGTATTCACGGGCTTTTCTCTAAATTCCCTGTTTCATCACGTTGCATAAGCATGCACCGAAGCGCACGATTTTTTGTACACTAGCTTGTACACCGATTCGATTCTGTGTACACATGCCTAATCCTGTGTACAAAGTTTAGGGGGAAAGCCCGTGCCTTTAACCGATACAGCCATTCGTAAATTCAAACCAGAAGCCAAGCGCTACCGCAAAACGGATAGTGCCGGTTTAATCATCGAGGTAATGCCAAACGGTAATAAGGTATGGCGCTACCGTTTTCAATTTGGTGGTAAGGCCACTATCTACACCATAGGCGATTATCCGGCCATAAGCCTAGCCAAAGCCAGGCAGCTAAGAGATGAAGCGAAAGCGTTAGTTGCTCAAGGTATAAACCCAAAAGAGCATAAAGAAACCATTCAGGCCGTTAAGCAAGCCGAACTTGCAGAACAGAAAGCGTTAGCCGAACGCTTAACCTTTTCCGACCTGTTTGAGTTGTGGCATGAGCATAACACCCAAGGCTGGAAGTACGACTATGCCAAAGACATTCGAGAGCGCGTTGAAAATCATCTATTGCCGTTAATTGGTCACATGCCTGCAGAGGATATTAAGCCGAAAGACATTATCCACGCCCTAAAGCAGATAGAAGCCAAAGGGATAATGGAAACCATGAGGCGTTCAAAGCAGTATGCGAGCCGCATATTCCGCTACGGCGTAGGAATGGGGCACTGTGAAGTTGATCCGGTACGAGACCTGCCGACCGATATTTTCTTGAAGCAAGAGAAAGACAACTATAGCCATATTACCGACCGCGCCCAGTTGTACCAACTGCTGAACGCTCTGGATAGCTATATCGGTGATATAAGTATCGCCACTGCTTTAAAGCTAGCACCGCATGTACTCTTGCGCCCAAATGAGTTGGCCGGTTTACGTTGGGATGAAATCGACTTAGACAAAGACCAGATTAGCATTAGCGCCGAACGCATGAAGATGAAGCGCCCCCACATAGTGCCATTATCAAAACAGGCCAAAGCCCTAATTGAATCCATGCAGGTATTCCAAGAGCAAAGCGCTTTCGTTTTCCCTAGCCCGAGAACCACCGCAAGACCGATAAACGGCCAAAGCCTAAACGCCGGTCTGCACCGTATCGGGTTTAAAGGTAAGCAGACTGCCCACGGCTTTCGGCATACAGCCAGTACGCTACTTAATGAACTCGGGTTTAATTCCGACCATATCGAGAAGCAGTTAGCCCATGAACAGGCGAACCAGATCCGCGGAGTATATAACAAAGCCGAATACCTACCGGCACGTAGCAAAATGATGCAGGCATGGAGCAACCACTTAGACTCTCTCAAAAATGGGAGTGACGTTATCCCGATTAACCGCAATGGTGTTAATGCGGGAGTACTTCACTAAACACACCAAAAAACGTGAACAGCATGAACCTGCCAACCTTATGACATACGTAAAAACTAACGGTACAAGCGGTACGGACGGTACGAGCCTTTATTCATGCGGCCTAGAGCCTGTACCGTTTTTGTTTTCAAAACGGTACGAACGGTACAGGGTTACTAATATAGATACTTATCTACACTGGTGAAAGGTCTCACATTGCTTTTTATGTCGCATACTTGTTACAATTAGAACATGAAATACAGAATCCTAGCGACTGCAAAATTTGATAAATGGTTTAAGAGCCTTAAAGATAAAAAGACTCGTTACCGATTAGAAACGCGTATTAACCAAGTGGCACGCGGCAATTTTGGAGACCATAAACCGATTGATTCAAACATTAATGAATTACGGTTTTTCTTTGCTGGTGGGATTCGCATTTATTACACAATCCGAGGGAATGAAGTTGTTTTGCTTCTTAACGGTGGTGACAAGTCGACACAGAGCAAAGACATAGCAATGGCTAAGGATTTGTTTACGCAACTAGGGGAATAATCATGGCACTGGAATTAAAAGAATTTGAATTTGCTCAAGATGTAGAAACCAAAGAAGATGCAGCTTTGTATCTATCAGCCTTTCTTGAAGATGGCGGCACCCAGTCTTTACTGGATGGCTTGCGCCACTTGATTCAAGCAAAGGGAATGACGGAAACCGCAAGATTAAGCGGCATTAACCGCCAACACCTATACCGCCTGCTGAATGGTGAAACACAGCCGAAATTTGAAACCCTTTATAAGTTGCTTCATGCACTGGGTTTTAAATTCGCGGTAGAAGTGGCTTAGGAATGAATAACTTAAATTCGGTGCCTTATGATCCGGCGGAATACCAAACGGTAAGCCCCCCGTTTTGAAACCGTGTTTAAAGTAATCCAAGCACTCGGGCTAGAGTTCCGTTTACAGCCGCACATGGCAACGGCATAACCCAGAAGTAATTGAACGGGGGTGAAGATGGCGAATAAGTTTTTTGACGAATTGAAAGCATCCTTACAAGAAGCGGTAGAGATCCAACAAGGTAAGAAAGCGCCTAGCCGTGTAACTCGATACGAAGTAGCGGACGTTAAAGCGATTCGTGAACCATTGGACGTATCGAGGGCAAGGCTACCGAACAGCCATAAGCCAGAAAATTAAGGCGCGCCTATAGTTGGTGTTAATTTGTGCCGAATCCCACAGAAAATAGCGCCACTTTTCACCCCCGTTATTTTGTACAACCTTATGACATGCGTAAAAATTAACGGTACAAGCGGTACGGACGGTACGAGCCTTTATTCATGCGGCCTAGAGCCTGTACCGTTTTTGTTTTCAAAACGGTACGAACGGTACAGAGAAACGAAAAAATGAATAAAACGAACTGAATTTATTCAGTTAAAACGAAATATAAAAGAGAGAGAAAGATGACCACTAGAAACAGACGACTAAGAAAAAAGCTTTATTTAGATGAATTTGCCGTGTACGGCTTTGAAGTCACGGCAGAATGCCAAGCTGGTAATAGCAATAATTTTGAACAGTTTATTGATGATTTTATCGACATGATTGAAGGGAGAGACTTGCTGTTTTCAGGTGGCGGTGACCTTGAAAGGTTTGATGTATTTGTTGTTGCTCAAACGCGCTATGGTTCACCAAGTGAAGAAGACCGGCAAGCGGTTGAAGACTGGTTAAAAGAACGCTGCACAGAAGCAAAAGCCGGTGATTTTGTGGATGTCTTTTACGGCGACTTTGATTAATTAAACCAAACAGCATTGGCACGGCCTAGCCAAGTTTTGAGATTAAACCCGCTTTTACGCGGGTTTTTTTATGCCTGAAAAAAACCGATTTCTTTTTTTCTATCTGGGACTCTTAATATGGAATAAGAATCCTTTTGATGGGTTTCATAAAAAGTTACTTGCAGCGGTGATTTGCGGTAATTTTAAAGACTTAGTTAAAGATGCTTTTAGTTTTTACGTTATAGTGTTTTAGCGTTGTTGCTTTTAGAGGATGGACTTAATGAGTGCAGGTAAAGAATATGTTTTGGCGGATGATTTAGTCATCTTATCCACTTCGGACTTGTTCGGGAACATTGTTGATTATAATGAAGGCTTTCGTGAAGCTTCAGGGTACAGCGATGAAGAATTAGCCGGAAAGCCGCATAATATTCTGCGTCATCCGGACATGCCAAAAGAGGCATTTGTGGATTTCTGGAAAACTTTGCAGGCCGGGCGACCTTGGCAAGGACTTGTTAAAAACAAACGTAAGAACGGTGATTATTATTGGGTAATGGCGAATGCAACGCCTATTGTCGAGTCTGGAAAAGTCACGGGTTATTTGTCAGTTCGTTATCCTGCAACCGCTCAGCAAAAACAATTTGCCACTCAACTTTACGCCGATATCAAAGCAGGCAGCGCGAGTTTCCCTTGGACCAGACAAGTGTCAAAATTAAAAAGTTTAGCGTTTCCTTTAGTGAGCATGCTTGTCGCCTTAGTTGCCTTTATCGGTTTGGCGATTACTTCTGAAGTTACGACGGTCACAGGCGGATTAATTGGCCTAGGTCTGCTCGCTTTAATGGCGACTGCTTGGTCGGTATTTAAAATTGATGATTTGTCGAGCAATTTGAAAAGCGGTATTGAGAGAATTTCAAATGGCAACCTGCAAGAGGCTGTCGACGATAAAAGCGAATTAGGTTTCTTAATCAATATGCTACGCACTCGCGTTGCAGAAACGGAAGCGAAGAGTTACGACGGGGCAAAAAATGCTGCGGTGTTGACCACGGCGATGAACAGTGCCAGTACTAACTTGATGGTTGCCGATGCGGAATTCAATATTAAGAGCATTAACCAGTCATTGGCGGAAATGTTCCAACGCAACGAGGCAAGCATACGCGAAGCCTTGCCGAACTTTAAAGCGAGCACTGTGGTCGGCTCTAATATGGATGTGTTTCATAAAAATCCGGCCCATCAACGCCAAATGGTGCAAGCTTTAATGGAGCCTTGGCAGGGGAATCTGAAAGTTTCTGATCTGATTTTGGAACTGACCGTTGTGCCGATTATCCGCAATAAACAGAAAGTCGGCTATGTGGTCGAATGGTTGGATAAAACCAATCAGATTAAAAATATCAATGACATTACCCGTGTTCTAAAACATATTGAGGAAGGCGATTTTAATTACCGTGTTGAAGTCTTCCCTGGTGATTTGGAAGAACTCGGTAATACCATCAATAGCACTATGGTGACTTTGGGCGGGGTAATGACTTCTATCAGTGATGTTATGACCGCACAGGCGCAAGGTGACTTAACGTTGGAACTGCCTGCCGGCGTCTTTAAAGGGCAGGTTCATGATTTGAAAAACGCCATTAATTTCTCCTCGCAAAAAATCAAAGAAGTGGTCGGCATGACGTCGGAAGTATCGATTTCAGTGGATACTGCCGCTCGCGAAGTGGCGCAAGGGTCTTTGGATTTGAGCGGTCGTGTGCAGCAGCAGGCGTCAGCTTTGGAAGAAACTTCAGCGACCATGGAGCAAATGAATGCACAGGTTCAAAGCAGTAGTGATAATGCGCAAGAAGCGAGTCGAGTGTCGGTAGAAGTTCAAGGAAAAGTCCAACAAGGTGTTGGTGTTATGCAGCAGACCATTCAAGCGATGGTTGCCATTGAAGAGTCCAGTCATAAAATTGCAGACATTGTAACCTTAATCGACAGTATCGCTTTCCAAACAAATTTATTGGCGTTGAATGCCGCGGTTGAAGCAGCTAGAGCCGGTGAGCATGGACGAGGTTTTGCTGTGGTGGCTTCGGAAGTTCGCAGTTTGGCGCAAAAATCCGCAGAGGCGGCTAAAGAGATTAAGGTTTTGATCGATGAAACGGTTGGGCGCGTTAGTCAAGGTTCTACCTTGGCTTCCGAGTCAGGCGAGATGCTGAATGAGATTAATGTTTCAATCGATCAGGTTGCCAATATGGTTACCCACATCGCACAAGCCGCTCAAGAACAGGCTGAAGGCGTGAATCAGGTGCATCAATCAATCAGTCAGATTGACAGTGTGACTCAGCAAAATGCCGCTTTGGTTGAAGAAACCAGTGCTTCGGCTGAAAACTTAAGACATCAGGCCGAAACTTTACGCCAAGAAATGTCGTATTTTGATTTGGGACAAACCAAGGTTTTAGATGAAACCAAATATGCATTATCAAAAAAAGTAACGTCGTAAGTTGAAATCTTTAAAGCTTTTATTGGTTGAGGATGATGACATCCTGCAACAGATTCAGTCCGGCTACTTTCAAACATATGGCCATGAAGTGACGATTGCCGCAGATGGCAAAGAAGCGTTGGCTGTTCTGAAACGGCAAGGCTTCGACGTTATCCTGATGGATTTGAATATGCCAATTATGGACGGTTTTGAGTGTTCGCGAGAAATCAGAAAAAAGTTTATTCAGACGCCTATCGTTGCCTTGAGTGGTAATGACTCGGCGGAAACCAAAGACGCATGCTTTGATGCCGGTATGAACGGTTTTCTAAAGAAACCAACCGATAGAGAAACTTTTGAATTTATGATGCAACATCTTCTTGGGTAAAACGTTTTCAGTTGGTAAATTTATCTAGGGAAGTGTTCTTGAAAATTTACATGGGGCAAGCCGTTCGTCGTTGATAATCGGGTTGTCATTGCAGTTGACAAACTGAGTAGGTTCTCTATAATCGCTGCCGATTGTAAGAGTTCTTATCTCTTCTTAAATCCATTAATTTGCAGAAGCGCGTATCCGCCTTCTATTTAATGGTTTTCTTTGGAATGCTTGTATAAATCGCTATTTGTCGTCATTCTTAGGAAATTTCAATATGGTAACTCTATTCGCTCCCTCGCGACACTAGGTTGGGAACCCCGCCAGGTCCGGAAGGAAGCAACGGTACCTTCTGATGTGTGCGCCGAGGATAGGTGGGTAGGGTTGCCTCCATTCATTTTCTTTTTTCATTAAGTGAATTTCATCCACTTTCGACTCTCTAAACGGTAAAATACCAAGCAATTTTATTGTCTTCTTTAGCTCGGAAATATAGACCGTTGGTGCGGATTTCTAAGTTGATAGTTAAAAGGTTGATGCATGAGTTATAGCGTTTTAGCCCGTAAGTGGCGTCCTAAAAATTTTGCTGAATTAGTAGGGCAGCAGCATGTTATGCAGGCTTTGGCAAATGCACTTGATCAGCAGCGTTTGCACCACGCTTATTTATTTACCGGTACTCGTGGGGTTGGTAAAACCACCATAGCGCGAATTTTCGCTAAAGCACTCAATTGCGAAACCGGAGTGACTTCCAAACCTTGCGGACAATGTCAGGCATGTCGTTCGATTGATGAAGGCCGCTTTATTGACTTGATTGAGGTCGATGCGGCGTCGAAAACCAAAGTTGATGATACCCGCGAAATTCTTGAAAATGTGCAGTTCGCGCCGACGCAAGGACGCTATAAAGTCTATCTAATCGATGAAGTGCACATGCTTTCCAAAAGCAGCTTTAATGCGTTGTTGAAAACCTTGGAAGAGCCACCGGAACATGTCAAATTTCTATTGGCGACTACTGATCCGCACAAATTGCTAAACACGGTTTTGTCGCGTTGTTTGCAGTTCAATCTCATGCGTCTGACGCAAATTCAAATTCAAAACCACTTGCAGAATATTTTGCAACAAGAGCAGATTCCGTTTGAAGAGAGCGCTTTGGCGCTAATTGCTAAAAGTGCTGATGGTTCGGCACGTGACGCCTTGAGTTTGTTAGATCAGGCGATTGCCTACGGCGCCGGAAAAATTGAATTTGTACCGGTTCAGACCATGCTGGGTTTGGTCGATCAGCAATATGTATTGCGAATTTTGCAGGCGTTGGCCGAAGACAGTCCGCAGTTAATCAAAGAAGTGATGCAAGACTTGTCGTTAATGGGCGTTGATTATGATGCACTCTTGGCAAGCTTGAGCGAAACTTTGCATGAAATCAGCTATTTCCAAATGTTTGGTGAATCGGTCAATCTAGATAGCTTGCCGGTCGATATTGTACAAGCTTTGGCGCAAGCATTGAGCGCTGAACGTGTTCAGACGTTGTATCAAATCAGTCTGTTGACCAAACAAGATATGCAGTTGGCACCGGATAATCGTATTGGCTTTGAAATGGGCTTGATGCGTATGTTGGCATTTGACCCGAGTCGAACTGTGGCTAGTGTTGAGAGTCAAGAGGTTGATAATGTGTCTGTAACGGAAGTGAATGCTGCGATGAAGCCTTCTCAGGCATTGGCTGCATTACGTGATGGCTTGAATAGTATTCAAGACAATCACCCTCCTGAACAGGCTGTATCAACGGCAATTAATCAGTCGTCATCGGCAGTAGTTCAGCAACAGACAACTACGCCTCAACCAGAAATCTCTACTAATATGTCAGCGACCAATGCAATAGCACCAAATGTTGCACAACAAGATTTTGGCCTTGCTAGTGGTGAGGTAGCACCTGAGCAAAGTATGCTTGATTCAATGGATCCGCAAGCCGCTATAGCGCAAATGGGCTCTGCTCGAAATCTAGTTGGTAAGGAAGTTACCCCTCGTAAGCCAAGTTATCCACAAGAAAGTGACACCGCGGCAACGGAACCTCAACAATCGATTGCCGAACCAAAAGCGGGATCTTTAATGGATCAAATGTTGGCGGGGTTCGATAATCTGGGAAAGCTTGATGCGCCTGAGAAGGCAGAGGAAACCAGCGTTTCTCAACCGAAACCAACAAAAGATTTAGATTCTTCTCTTCGTGCTCAGCTTGCCAAAATGGGCGGTGAGCAAGTAACTACTGGTCACTCGCAAACAATACAGCAGCCAGAACCGCAGATTATTAATCCCTCAGAGCGTGTAGTGAATGAGGCGCCAACGCTGAATAATCAAACGCGTGTCGATGCGCCACCAGCATTAGACGATGTGCCGCCATGGTTAATGGATGAACCGGCACAGCCTTCACAAAATGAGTATGCACACAGTTTTAATGACTCAATTGAAAGCGTGCCTGCGCCAGAAACGAATATTGAACATTTAGCTCCTGTCGAACAATCTTATTCTGATCCGGCGGTTGATCAGCCAGTTCAGCAAGCCATGCTACAACAATCAGAAAAGGCTGAACAGCGCACTTCAGTAGAGTGGCAGATGCCAACTTCAGTTCAGTTGTCTGAAGATGCCATGGTTAAAATGAAACAGTGGCGAGAATTGATTCAGCAGCTTGAGTTAAAGGCAATGGTTCTGGAAATTGCGCGTCAAGCCGTTTTAATAGACTATAACCGTCAGGCGTTAATCATTGCGGTCGACCCGGAGCAAAACTTTAGTCATCAGCAGAACGCCTTGCAGTTATTTACTGAGCAGGTGCAAAATAGATTGGGTGTCGTTTTAGAATTTGCGTCGGCACAGCAATTTGACCGTTCGCAGCTAACGCCGCAGCAACAAGATCAAGTTTTGGCGCAAGAACGTCAACAGCAAGCTGAAGTATCCATTGCGACAGATCCGATTGTGCAAAATTTTATGTCGACACTGAATATGCAGGTGTTGCCGAATTCAACAAAACCGCTCATGAGCTAGTCGCGTTAAGTGATTCATGAGAAATTTACATTAAAAAACGAAAAGGAAAAAAGAATGTTTGGTGGTGGAAAAGGTGGTCTAGGTAACCTAATGAAGCAAGCGCAAGAGATGCAAGAGAATATGCAAAAAGCGCAAGCAGAAATCGCCCAGATGGAAGTTTCTGGTGAGTCTGGTGGTGGTTTGGTAAAAGTGACCATGACAGGTAAACACGAATTGGTGCAAGTACAAATCGACGATTCATTAATGGATGATCGTGAAATGCTAGAAGACTTGATTGCCGCAGCGGTAAATAGTGCAGCGCGCACGGTTGAAGAGACGACCCAAGAAAAAATGGGTTCTTTGACAAATGGTATTAACCTTCCACCAGGGATGAAAATGCCATTTTAAATACGAGGTTTTTTGTTAACCAATGATTTTAAAATGGATAGAACCCACCTTTTAATTGGATTTTTACTTGTTTTTACTAATGGAAATCAATGCAAACCCCATTAATTGATGATTTAATTTCAGCATTGAAGGTTCTGCCAGGCGTTGGTGCAAAATCTGCTCAGCGCATGGCTTACCATCTTCTGGAGCGAGATCGAAAAGGTGCGCTTCGTTTGGCGGAAACATTAAACGAAGCGATGGAGAAAGTTGGACATTGCCGGCAGTGTCGTACTTTTTCTGAAAATGAAATCTGCCCGATATGCGCTTCGGCGAAACGTGTTCAAGATGAAATTTGTGTGGTGGAATCACCTGCCGATATTGCTGTTATTGAACAGTCCGGTATTTTTCGAGGCACTTATTTTGTTTTGATGGGGCGTTTATCACCGATAGACGGTATCGGTCCAGAAGATATTGGTTTGCCGATTCTCGAACTGCGATTGCAACAAGGTGGCTGTTCAGAATTGATCATTGCGACTAACCCCTCCGTTGAAGGAGAGGCAACCGCACATTATCTACAGCAAATTGCTAAGAATTATGACGTAAAAGTCTCCCGCCTCGCGCAGGGGATACCATTAGGTGGTGAATTGGAGTATCTCGATTCAGGTACCCTTACCCAAGCTTTCCTTTCTCGTCGCGAAGTTTAGTTTCTTCGCCGTCAGAGTAAAAAAGCCCGCATTGAAATTTTCTTTTCACAATGCGGGCTTTTTATTTGAAGCTAGGCTTGGTTATAAGTTATTTCGCCATAAGGAACTCAAGCAGAGCTTTTTGAGCATGTAGACGGTTTTCTGCTTCGTCCCAGACAACGGATTGATTGCCATCGATAACGTCTGCGGTGACTTCTTCATCGCGGTGTGCAGGTAAGCAATGCATGAATAGGGCATCGTCTTTGGCACAAGCCATGACTTCAGCATTGACCTGGAAGTTAGCAAAGGCTTTTTCGCGTAGACGCTGCTCTTCTTCTTGACCCATACTAGCCCAAACGTCGGTGACCACTAAGTCGGCGTTAGCCGCAGCATCTTTGGTGCTACGGAAAATTTCAACGCGGTCGGCGTGTTCTGCAACTAATTCAGGATTTGGATCATAGCCTTCTGGGCAAGCGATGCGCAGTTTAAAATCATACAGTTCTGCGGCATTGATATATGACTGGCACATATTGTTGCCGTCTCCAACCCAAGTCACGGTTTTTCCGGCAATGCTTCCTCGGTGCTCGTAATAGGTCTGCATATCAGCCAGTAGTTGACATGGATGATAGTCGTCGGTTAGCGCATTGATAATCGGTACTCGTGAGTATTCAGCCATGGTTTCCACGATTTTATGTTCGAAAGTGCGAATCATAATACCGTCTACCATGCTAGAAATGACGCGTGCACTGTCTTCTAGTGGTTCGCCGCGCCCAAGTTGTGTGTCGCGTGATGAAAGGAACAGTGCGTGACCACCTAGTTGGGTCATGCCGGTTTCAAATGAAATACGGGTACGAGTCGAAGATTTTTCAAAGATCATCGCTAAGGTTTGGTTTTTTAGCGGCTCGTGAATCTCTCCGGATTTTTGCATGTTCTTCAGTTCTATACCGCGTTCTAGAACAGTTTGCAATTCTTCCTTCGAGAGGTCTTTTAAGGTTAAAAAGTGTCTTACAGTCATAATAAATAACTTTGGTTATGAGTTTGTTTGAGCAAATTCTTTCACTAAATCGCTAACAATGGTGACTAGCGTATCGGTTTGCTCTTGTGTCATTACAAAGGTTGGTAGCAGGCGAATCGTGTCGCCGCGAGTTACGTTAATCAAAGCACCTTTTTCTAGGGCTTTAGCAACCAACTCACCACAAGGTTTGTTCAGTTGAATACCAACCATAAAGCCTTTACCACGGATGTCGACAACAGTGTCGATTCCATCTAAAGACTGTTTGAATTTTGCTAACAGTTGTTCGCCTTTGATGGCTACGTGCTCAATATGATTGTGCACTTCCAGTGTTTCGACCACGGCTAAACCGGCTGCACAAGCCAGAGGGTTGCCGCCGAAAGTGGTGCCGTGGTTGCCAGGAACTAGCATGCCGGTCGCACGGCCCGAAACCAAACTTGCGCCAATTGGAACGCCATTGCCTAACGCTTTTGCCAAGCTTAGCACGTCTGGTTTAATGCCTTCATATTGATGGGCAAACCATTTGCCAGTACGGCCGATGCCGGTTTGGATTTCATCCAACATCAATAACCATTCGTTACGGTCACAAATGTCGCGTAGTGCTTTTAAATAACCTTCTTTAGGAACATGAACGCCACCTTCACCTTGTACTGGCTCAACCAGAATCGCCACGATGTCTTGGTCGTTTTGTAGTGCTTCGACTGCGGCAATATTATCGAATGGTACACGTTCAAAGCCTTGTACCAGAGGATAGAAGCCGTCGTGAACTTTTTCATTACCGGTTGCACTAAGAGTAGCCATGGTACGACCGTGGAAACTATTTTCCATCACGATAATCTTGGCGTTACTAATGCCTTTTTGATTGGCATACTTGCGCGCAATCTTGATTGCGGTTTCGTTGGCTTCTGCACCTGAGTTGCAGAAAAACGCTTGTTCCATTCCTGATAGTTCGCAAAGTTTGTCTGCCAGTTGCTGTTGCTTATCAATCTGATACAGGTTTGAGGTGTGCAGCAAGGTCTGGCTTTGCGCACAAATTGCATCGCTGATCGCAGGGTGAGCGTGCCCTAGACTACACACTGCGATACCGCTAATGCCGTCAATATAGGTTTTCCCTTCACTGTCATGCAATAGGGCGCCTTGTCCTTTAACAAAGCTTACCGGCAAGCGTGCATAGGTATTCATTAAATGGTTTGACATGAAACATTTCCTTGTTAAGTCAGCCCTGCACTTCTCTCTCTTTGCAGGGAATGCGTCAATAACGACTTTTTATTATCTGTTTTTTATTGATTTTCTAAACGGTGGCGGATTTGCTTTCTTGCGTTTAGAAATAAAAAAAGCAACCTAGAAAAGGTATTTTTCAACGGCTTCGGCAGTTCGCGTTTGCATGGGTTTGGTAAAAAAACCTAAGTTGGCGATAGAGCAAAGCTCAGCTCAAAAATACATTCCCGATGGGTTGCTTTTTTGCTAAGGAAGCGCAGAATTAAGTCCCCATTGGCTTCAGCGAGGTGTTTGAAGCAGTCAATTCTAGGCAGATTTCGCAAAGCATAGCCATCGCTATGGTTAAGAAGTCTAACAACGAAGTGACGCTTCCAAACCTCGCCCGTAGGAGCTTTGCAAAATTTGGTTAAGCGGTGTTGTCTCTTTTTGTCAGGTCTAGACATGACGGCAAACAGACGCCTTGCTTAACTTAAATTTTACTTTGCCTGAAGCCATTTGGACTTGTTCTGCGTTTCCCTAATCATTACAGCTTGTTTGAAAGAGCAAAAAGAAGATTTTAGCCATTGCATTTAAAAATTCAAGTTTTGCCGGGTATTTTTGCCGACTTTCACGAGGAAAACGCTAAGAATTTGATTTTTAGGCATAAATTTTCCGCAAACAGGCGTAAATAATTCCTACACCGTTTACTTATATTCGTTAAAATATCTGGCTATATTTTTTAACGAAACGCCAATGGCGCTTAATGGTTTTGGAGTAATGTTCAATGCAAACAATGGCAGATAGAGATGGTCTGATTTGGCTAGATGGTGAAATGGTTCCTTGGCGCGATGCTAAGGTCCATGTACTGACCCACACCTTACACTACGGTATGGGGGTGTTTGAAGGCGTGCGCGCTTATGAAGCCGAACAGGGTACTTCAATCTTCCGTTTGGATGCACACACTAAGCGTTTGATTAACTCATCAAAAATCATGAATATGCCAATGCCGTATGACCAAGCGACACTGGATGAAGCGCAGCGTGCGGCGGTTCGTGAAAACAATCTAAAGTCCGCTTACATCCGACCAATGGCGTTTTACGGTTCAGAAGGAATGGGATTGCGTGCTGATAATCTTAAAGTACACGTAATGGTTGCCGCTTGGGAATGGGGCGCGTACATGGGTGAAGAAAACCTAACTAAAGGTATCAAAATCGCGACTTCATCGTATACGCGTCATCACGTAAACGTCACCATGACCAAAGCGAAGTCAAACGGTCAATACATGAACTCGATGCTTGCTCTGCAAGAAGCGGTTTCGCACGGTTGTGATGAAGCGCTGTTATTGGATGTTGATGGCTATGTTTCTGAAGGTTCAGGTGAAAACTTCTTTATGGTTAAAGACGGTGTGCTTTATACGCCTGAGCTGACTTCATGTCTGGACGGTATTACGCGTAAAACCATTATGCAGTTGGCGAAAGAGAACGGTATTGAAGTTCGCGAAAAACGCATTACTCGCGACGAAGTTTATATTGCTGACGAAGCGTTCTTCACCGGTACCGCGGCAGAAGTAACGCCGATTCGTGAGCTGGATAACCGTCCTATCGGTGCTGGGTCGCGTGGTCCGATTACCGAGAAGCTTCAATCGCAGTACTTCGATATTGTGCACGGTCGCTCGCCAGCGCATATGGATTGGTTAACGCCAGTAGCTTAAGTAGAAGGGAGAGCCAGATGTCATCAAACTCAACCAATAGCCAAAAAGTGTATGAGGTAACGCATAAAGATTTACCGCTGCACTGCCCAACACCGGATATGAGCAAGTGGAATTCGCATCCGCGCGTGTATTTGCCGATTGAAAAAACCGGTAAAGCCAAGTGCCCATATTGTGGCGCGGATTACATCCTAACGGACTTTGATCCGAACGCTACCGGCGGTCACTAAGCGATAAGCTTTATACGGCGCAAATGAAAAACCGCTCAAGCAATCTTTCTTCGAGCGGTTTTTTTGTGCCTGTGATTTGTATCGTTTAATCAAAGGCGAGGTCAAGCATTTCGCATATTAAATGGTTGATGAGGGTATGGCCTTCTTGAATTCGAGCGGTTTTGGAGCTATTTACCTTAATGACCATGTTAGCTAAGTTGCTGACTTCACTATCGTCTTGGCCAATTAGTGCCAGCGTCTTGACCTGTTTCTGTTTCGCGGCCGCAAACGCTTTTAGCACATTTTCACTCTTGCCGGAAGTACTTAGTCCAATCAATAAATCGCCTTCTTGCGCGAGTCCTTCGACTTGGCGGGCGAACAGGGTTGAGAAGTCATAATCATTCGGGTGCGCGGTCAAAATAGAGGTGTCATTGGTCAAAGCAATGGATGCTAACGGTTGACGGTTTTTGACATAGCGCACCATTAATTCTGCCGCCATATGTTGTGCTTCAGCAGCACTGCCGCCATTGCCGCACCAAAGTACTTTGTTACCGTTTTTTAGAACGGCAATCATCGCTTTGGCAGCTTGTTGAATTTGTTCTGCTTGTGCAAATACCGAATCAACCGCTTGTTGATGTTCTTTGGCAACGGCATTGAAGTCTAGTTCAATTTTCATCATTTTGCTCCTCGGCGATTGAGGTTTGGATGCGTTCGACAATCTGGGTAGTTGAAAAGCCATCCCAGAAGCTGAGAATTTCCACTTTGCCGCCTTTGTCCCAAACGCAGTCACAACCAGCAATTTCGTGCGGTTGATAATCACCGCCCTTAACCAAAACGTTTGGTTCAAGATAGCAGATTAAATCGCGCGGCGTTTCTTCCGAGAAGGGAATTACCCAGTCTACACAGCTTAGTGAGGCAAGTAATTCCATACGGCTTTGTAAAGGAACAATAGGGCGTGTAGGGCCTTTCAGTTGTTGCACGGACTCATCGGAGTTGACAGCGATAATCAGCTTGTCGCCTTGTTTGGCGGCTTCATCCAAATAGCGCACATGACCGGAATGGAGAATATCAAAGCAGCCATTGGTAAAGACCACTTTCTTGCCTTGTTGTTGCGCTTGCTGAACCAGTTCTTTTAATTCTTGTTTGGACGGCGCGACATAACCTTGATGGCGTTGTGATAGGTGGAGTTTGTCACTGAGTTCCGCTAAGCTTGCGGTGGCCGTACCAACTTTAGCGACCACGATGCCGGCAGCGATATTGGCGAAGTGCAGAGCGTCTTTTAACGAATAGCCATTCGCGTAGGCGGCTCCTATCGTCGCAATCACGGTATCGCCGGCGCCGGTGACGTCATAAACATCCTGTGCTTGTGTGGCAAGGAAGTAAGGTTCCTGCTCAGGGGTGAAGAGCGCCATGCCTTCTTCGCTACGCGTTACCAATAGGTGTTTAAGCTGGAGTGACTGAATTAGTTCTTGGGCTTTTGTGGTTAATTCTGCGGTGTCTTGGAACTGTCCGGCAATTTGACAGAATTCAGATTGATTCGGCTTGATTAAAGTGGCACCGCTGTATTTCTGGTAACAATCGCCTTTCGGGTCGATAAACGATTGCACGCCCGCAGAATTACATGCTTGAATCATCTTTTGGATAGCGGTTAGGCTGCCTTTTGCATAGTCCGAAAACAGCACTAAGTCGAAATTTTTCACGATGTTGCTGATATTATCTGCAAAGCTTTCCGCGGTTTTAGCAAGCAAAGGTTCTTCAAAGTCCATTCGAATCAGCTGCTGATGGCGGCTTAGAATCCGCAGCTTGCGAATTGTCGGTTGTTCGCCAAAATGAAAGTGCGTCATGATATTTTGTTTATCAAGCAGTTGTTTGACCAGTATTCCGGCTTCGTCGTCACCGATCACTGCAGCCAGTTCGACATTAGCGCCAAGCGCTTTTAGGTTAAGAGCGACGTTGGCAGCGCCGCCAAGTCGAGTTTCATCGTCTTGAACTTTAACTACTGGAACCGGTGCTTCCGGTGAAATACGCTGCGTTGAGCCGGACCAATATTGGTCAAGCATGACATCGCCGATGACAAGAATTTTGGCTTTTGAGAAGTCTAATTTCATAGGGTGCTCATTTTTCTAATTTTAGGTTCCAGCGGTTATGTACCCAAAGATATTGCTCCGGGGCTTTGCGGATGGCGTCTTCATAAAGGTGATGCAGTCGTAAAGTGTCTTGGTAGTCGTCAGCTGGAAAATTGTCCAATGCCGGCAGGAATTCTACTTCGTAATGAATACCTTGCTCATCTTCAATGCGTCTAGTAAAAGTCGGTACTACCGCGCACCCAGTCAATTTACTGATTTTAGAGGTTGCTGGGTTACTTGGCGCTTCTTTTCCAAATAGAGGTACTCGAATTGATCCTTTAGCGCGGTATTTTTGATCTGGCAGAAAAGTCATAGCTCCGCCGTTTTTGAGTACTTTGAGCATCTGGCGAGTATTGCTGTTCGAGACTGGTTCAACGGTCTCACCATTATCAAATTGAATACTCCGACCTTGGGCAATCAGATAATCCATAAAAGGGTTGTCGTGCGGGCGATAAACCGCATGGTAGTTGGTTAAAAAAGAGACGAACAAGCCGGTCACTTCAAGGGTCGTAAAGTGCGGCGCTAAAATTAAAACGCCTTTGTTGTCATTCAATGCATGCTGAAGATTTTCTGCTCCAATAAAGCGAACGATAGAACGCTCGAATGCATTTTGGTGATTTTTTTTATGGTCGCCATGCCAAATGATTGCCATCTCGGCAAAGCCGGTTCCCAAGCTGACAAAGTGCGCTTTAAGAATCGCTTTCAGTTCGTCCGGTGTCTTTTCCGGAAAAGCGATTTGAATATTGGCAGTAGCAATTTTACGGCGTCTTGGCGCTAACCAATACATCATGTTGCCGAGTAGTTTACCAACAGTGAATTTGCTGTTGTAAGGCAACCAACTGAATACTTTCAGTAAGCCTACACCGAGCCAAATGCCCCAATATTTGGGGTGCAAGAAATCTCGGCCGGAAAGCGGTTTAGTGTTTTTTGAACTAGACGTTTGCACCAATTTGCTCTCCCTTTTGGTACAGACTGGCGTATAGCCCATTGGCAGATATAAGTGCTTGATGGTCGCCTTGTTCGACAACCTGGCCATGCTCCAACACGACAATCTGGTCAGCATTTTCAATGGTGCTCAAACGGTGCGCAATAATAATCACGGTGCGATCTTGGCGTAGTGTTTCCATCGCTTCCTGAATCATCTTCTCGCTTTGATTGTCCAGCGCGGAAGTGGCTTCATCCATAATTAAAATCGGAGCATCTTTGAGAAAAGCACGGGCAATAGCGATCCGTTGTCTTTGTCCGCCGGAGAGCAATTCGCCCTTGTCTCCTATATTAGTATTTAGACCGTCCGGCAGTTTTTCAATAAACTCCCAAGCATGGGCTTTTTTCGCCGCTGTGATGATTTGCTCTTCGCTAATGCCGGATTGTCCGTAAGCGATATTGGTCGCAATGGTGTCATTGAAAAGCACGACTTTTTGGCTGACAAAAGCCATCTGTTGACGTAGGAAGTCGAGTTCAATGTCTTTGAGGGGGGAGCCGTCTAATAAAATGGTGCCGTTTTGTGGTTGATAGAAACGCGCTATTAGATGGACAAGCGTTGATTTACCGCTTCCGGACTGCCCAACTAAAGCGGTCGTTTTACCAGCAGCGATATGCAAATTTAGGTGATCAAAAGTTGCCTTATCGGCGTTTGGATAGGTGAATTGCATATCCTTGAAAATAATCTCGCCTTTGATGGCTTTGGGTTTCAATTCCCCGCAATTTTCTTCGTCCGGTAAGTCAAGTAGGCTAAAAATACTCTCTGCGGCAGCCATTCCTTTCTGCACGGTTTCATTGATATTGGTTAGGCGGCGAATCGGTTCAAAGGTTAAAGCCATCGCGGTAATAAATGATAGTAGTTCGCCAGGGGTAAACATGTCTTTGGCGGACATCTGCATGGCGATATAAACCACGATAGCTAAGGCAATGGCGGCCAACACTTGAACCAATGGCACATTCAGCGCTGAGACTTTGGTGACATTTAAGGTATTGGTCAAAAGACTTTTTGCGGTGTTCTGAAAACGGTTCTGTTCGTAGTTTTCCGCGCCATAGATTTTAATATCCTGATAGGCGTTTAAGCCTTCTTCCAGTTGATGCGTCATCTGCCCCATGTCGGCTTGCATATTGCGGCTGGAATTACGCATTAGCTTACTGGCTTTATTAATAATAAATGCGACTACAGGGCCAATCAAAAGCATCAGCAAAGTCAGTTGCCAAGAGATATAGAGTAGATAGGCGACCAGTGCGGTAACCGTCAAGCTGTCGCGGATAATAATCACCCAAGCGGTTGATAGAGCATTGCTCGCCTGTGGTACATCATAGGTGATTTTCGACATCAGCTTGCCGGTTGAATAGGCTTGGAAATCGCTGTACGGCAAAGACTGCATTTTGCGATACATTTCCGAGCGGATGTCAAGAATGGCGCTTTGGGCAATCCATTGGCTAAATACCTTACTGAAATATTCGGCAATTCCTTTAACGATAAATACACCGGCCAACAAAATTGGCATCATCACAAATGAGTCAGGGTTTTTGGCAATCAGACTTTCATCAACCAGTTCTTTGAGAATCCAAGCGGTAGCAGGTTCCATCATGGCGATAAAAATCAGCGCTAGCAAGGTTACCGCTATCAGCTTTTTATACGGCAAAATATAGCGTAATAAACGGCGATAAAGGCTTAGGGTCGCACGGTCAAGCATTGTTATTCTCGATGTAAGATTTTATTAACCACTATATTCGCCCAGCCTTCGGCTTTAAACTTTTTGTCTAGGGCTTCGCGATCATAATGTTCAGTTAACCACTCTTCAAAACTGACATCTGGGTGCTGTTTGGCAAAATCCAGAAAAGCCTCAAAAAAGAAATCCAATTTTCCAGTGTCTGCCCAACGGAAATGCCCATATTTCATACTTAATTGCGCCAGAGCTTCACTAATCGGCAAGCCTTCAACAAAATGTTTATAAAACACACTCATCATTCCCGCTCGGTCGGCACCGGACTTGCAATGAATGAGGATAGGATATTTTGCGTTTAGCAAAATTTCTTTAGACGTTAACACATCCTCAATGGTAGGGAGTTGACGTGATGACATGGCATGGTTTATTAACTTTATGTCTTGCTCCTCACAGGCCTCTTTTTCGAGCAAATAGGCCCCAGTTGTATCAGCCCGACGAACACTTAAAATGGTTTGAATCTTATATTTTCGGTGTAATTTACGAACAAAATAAGGGGAGGGATGGTTGCTTCGGTAAGCTTCTGGATAGCTATTCGCTGAAATTTGATAAAAATTACGGAATAGTGCTCGAAGAATACCATGGTCTTTCAGGTTAGCATGGAGATAGGCTTTTAGGCGTGCAAGTCGACTATTGAGCAGGGTCATCCGGTTTTGTTCCGTTTTGGGAAATCCTAGTGATGGATTTTCATTATTTAGTTTAGTGCTTTCAGCTTTTATGTAGGTAAAAAGCGAAACTCAAATTATAAGAAAAGCTGTATGATAAGCCATCTTGAATCGGATAAAAAAGTTTTAGTGAATATACGCAAGGTAGTACATGACAAAATCGAACACAAAAATCCATAAGATTCTTTTAGTTCGAATGAGTGCGATGGGTGACATAGTCATGGCAACCCCGCTTTTGAAGGCGATTAAACGGCGCTATCCGCAAGCAGAAATCTCTTGGGCGGTACAGCCTGAATTTGCCGATGTAATCCGTGGTCATGAACTACTCGATGAATTAATTATCATTCCTAAAGGTCAATGGACAAAAGATTTTAAGGCTCTGCATTGGGTTAGGCTTTGGAAAGAAATCCGTCGTTTAAAAAAACAGTTGCGTGCCGCAGAGTTTGATTTAGCAATTGATCTGCAAAGTCTTGCTAAAAGTGGGATTTTAGTGAAATGGTCGCAGGCAAAACGCAAAATTGGCCTTAATTCGCGTGAAGGTTCGCAAAAGTGGATGGATGAAGTGGTTGACGGTTCGGTTGTTACCGGCGAACTGATTAGCTCAGAATATCAAGCGATGGCCGAATATTTAGGCTGCTCAATAGATAGCTTTCAGATGCGTCTTCCGGCAAACCTTGATACACCAAGTTGGAAAGAAATTACTACAGAACTTGGCTCTGACTACCTGGTTTTTTGCCCCTTTACTACTCGTCCGCAAAAGCACTGGTTTGATGAAAATTGGCAGGCTTTAGCCGCACTTCTACCCGCAAATAAAAAAATTGCGATTCTTGGTGGGCCAGGGGACACGGTTGCTGCTGAATCTTTAATGAAAAACATGCCTGGTAATGTCGTCAATCTCGTTGGAAAAACGCGAATCCAAGAAGCCATCGCTGTTATTCGTCACTCGAATGGCGTGATTGGTGTCGATACAGGCCTAACCCATATGGGTATTGCTGAAAATAAACCAACCTTGGCACTGTTTGGTTCAACGCTACCCTATTCAAATACTCGTAGTGCTAAAGCAAAGGTTCTTTACCATCAACTTGACTGCTCTCCATGTCGCCGCAATCCTACTTGTGAAGGGCGTTTTGACTGCATGAGAGCTTTGTCACCAGAATGGGTGCTGCAAGAGTGGCAAGTGTTAAATCAAGGGGTAAATGTTGAGGTTCGTTTGTGAAGGTCTTACATATTGAGCTTGGTAAGCATCTCTATGGAGGAGCTAAGCAAGTCACCTTTATTATGCAGGGTCTGCAAGATGATTTTGCGGTGGAAAATATATTGTTGGCGACGCGCGGCAGCGTGATTGCCGAAGAGATGAAACAGCGCGGTTTTAGAGTGATTGAAATTACTGCTAAAGGCGATTTGGATATTGGTTTGCTATGGCGCATCAAAAAGGTAATTAAGCAAGTTCAAGCCGATATTGTGCATGTACACAGTCGCCGTGGTGCGGATGTTTGGGGTGGCTTAGCGGCAAAACTCGCGGGCGTGCCGGCTGTTATTTCTCGCAGAGTGGATAACCCGGAGAGTCGCTGGGTAACTAAACATAAATACGGTCTCTATCAAAAAGTGATTACTATTTCTGATGGCATTCGTGATGTTTTAATCAGTCAGGGAGCTTCCGAAGAACAAGTCGAGTGTGTAAGAAGCTCGGTAGCGAAAGATGCCACTAGTGAATGCAATGCTGAGGCATTTAAAGAGCGTTTTAATTTGCCTCAAAACGCTTTGGTTATTGGTGTTGTAGCTCAGCTTATTGAGCGCAAAGGGCATGCCTATCTGTTGCAGGTTCTACCGGAATTGCGCAAAGAATTTCCCGATATAAAAGTGCTTTTCTTTGGCAAAGGAAAGTACCAAGGAAACTTAGAACAGAAAATTGACGCGCTTGGTTTGCAAGAAACCGTCCAATTCACTGGGTTTTGCGATGATATGCCCGCTCTTTTTGGTTGCATTGACCTGTTAGTCCATCCCGCTTTAATGGAAGGATTGGGGGTTTCTTTATTGCAGGCATCGCAACAAGCTGTACCGATTGTCGCTTCGGCAGTAGGCGGTATTCCAGAAGCGGTTGAGGACGGTCATAATGGTTTATTAGTAGCACCGGGTGATTCCAGAGCTTTACAAAAAGCGATTACTCATCTTTTAGAAGATAATTCACTACGAATAGCTATGGGTGAAAATGGCAAGCAATTAATGCGCAACAAATTTTCTGTAGAACAAATGGTTAAAGGCAACTATCAGATTTATGTTGAGGTGTTAGGTTGATGAAAGTTTTACATATCCTTCGCTCAAAAGGTATTGGGGGAGCCGAGAAGTATGTTCTGAATCTAGCACTAGCGCTAAAGGAAATCGGAGTTGAAAGTGAGTTTGCGGGTATTAAAGATGGTTGGCTGTACCGGCAGATGTTGAATAATGGCTTTAAAGTTCATTCATTACGCATGAAAGGATATTTTGACTTAGCTAGTATTTTTAGATTAGCTCGAATTTTAAACGATGGTCAATTTAACTTGGTTCATGCCAATTTGATGCGTGCTAGTTTCTATGCAAAATGGGCGGTTAAATTCGCAGGAACGCGGCTTGTGATGACTGCTCATTCAACCAATACCCACAAGCGTTTTTCTAAAAAACATCAGATTATTGCAGTTTCCAATGCTGTTAAAGACAATCTGGTTGCGCATGGTTTTGATGAAGATAAGGTGCATGTGGTTTTGAATGGCGTTCCGGAAGTTGGGCGTGTTGAGAGTATTGATGTTCAGCGCCAGCTTAGGCGGACTTTAGGGGCGGATGACAAATTAACGTTTTTAATGGTCGCTCGCGTTTTTAAAGACAAAGGTCACGATCTGATGGTGTCAGCTCTCGAACAATTAGAAGCGGGCAAGCTAGCTAAGTTACAGGTAGTGGTAGTCGGTCCCGCAAGCACTGAGTGGGCTCAAGATTTAAAGAATCGTTCACAAAAACTAGGGTTGCCAATTCGATGGGTTGGGCAAGTGGATCAACCGAAAAATTATTATCAAGCCAGTGATATTTTACTTTTACCTTCTAGAAGAGAAGCGATTTCTCTTACGTTGTTAGAAGCGTGTTCAGCTGGTCTAGGGATTATTGCATCTCGAACGGGCGGGATTCCTGAGGTCATTAAACACTGCCAGAACGGTTTTCTGTTTGAATCGGAGAATGTGAGTGAATTAACCCTTGCTATCGAACAGGCAGTTGATTTCCCAGATGACTTTAATTTGTATGGGCAGGGTGCTTTGAAAACATTTTCTGATGGTTTTTCAATACAAAGAAACGCACAACAAACCGTTTTGGTTTATCAGGGAGCATGCAATGAAAATGCCTAGAATATCCGTTCTCATGTACCATCAGGTTGGCAACTTTTCTGGTATCACCGCTCATGGTGCAACTTTTTGTCGTTTAAGCCGTTTTAAATCACAGATGTGGTGGTTGAAAAGAATGGGCTATAACGTGATTTCACTTGACCACGCTTTGCAAGGAATCCGTGGGGAAGTAAGACTGCCTAAGCATAGTGTTGTTCTTACCTTCGATGACGGATATGTCAATTTTTATGAGCATGCCTTTCCAATTTTAAAGAAATATGGTTTTCCTGCTACAGTCTATATGGTCAGTGGTTTAATTGATAAGCAGGCAGAGTGGCTGGAAAAGAGTGGATTGCCTTTAGCGCCGTTGATGAACAAGCAGCAGTTAAATGATATTAAGCTAGCAGGAATAACGATTGGTGCGCATACTCACAGCCATCCCCGTTTGGCTGAACTTACCTCAGAGCAAGCCTTTGATGAAATTGTTCACTCTAAGCGCGAATTGGAAGAATGCTTACAGGATGAGGTGCAGCATTTTTGTTATCCCTATGGATCCTTGAATAAAGAGGTGATGAGACTGGCTGCTGAAGCAGGATTTGAAACAGCAACCAGCTGTCAACGAGGAGCCTGGACTTCTGAGCATGATCTAATGGCAATCCCAAGAAAGGCGATTTCGTTTGGCGATGATTTGGCCGGCGTGTGGTGGAAAATACACATGAAGCATAAGCTTAAAGGCAAGCTGATCTTACGATGAAAGTCTCGCTATATATTGCCGCTACGCCTTGGAATTTTCTAAATAGTTTCGTTTTTGCTTCGCAAAGAAAAGATGAGCGAAGCTATTTGATGTATGTTGACTTTCCGATCAACCAACCCAATCCATATCTTGATGCACTGTCTAAAATCGATTCGCCGTTTGAACAGAGTTGGTGTTTTCATGGCAAATTTAAGGGAGCTTGGAAGAAGTGGCGCAGTCGGGTTAGAGAGTTAAATGAAATTAAACAAATTGTTGCTGAGTTAAAACCGGATCAGGTTTTTGTTGGCAGTGACCGTCGCATTGAATTTCAATGCGCAATGACTGAGGCAGTTAAGCATAAACCTGAGGTTAAAGGCATCTATCTTGATGAAGGTGTTTTTAGTTATACCTGTCGTAGACGCTCGCAAACTTGGCGGGATCGTGTGCTTGATTCTTGGATAAAAAAACGGATGTATCCGTGCGACTGGAAGCATCCAATTACAATTGGCGCTAGCGAATGGATTTCGGAAGGGTGGTTGCTCGCTCCAGAAAAAGCGTGTGGTTTATTGAAAGACTTGCTCCTGTTAAATCCCATTCCTTTGAATTTTTACCAGAGTCCAAGGCTGCAAAGTTTATTAGAACAATTTATTTCTGACGATCAGGCGCCACTGCTAAACCAAGCTTATGACTTGTTGATTATTCTCCCTCATCCGTCAAATTTATCGGTAAGTCTACAGCAGCAATATGCTGAATATTTAAGCAAGCAAACTGGTTTGAGAATTGCGGTTAAAAAACATCCACGAGATGGTTCTAATTTGAATTGGCTAGAAAACATTGTGAAGCGAGATAAGAGGATGTCATTTTCCATTCTTCCATCGGCTTTGCCATTGGAATTAATATTACCTAAATTATCTTTTTCCGATGTTGTATCAGCGCCTTCTACCGCTTTACTGACGGTGAAATTATTAAAAAAGGATGTTGGGATTAATATCTTAACGGATGAAGCTGAGATTCATCATAGTGAGTTCCAAGAATTACTGTCCTAATTATTATTAAATGGATTAAAGAAATGTTGCACGTTATTTGTTTGAAATGGGGAGATAAATATAGCCCAGATTATGTAAATCGTCTGTACAAGATGGTCAAAAATAATCTTAATCAGCCATTTAAATTTCACTGTTTGACTGAGGATGCCGAGGGTGTTGACGAAGTTATCATTATTGAAGATTTACCTGAATTAGGTCTTGAAGGATGGTGGTACAAGTTAGTTATTTTCCAGAGAGGGTTTTTAGGTTTATCCTCACAGGACAAAATTCTTTTTTTAGATTTGGATATTGTAATTACGGGTTCTCTAGAACCCTTGATTACATATAGCGATAAGTTTTGTATTTCGTCAGATATTAATGAAGACCGCTATAACAGCTCGGTACTCTGTTTTAATGCTGGCCAATACGCTTTTATCTGGGAATCTTTTTGGGCACAAAAAGAGTGGATTATTAAGCAGATGCATGGCGATCAAGACTGGATTGAATATGTTTTCAAAGAAGCAGTGATTTATCCTAAAACACTAATCAAATCGTTTAAATTGGATTTGGATGCGAAGGTTCAATACTCTTTTGGTGCTCTGGGAAAGGCACTGCGTAATCACTTTTCAATCTTTTCTCCCAAGGGCGAAGTTGCTTTCCCACATGGAACAAGCATTGTTTTGTTTCATGGAAAACCTGATCCGAAAGATGTAATCCATGAACCTTATGATAAGTATAAGAAAGCACCGTGGATTGAAGATGTTTACCGAGCACCATCAATGGATTAGAGGTTTAGTTTTAAATAATAATCAAAAAAGTGGTTGAATATAGAGTTCGATGCTTTTTGTGCGAAAAATAAACTTTAAAAAATGAGGAATGGTTGTGAGTTCATCCCCTAAATTTTTGGTGGTCATGCCTTCGTATAATCGCGGAAAATTAATTGTGCGCTCAGTTAATTCATTGATTGAACAAGATTACGCTAATTGGCATCTTTATATCGTTGATGATGGATCTGATAAACCGACTAAAGACGTATTGGAGCACCTGCAAACATTATCTGGCAAGATTACTGTTTACCACCTGCCAAATAATCAAGGGGCTAATGCAGCTCGGAATCAAGCTCTTGATATGATTATGGCAGAAAATGACAGTGGCTTTGTCACCTTGTTGGATGATGATGATTATATGGTTCCTAGAGCTTTTTCTAATATGGCTGAAAAAATCCAGAAAAATCCTCAAGTGCAATGGTGGATTGGTAATGCGATAGATACAAGAGGTGAAAAAATCTCAAAATTGAAACGTTATGGTGAATTAAATTATTTGGATGATTATTTTTTAGGCAGAACGGTCAAACGAGATGTAGCGCATTTTATTTCATTAGGAGCTGTATCAAGCAATCGTTTTACGAGGCTATATAAAAATGCTGAAGAGTGGGTTTGGTTTTTGGCAATCGCGCAAAAAACGCCTAATTTTTTTGCCTTAGATAAAAATATTCAAATCAAAGAATATCAAGAAACCGGATTAATGGCGACTAACCCTAATCGTAAGGCGAAGCTTGATGTGTTGGCTCTTAGGGAAGAGTTGTTGAAGCCTTTTCCCGCGAAGTATGTTGCTAAGCAACAGTTAGTGGCTGCTAGAGAGGCAGCTAAATTAAACCGCCCAATATATTCTTTTGAAAAGTTAATGGCTTGTTACTCTAAGCTTTGGCTTAAACCAGACTGGTATGCAATATTTTTGTTTTGGCTATTGCGTGCTCCGTTTTCTGTTTTTGGTGCTTTACATAAAAAGGCTAACTTGGTTGATTAGAAGCTTGTAAAGAGGCTGTTTGTGTCCTAAAGAGATTTGTTTTTAAATGAAATGATTCTGAAAATCTGTTCTAAAGAGTTCAAGTTTTTTGATCGCTGTAAGTTTTCTTTTATATTTTTGGTATTAAAGCTTAATATCACATCAGTAAAGTCACCTTCTGGAATAAAGCTTTTTGTTAGCCCCATATTTTCGAATGCGTTAACTCTATCTGGTTGGTCTGGAGTTATTGCACATGATAATGTTGGGGTGTTAAGAGATATCGCTTGAGAAAGAGTCCCTCCACCGTTTATTATTGCGAACTTTGCAGATTCTAAAAGACAAATGAATTCATTTGGAGTCATGAAGTCGATACATATATGATCATTATTTCCTTCGGGTATTTTTAATGGGAATGCTTTTCCAAATATATGTAAAACTTTGATTTGATTTTTTTCTTTTAATTTACATAAATTTTCGTGAATAATTTCATTGTAGTATTGGTTGTTCTGGTTTTTGTCTCCGCCAGAACCCAAACTCACAAGGATGTAATTTCCTGCCGTGAGGTTGTATTTTTTTAAAGTATTATTTTTTTTGATTAGACTGCAGGTTTGAAATATTGGTCCAAGATAATGAGGTTTACTTTTATTAAAAAATAAACACTTGATTCTTTCTGATAATCTTAGTTTTGGTAATGAAGATTCATATTGATCAACCAAATGAAAATCTATATTCATAATCCTATTTAATTTAAGGCCTCTTGCTCTCATCTCTTTTGAATAGCTAATAAATATATTAAATGATCCTGTTTTTTTAGAAGCTCTGAATAGTTTTGAACTCCCCGCGCCAATAAAAAAGCTGAAGTTGGGTTTGATCTTTCGTGTTTCTGGTATAAGTATTTCGTCGCTGTCAGTTGGCGTTTTTTCTGTCAGAATAACATCACAATCAAAGTTTTTTATAAACGGAGAGTTCTTGTGTAGAGCAATATGGAATGAGATATTTTCAACTCTTTCACTAAGAAAATTAATAATTTGTATTGCATTTAGCGTTTCACCACTTCCCTTTTCACCCGAAGAAGGGATTAATAAAACTTTAATGGGTGTTTTATTTTTTTGGCAGTTCTTCATTTATTTTATAAGTGATACAAGTTTGGAAAACAGAGTTTTTCGACAATCTTTATCAATTATCCATGTTGTTATGTCAAAGTAATGGTATCGTTTTCTAAATAATGCGAGCCCATTGATAATTTCATTAGAGTTGGCTTGTTGTAACTTGGGTGTATAAAAATGGCACTTTGAATTGTATTTGGTTAGACCAATAGATAGTTTATTTTCAAAAGGTAAATTATGGAATCTAGCTAAATGACTAAGAGTCGCTTTTTCGCTGTCACAAAACTTAAGAAAAATGGGAGTTTTATTTCTTATATCATTTTTCATTCTGGCTAATCTTCGATTCCACTTATCATAGGCATCTTCTTTAGAGTCATAATGTAAGAAGTGAATTTCAATGTCATTGTCAATACATCCTATTGGATAAGAAACTTCTTCGGAGAAATATTTGGAGTTTTCTTTAAAGCTAATTGGTTTACTGGAATAGTAGTCAAAGTTTTCAAGGTACTTTAGATAGCAATCAGGGTAAAGGTAAAGCCCAATGAAAGGTGTGTTGTATTCTCTTTTTAATGTTTTGTATAAACTAAACCCCCAGCAATTGTTAGAAATTATGATGAAGTTTATATTGTTTAAATATTTTCGTTCTCTATTTTGGCTTATCAAGTTGAGGAGTTGTTTTCTCATAAAAAATGCTTAAATTTTATTCTCATTAAAATGCTTTTTAAATAGAAAAGCAGAAAATAAGATTAGTAATAAAGATGTGTTGGAACGCCATAAATAGCTTTCGGCAAGTGGGATAATTAAAAATAAAATAAGTAAGCCAACTTTAATAGGATTGAGTTCATTTTTTGGAGTTGTTTTATAGTCTTGGTAAGTTAGGTATCCAATAGTTAGATAAATTCCAACTAATGATAATAATCCAATGATTCCGCTTGTAGTAAAAGTAAATAAGTACTGATTATGGGGATTGCTCGTAGACCAATATTTTACATTTTGAGTGCTCATTATTTTTTCGTACTCTTTTGCAAAGTCCCCGATTCCAACACCCAAAACGGGATTTTCTTTAATTATCTCAATACTGGCATACCAGCTGATTAGCCTATGGCCAAGACTTGTTTCTGCATTGTTATTTTCAAATAGATGAGTAATGTCATCTTTTCCGATATCTACACGTTGTTTGAAATCGTCTAGTGTACTGTATGCAATAAGTGGAATTACGGTTGTTAAAGCTAGGCTTAGCGTGATTGCTTTGAATTTTGCTTTTGGAAATCTGAGTAAAAACACTACAAATAAGAGTCCTAATAAAGCAACCATCCCCGTTCTACCATGTGTAAAGAATAGATTAATGATTATTGTCGTGGAAAAAAGTACTAAGCTAATTCGCTGCCACGTTTTTAATTCCTTCCACCCGAGTATTAATCTGCTTAACATCATGTACGCAGCAAAAGCAACAATTGGACTGTAGAGGACGTGGCCAATAAAGGCGGTGTGATCCCACAAGTTTGGGTCGTTTGGGGCTTTCCCCATGTCCGTTATTCCTAGCCACATTGAATAAGAAAGAATTTCAGAAAGTGCAATACCTAGAAAAAATGCGGCAAGGTAGTGTGTTTGAAATTTAGTATTAATTAATAAAAGAATGACTGGAAAAAATAAATACGGAAGGTATTTTTCCGAAAAGTGTAACCCTTGTTCTAAGTTATCAGTCCAGATCAAAGAGATAAAAGCAGTAAAGGCAAAAAATACAAATGCTTTACTTAGTGGATGCTTTAAGGCTTGAGTTAACTGCTGTGATAAATTGCCTGACAAAGTCCAGAAGAGCATGGCGAGAACCAGTAAAGTGTTAACTGGTGCTGCCTGAATTGGTAAAAAAAAGAATGCTGGTATTATTAACAACTCAGCTGTTGTTTTTGAAATTCTTCTTAACTTTGATTGAGAATAGTTGAGGTGCATAGCATGAATTAGCTCAAATTTTTCTTATTGCGAATACTATAAGGCTTTCTATCTGAAGCTGAGTAGTAGGTTCTCGAAATCATCTCGGCGAGTATTCCGCTGAGTAAGAATTGCACGGACATGACCATTAACAGTACGCTGATGATGAGTAGTGGTCTGGTTCCAATGTCTTCGCCAAGCAGTTTAATCACGCCTAAGTATGCTAGCCCTAGGCTTCCTAAAGCCCCAAATCCTAGTCCTATTTGTCCGAAGAAGTGTGATGGACGAGCGCGGAATTTCATAAAGAAGAAGACAAACAATAAGTCGATAATCACGCGGAAGGTTCGGCTAATGCCATATTTCGATTCGCCAAATTGGCGGGCGTGGTGAGTAACGACTTCTTCTTTGATGCGTGACGGTAGGGTTTCGGTTGCCATCCAGGCCGGAATAAAGCGGTGCATTTCGCCATAAAGGGTGATGCTTTTCAGAATGCTGGCACGGTAAATTTTTAAGCTACAACCATAGTCGTTTAGGGTGACGCCGGTCATTTTGCCAATCAGTCGGTTAGCAATGCGTGATGGGATTTTACGAAGTACCAAATCATCTTTGCGGTCTTTTCGCCAGCCGGCAACCAAATCTAAATCTTCGTTAACTAGGCGCTCAACCATGCGAGGAATATCTTTCGGGTCGTTTTGCAAATCGCCGTCTAAGGTGGCGATAACTTCGCCGCTTGCTGCGTCAATTCCGGCCTGCATTGCGGCGGTCTGACCGTAGTTTCTTTGCAGGTTAATGACTTTAAGTGCCTCGCCAAATTGTTCGGCTTGCGTCGTTAAAAATTCCGCGGTCTGGTCGCTACTGCCATCGTTTACGACAATCAGCTCCCAAGGCTGTTCATAATTTTCGAGTGCGGAAAAAACCGTGGAAACCATTGGCTCGACGTTTTCTTGCTCGTTATACATTGGGATGACAATAGAGAGATGATAGCTTTGCATGAGTTTTACCTGACTGTCTGTAAGCGGTGCTTTTTAACTTTCAATAGCACTTAGAATGATTGTGCTCGAATTATAGCGCAATCCTTATTAAGTTTTGCTCATAAGGATTGCGGCGACTAGTTTTTGGGGAGTAGTTTGGCAAATATGGCACTAAGGATGCTGCTCGAAAGCAATAGTAGATGTAGATTTATCGCCGCGCTAACGACCGAGTTTTCGGTTAATTCGAGTTGGCTCAATGCTAGCCAAACTCCGGCTTCATAAGTTCCGAAACCACCAATGCCGTGAATAGGCAGTACGCTACTTAACTCGCCGCCTACGCTACCAAGAATCGCCAGGTTATAGTCGATGTCGATAAACCAGCTTAAAATCCAAGCAAGAACCAGTAATTTGATTGTCCAGTTAACGATTGTCCACAGCCAGCTCCAGCCGAATTGCGATAGGTTTTGTGGAAGGCCGGCAATGATTTTACGAGCTATATTGTTGAGTTTGTGGTCGGCCGAGAATAATTTAAGTAAAGGTTTTTGTAAGGCATAAAGCATAAAGGGTATCGCTAGCCATACAGTGCTTACAGCCAGTATTTGTAAGGTGTTAAGCCAGAGGCTGGCGAGCGCAATCAGAGCAATAAGTAGCAATGTATGCAGATCTAGGATGCGGAACCACAAAAGAGCCGGCAGGGATTTTTCCAAACCAATCTGAAACTGACTTTTCATTAAAATAGGAAAACTAGCTTCGCCGGAACGCATTGGTAGTAGGTTGTTCCAGAAATTGTGCAGTAACATCAGTCGTGCGCAACCAAGCATCTGCCGAGTTTGAGTTAACTGAAAGTAATGTATTAGGCGTCCGGCACGGACTGCATAGGTTATAAAGAGTAAAGCTGTGGCCATTGCGACTTGAGCGGTTGGTAGCGTTTGCCAAGGTGCAAACACGGTATGCCAGCCGATAAAGTATTCGACTAACGCGGCAAGTGCGAGCAGAAGGCTGCTCGAAATAATCCATTTTAGATGTGGCATTGATTTGCGATTTACATTGCCGAAGCGCTAGTCTGTTGTAGTGCGCTCTTAACCATTTTGCTTAAGCCGGTTGCGGCGCCTTTGTTTTCTTCTAATGGTTCACGACACCAAACCGGATCAGGCCAAGCTTCGTCGTGTTCGCTGCGGAACACTAAATGTAGGTGTAGCCATTCGTTTTTATTGCCAATTTTGGCTAAGTTGTAATGCCCCATGCCATTGGTTTCTCTTAGTTCTTCTACTAAGCGATGAATTTGCCCGTAAAGCAGTAGCGTTGAGTTAATGTTTTCAAGCGGGTATTTAGGGATAAAAATCAACCACGGTACGCGGGTTTCTTTTGCCAAAATGCTGAAAAATGGCAGTTCCGCTACCACTTGTGTTCCAGGGAACAGTGCAGTTAAATTTTCAGGGCTGTGGTCTGTGACGACTTTATCCATAATTTTCTCTTTATTTAATTAGACCTTCGGCTGCGGGGTTGCAGGCGGTTTTTGGTTTAGACCAATCTTCTTGGTGAATTTGCCCATTTTACCTAATCTCACTGTAGAATGAGCAGCAAAACCGTTTTCCACTACCATAAACCTGTGAGTTGACTTCTTGCATGCAGAACAGTGCTGTTTATTTGGCTTCATCGTCGCCGCGCCGTCACGAATTGCTGGAGCAACTCGGCATTGAGTTTACCGTTGTTTTGGCTGAAATTGATGAAACGCCGCAAGCCAATGAGGCACCGCTAGCTTATCTTGTGCGCATGGCGGAGCACAAAGCAGAAGCCGCTGCCATCAAGATTGATGTAAATGACGATGATTGGATTATTGCCGGCGATACCTCTTTGGTTTTAGATGGCGAAATTCTGGGGAAACCTAACGATGCCAATCATGCTAAATCCATGCTAAGTCAATTGTCTGGTCGAGGCCATCAGGTATATTCGTCTATTGCGGTCTGGCATCAAGGTAAGGTGCAATCTTCAGTTAATATTACTGAAGTCAATTTTGCCGAAATTGAGGAAGACGAAATTACTGCGTATGTCGCTAGTGGTGAGCCGATGGACAAAGCCGGTGCTTATGCGATTCAAGGGCAGGCTGCCAGATGGGTCAAAAATATCAATGGTAGCTACAGTGGCGTTATGGGATTGCCGCTGTATGAACTGAGCCAGCTTTTAAAGCAAAACGGGTTTCACTTAAGATTTTAATCATAATTGTCAGAGAATAGTATTTGCCGCATGACTCTGAATAAAGGCTAATTGCATGCATAACGAAGAAAAAATTCTAGTTAACGTGACCCCGAATGAGACCCGTGTTGCATGGGTGGAAAACGGGGTTTTGCAAGAGGTTTGGGTCGAGCGTTCCAGTAAGCGTGGTTTGGTCGGTAATATTTATATGGGCAAGGTCGACCGAGTTCTTCCGGGAATGCAGGCGGCGTTTGTTAATATCGGTTTAGAACGCGCTGCTTTCCTGCATGTATCTGATGTGTGCCATAAGTCAGTGGGTTCGGATGATGAAGAATGCGACGATATTGCTAAGTTATTGCATGCCGGACAAAAAATTATGGTGCAGGTGGTAAAAGACCCGCTTGGCACCAAGGGCGCGCGCGTGACCATGCAGGTCACCATTCCGTCACGTATGCTGGTTTATATGCCAACCGAGAAGACGCTAGGCGTTTCTCAGAAAATCGATTCCAATACCGAGCGCGAACGTTTGCGCGAAATGGTCAAGCAGATTCCTGAGTATGAAAATTCCGAAGGCGGTTTTATTGTTCGTACTGTCGCGGAAGGCGTGGATTTTCATGAAATGCGCGCCGATATGATTTATTTGCAACGTTTATGGTCTGGCATTCAAGAAAAAACCCGTAGTACTCGTAAGCCGACGTTATTGTATGAAGACTTACCTTTGTATTTGCGTATCTTGCGTGATATTCCGATCGAACGTATTGAAAAAATCCGCGTTGATTCCAGCGAGACGCACAAAAAAATGCAATGCTTTGTCGATACCTACGTGATGGAGTTAAGTGATCGTCTTGGTTTGTATCAAGGCGAGCGCCCGATTTTCGATTTGTACAATATTGAGGAAGAGATTCAAGCGGCTTTACATAAGCGCGTTAATCTTAAGTCCGGCGGTTATCTGATTATTGATCAGACCGAAGCGATGACCACGATTGATGTCAATACCGGCGCTTTCGTCGGGCATCGTAATCTGGAAGAAACCATCTATCGTACCAATCTCGAAGCAACCCAAGCGATTGCGCGTCAACTGCGGTTACGTAATTTGGGTGGTATTATTATTCTTGATTTCATTGATATGGAAGATAAGAACCATCAAAAACACGTTTTGACGACACTTGAAAAAGAGCTGAGTCGAGATCGCGTGAAAACCACGATTAGTAGCATCTCCAGTCTTGGCTTAGTAGAGATGACGCGTAAACGTACTCGTGAGAGTTTGGAACGTACTTTGTGTGAGCCTTGCCCGGTTTGTAATGGGCGTGGTTCGGTCAAAACTGCGGAAACGGTTTCTTATGAAATTTTCCGTGAAATCACGCGTATGGCTCGTTCTTTTGAAGCTAAACAATATCGAGTCATTGCCGCTGAGGCGGTGGTTTCGCGTATTATGGATGAAGAGTCGAATAGTGTTGCTGAGCTGGAGGCATTTTTGGATAAAAGTATCCGCTTTCAAGCCGAGAGTGCCTATGCTGCTGAGCAATACGATGTCGTTATGATGTAACCATCTCTATGCGGGGTGTGAATGTTAATTAAGCGCACACATCTATTCCTAGAAATTCTTCTGGGGATTTTTATTGCCTATCTATTGTTGATGCGCTTGGCGATTGTCGGCTTGCAATCCTACCCGCAACAATCTTTACAATTCTTAAGCGATCTTAGCGGTTGGCAGTTTAAGGTCAGCGCGATTGAGCTTGAGCAAACTTGGCTGGGCGCGAAGTTTGAACTGTCCGGTCTAGAAGTCGATAACCCCTATATTCAGTTGCAGGCGGAAGAACTGTCCGGCGATATTAATATCTTTGCGCCAATGATTCCGGTTATCAGTTTTGGTGAGCAGCTGAATGCGCAACAAGTTAGCTTGAGAGTCAAAGAATCCTTCAGTGACAAAGAAACAAATGAGTCACTTTCTAACCTTTCACAGCTCAATAGCGCTTACCGAGACGTTGTTGATTTTCTGCGTTCGCAAAACTTTACCCGCCGCTGTTGGCAAAAAATTACCATAGATGGTTTGGTCGTTAATGACTTTATGGGGCCGGATACAGCGGTTCAGGTCGATAATCTCGATTTAATTAAAGCGAGCCAAATCAACTTGATTACCGAATTTGGTGTGCGCTATCACGATGTTTTGGATTTTGAGCGTTTCAATCTAAGGATTAACCTCTCAACCAATTCTTGGGGCGGCTTGGATTTTGGTTCGATTAATTTGGTTTCTTATGAGCCGCTACAAGTAAATCGTCTAGCTGAGTTATTGCCGGTTAAGTGGGCGGAGATCCTTCCTGCCGGTGAACTGTTGCTGGATTGGCACACAAGTTTTCAAGATGCCGAGCTAGCGGACTCGGTTGCAAAAATTAATGCCCAAGCGTTGCAGTGGCAAGAAGATGATGAAGTTTTACCGAACAGTGTTGGCATTGAGCTACGTTGGAATCCGCGTTTAGATGCAAATTTAGATAACACTATTGCCAACTTTGAATTAGTTAATGTGCAATTGGATAATCAATTCGTTAAAACGCTTTCACCGGTGCAGTTACGTTTGTATCCGCAGCAGGAGTTAGAGCTTTTGGCGGATCGTTTTGATATTTCGCCTTTTAAAGATATGTTAAGGGTGTTTGTTGAAAATGACTATCTGGCAGAGTTGCTGAATCAAGCGGTTGAACTGGATGTGACCGATTTCGTCTTTAGATTAAATTGGCAGACATTAGAGATACCGAATTTACGTACGCGTTTTGCTCGTCTTGGAATTCCTTTAACCGATTATCCGGGGGTGGCAACCCAAAATTTATCCTTAGTTAAGCAGGGTGATATTTTATTACTTGAAGCGGATGAGCCTATTTGGGTTCTGGAGCCGAAGGTTCATCCTCTACCAGTAAAAGTCAGTTTACCGAAAACGGTTGTTCTGAATTACTCTGATCAGAGGTTCAGTATCGATCCGGTGGATTTTTCGGTGGATCGTTTCAGAGTTTCTCTGGAGTCATTTGATGTTTCGGCTGAAAGCCTATCCATTTTTGCCGATATCAAGGCACGCAAGGTGAAAGATGTGTTGGCTTATTTGCCTTATGGGATGTTTGGCGAAGGGCTGAATCGTTGGTTGGTTAACAGTAACGTCGCAGGAGAAAATCCTAATTTCAAGGTGAGTTTTAAAGGCTCCTTAGCTGAAAATAATTCGAATTGGTTAAGTGGTTTGTCGGTAGTTGGCTCGGTTGATAAAGCGAGCTTGAAGTTTGATAAGTCATGGCCAAAGATTGAGCCTAGTGACATTGATTTTGAATATCGAAACTGCGAATTAAGTTTTGATAGCGAAAAACTTAATCTACAGGGCGTTAGTGCGCCGGCAAAAGCGCGGGTCAAGTTTTCGGATCTATCGAAAAAAGATATTGCCCTGAATGTTCAGGCCAGTGTGATGGCATCTGTTCCGCAGGCCGTGGCTTATCTTGCGCAAACTCCGTTGCCGAAAAAAGTCGGTCTAGATAAATACATGCATCAAAATGAAGCTTATGCAGGGCATGCAAAAGTGACGCTTGCTGATGTGTGGATTCCGATAAGTGGTTTTAAAGGTAAAGAAGAAACCGTTGTTGGAAGCGTTCGACTACAAGATGCAAAGGTTGCTTTAGATGGGGTGCCAGAAATTTCTAAGGTAGATGGTGACTTATCCTTCACGGAAAAGACCTTGAAGGCTAATAAGGTTAAAGCGTTGCTTTTTGACAACCCTGCTGTGCTAGATATTGCTACCGACCTGAAAAAAGCACAGATGAACTTTACCGTGCAAGGAAGTGAGCATGATTTAAGCAGAGAGTATTTTGCCAAGCCGCTTCCTTTTCAACTTACTTTTTCTGTCCCGACTAAAAAGCATCAATTAGTGACGACTTTCTCTGGACGCGCACAAGTTCAACAGGCACAGAGTCTATTGCCTTATCCGTTTTCGGTTCAAGATTTAAACAAGCCTTTGAGTATTTCGGGTCAGATCGGCGAGAGTTTGTCTGTTAGTTTATCTCAACCTGATGTTGCTAAAGTTGACGTCGTTTACAGCAGTGAGCAAGATAAATTCATTAGTGTAAAAGGTTATGTCGGTAAACAGGTTTCGGCAAAAACAAAATTGAGTGACTCTGGTTCATATATTCACGGTGATCTCGGTCAGTTAAGTGCAGCAGCGTGGTTACAGTGGTGGAATAGCTTAGCGAGTGAAGAGGGCAAAAACCCGTTTTCTAATATTGACTGGCACAATAGTTATCTGAATATTGATAACCTGAATTACAAGAATCAATCTTTTACTAATGCTCGAGTTGAGCTTGAGCGGCTGGAATCGAATCTGAAAGTGTCGGTAAAGAGTAATGAATTGGAAGGAAGTGTATTTATTCCTGAGAAAGGTGCGCTTAATGTGCAAATTGAACGTGCCGTTTTAAAGTCTGATAAATCTGGGGAAGCTCATGATCAATTAATCTGTGCGGTTAATAAGCGTGAAGCTAAATACCCTGAAGTGAATGTTCTGGCGAGAAATGTGCAATTTGATAGCTATCCTTTTGAGTTAGTGCGTTTCAGTTTAGAGCCCAATGAATATGGCTATGCTACCGAAGATGTATCGGCACAATTTAGTCAAGGGGCGGGTGTAGTCACGGCAAATTACCGTTATGATCAGAATCGAAATCTGAGTGCTGCCGAAATTGATGTGAGCTCGAAAAAATTACAGCAATTGATGAAATACTTAGGTGTCAGTAAGGGGGTGACTTCTAAGCAGGCGGACATTCATGCGGAAATTGCATGGTTTGGCGGTTTTGAATGTTTTACTTTAAATGGTCTGTTTGGACGGCTTAATTTCAAATTGGACGAAGGTGTTGTCGAGGATGTTGAGCCTGGCGTTGCTCGATTGCTAGGCTTATTAAGTGTCGATTCATTAGCGCGTCGCTTAAAATTGAATTTGGATGATGTGACGAATGAAGGGCTTATATATGATGATATTAAGGGTAAAGCTATTCTCAATAATAGTAAGCTTCAGTTGGTTAATTTAGATTTAGATGCTCCGGCAGTGAAAGTGGCGATGTTGGGACTTATTGATATGCAAAAAGAAGAATTTGCTCTGAAGGCTAATGTGACTCCTTCAGTTGGGTCTTCTTTGCCGACGATTGCTGCTTTGGCCGGTGTTGCAAATCCGATTGCTGCTTTAGCCGTTTATACCGTAATGAAAGTATTACCGGATATAAATGAAAATCTGATTACTTACCGATATAAGATTGATGGTCCATGGAAAGAACCCAAAATAGAACTGGTACCCCAAGCTGTCGAGTAAAGTATTCCTGTTTAAATTAAAAAGCCGCTATTAAGAAAGCGGCTTTTTGCATTTCTGGGTTAGGGAATGTGTGAGTGAGGGGGTCGTATGGGTTGGTTTTGTGGAAAACCCTGTGGATAAGGTGTGAGTTTGTGGGTATAAGGGACAGGTTGGCACTGTTTTTGAATTTTTTTGTTATTTTTGCGAAAAAAGTGAAAAAAAGGGTTGCGAAGTTTTTGTAAATGCCTAGAATACGCACCTGT
>NZ_JAGETV010000014.1 GCF_017571465.1 Thiomicrorhabdus marina | reverse complement strand
ATCGAATTCCCGATTATTGAAGACCTTAGTATGGAAGTGGCGAAAGCTTACGGTATGGTTCACCCGGGTGCCGCTGATACTTCGGCAGTGCGTGCGACCTTTCTTATCGATCCGAACGGTGTGCTACGTGCCATGGTGTACTATCCAATGAGTAACGGGCGTCAGATTGATGAGTTCGTTCGTCTGGTTCACGCTATGCAGACTTCGGATGCCAATAAGTGTGCAACGCCTGAAAACTGGCGTGACGGTGATCGCGTTATCGTTCCTCCTCCGGCAACCATCGACGAAGCGATTGCGCGTAAAGAATCAGGTGAGTACGAGTGTAAAGACTTCTACTTCTGCACCAAAGCGCTTTAATCGCTCACCTATAAATTCAGGGCTGCTATATGCGGCCCTTATTTTTATCCCATCTTTTAGGATCACAGAATGAAACAGAAAATCTTTAAAGAAAAATATCCGATTTTTGAACTCACTTTTAGCAAACAAGAATCTAAATTTGCCAGCGTCACTGAAATTTTAGATTACCTCGAACAAAAGGTTTCCGAGCATCCGGTAGCAACTAATATCGCTCGTTTTAATCACTACCAGCACACTCAATCGGTTGGCGGTGAAATTGCCGAGGATATTCTCGATGCACAGAACTTGATTCTCTGTTTTGGAATGCAACTGCCGTCTGCAGATCCAGTGGCAGTGCGTCCACGTTCGATTGGCGTAACCGAAAAAGCCGAACAATTTATTGTTAACTTTATGGAAGCGCCTAATCCGGTTGCCAACGATACAATGGAAGCTTGGGTTAAATCGCTCGTTAAGTAAACAGCCGATATCTAAAATCCATTTCCAAAAAAAAGGCTTGGTGAATTTCCACCAAGCCCTTTTTATTTTGCCCTTCTAAAGTAACGACTTAAAGATGCTTTAACATCCCTAAAATTACTTTCGCCGAATGCGTCGCCGCTTTCTCTAGATATTGCTCGAAAGTCACTTTGTTTTCCTTACCGGCAATGTCTGACAAGGAACGAATAATCACAAACGGCTTACCAAAAGTGTGACAAACCTGCGCCACGGCAGCTGCTTCCATTTCACAGGCGATCATTTGCGGAAACGCTTTACGAGTGCTATCCACATCTTCCGGGTTATGCATAAAGCGGTCACCCGTTGCGATCATGCCATGCATATGCACGACTTCGCCCAATTCTTCAATCGAAGCTTGCGCGGCCTCGACCAGCTTAGCATCTGGAACGAAACAAGCCGGCATTCCCGGTACTTGGCCTAGCTCGTAGCCAAATGGTGTAACATCCACATCGTGGTGGCAAACACTTTGACTAATAACAATATCGCCAACATTCAGTTCGACATGGAAACCGCCGGCCGATCCGGTATTAATGACAAAATCCGGCTGATATTGCTGTAACAATAAAGTCGTGCTGATAGCAGCATTGACCTTACCAATACCGGAACGCAATAGCGCCACATCAAGACCATCAATTTTGCCTAAATAATACTCAAATCCAGCATGAGTTTCAGTGGTTAAGTCGGTCAATTTACTGCGCAGTAATTTAACCTCTTCTTCCATTGCGCCGATAATGGCAACTTTCATCGATTAAACCTCATTACCTAATTCGCGAAGCACTTCAGCGCTCATTTTCAGATCTTCGTTCTTATTAACGCCGATACCGTTATCGATGATTTCTTTGGCAATAGCATGCGCTTCGTCCAACGAGTGCATGGTATAAGTTCCGCACTGGTATTCGTTTAGCTCAGGAATATCTTCCAAACGCTCGACTTTCATTACGTCGTTCATTGAAGCCATCCACGCATCGGCAACTCGACCTTCATCCGGCGCACCAAGCAGGCTCATATAGAAACCGGTACGGCAACCCATTGGCGACACGTCGATAATTTCTACACCGTCACCGTTTAGGTGGTCACGCATAAAACCGGCGAAAAGATGCTCAAGCGTATGAATTCCACGCTCGCCCATAATCGCTTTGTTCGGCTTATTGAAACGCAAATCGAATACCGTGATGGTATCGCCAGACGGAGAGGTCATGCTCTTAGCGATACGCACTGCCGGCGCATTCATAATGGTATGGTCAACCGTAAAGCTGTCTAGTAATGGCATAATAATTCCTTAAATTTGTTATCTTTTTAAATTAATGATTCAGATTCTTTTTCTTCAAGCGTACCTTTTATCATCCAACCGTTGTCGGTTTTGATAAACAGGTAATTGCGGGTGAAATCGATGCGGTCGCCTTGTTCAAATTCCGGCAGCGTCATTTTCAAGACGCCAATACCAAAGGTTTGTTTCATTCTATCCATCGGCGAAATACTGGAGTCCTGCATAATCTCACGCGCATATTCATCCAGCGAACGTTGCGCAGTGCCAGTAATGGTTAGTTCGGCGACATAATTGGTGTCGTTCTTTTTATAGCCGTTATCCTTGACCACGGTATCGGCCAAAAACAAGCCTCTAAATTCTTGGTTGAATTTATCCTTGGCCATTGCTTCGATATCGCTATCGGTCGGCTGGGTTAATCCCAAACAGCCGGAGAGCAGCAAAGCCGCAAACAGCAGGCTGAATATAGACAGTTTTTTCATCATCGTTTTTCTCCATGCTGAATGTCTTGCACAACACCCATTAGCAAAAAGCCAAGGATACCATAAAGCGTAATTTTCCTCAGAAGAACACTACACTTGATTCTGAAAAATCTGCGCGGCTTTCTGCAAAATCGCGGCCTGCTCCTCGGCGGATTTATTATGCCAATGTTTAACCTGCATCGCTAAGCGCGGATGCTCCTGCAACCAATCTTGATGACGATAGATAAAATGCCAATACAAAGTCGTCATCGGGCAAGCTTTATCGCCACTGGCATTTTTCGGATTAAAGGCGCAACCGTCGCAGTAATTGGACATTTTCTTAATGTAATTGCCGCTGGCGATATACGGCTTGGATGCCAAGATACCGCCGTCGGCAAACTGACTCATCCCCAAGGTATTCGGCACCTCCACCCACGCCACGGCATCGACATACATCGCCAGATACCACGCTTCGATTTGTTGCGGTTCGACCTCAGCTAATAATGCATACAAGCCAGTAATCATCAAACGCTGAATATGATGCCCGTAGCCGTAATCTAGCACCTGCTTCAGCGACTGCTGCATGCAGTTCATCTGCGTCTTGCCGTCCCAATACATCTGCGGTAAATCACGCTGATTATCGAGCGCATTGAATTGGCTCCACTGCTCGCGTTGCAACCAATAGATACCGCGGATATATTCACGCCAACCGAGAATCTGGCGGATAAAACCTTCCACTGCATTCAGCGGCGCTCTGCCTTGTCGATAAGCATTTTCGGCAGCTTGAATCACTTCCATCGGATGCAGTAATTTCAGATTTATCGCCATGGAAATTCGACTATGGAACAGCCATGGCTCGCCTTTCCACATCGCATCCTGATAATCGCCGAAGGTTGGCAAGCGCCGGTCGATAAAATCCTGCAAAGCCTGTAATGCCTGCTGGCGATCAACCGGCCAGAAAAAACGCGGCAAATTGCCAGGCAGATTCGGTAAATACTGCTCGACGTCTTTACGCACCTGCTGAACGATGTCATCCTCCAAAAAATCACACGGTATTGGAATCTGCGGCGGTCCGGCCTTACCGAACGCCTTACGATTATCAGCATCGTAATTCCATTTACCGCCTTCCGGCTTGCCGTTATTCATCAGGATATTACAGCGCTTGCGCAACTGCCTATACCAATATTCCATCCGCAACTGCTGACGGTTATTCGCCCAATTCTGAAACTCGCCCTGCTCGGCAATAAAGTGGCTATCCGGCAAAACTATCAACTCGATTTGTTGCTGTTTACAGAAATTTTGTAACGCCTGCAAAACCCGATAATCGCCGGGCAAAACACAGCGTATTTGCTGGACTGAATAGTCTTGTAATGTTTGCGCCAAAACATCAGAAAAACTGCCGAACTGTTCAATAATCGAGTAATAAACCAACGGCCAATCTTGGCGCTCAATCCATTGTGCGAAATGGCGCATCGCCGACAAAAACAGAACCGTGCGCTGTTTGCTGGATGCCGGATTGCTTGATTCATCGCTAACCTCTGCCATCCACAATGCATCCTGCTGTGGGTCGAAATCCGTAAAAAGATTGGACTGCTGATCCAGTTGATCGCCAAACACTAAACACAAGTTTCGAATCGCCTTGGCTTGGTTTTGACTCATGCCATTCTCCTTAATTGCTGGTCAAGCTGGCGAATCTGTAAGCCATTGTCTTTAATGCTCTGCTCCTCCAATAAGAAACGCAGCAGAATAAAATAGATATCCAAATCAAACTCCGGCAGGCCGCTTTGCAAACGCTCGGCGACCTCGTCTTCACTGCGCACCTTGCCGAAATAACACCACTGGTCAACTAAGTGATTCGCCACTTGCGATTCATCGTTTTCGTCAATATCTTGGCCGCTCACTCGCTCACCAACCAGAATCGGTCCACTCCACGGCCAGACCTGTTTTTGCAGGTGTTGCAATGCCTCCAGTACACGAAGATTGTAACTGGCGACCGGTTCTTTCTGGCAACAAGCGCCAAGACATTTCTTTAGTTGAAATGCAAAGCAACTGCCGCTTTTCTGACCTTCCAAACCGGATAGACGCTGGCAGAGCAGATGATTCTTAACCAACTTTTCCAGCTGCCCTTTGGCCTGTCGCTGACTGCGGAACAGTCCAAAACGTTGTTCGCCGCTGTCAGCATCTTCTTTGACCGGCACAATCTTGGTTTGGTAATATCCGTACTCATCTTCTTGCAAGCGAAGTTGATAAAGATGTGTGGCCTTTTTTAAACGTTTATTCAGGCTCGGACGCAGTCGTTTCACCTCTTGCGATTCCAGCAACTGCGCACCGAAATCGGACGGCGTGATTTGATAGTCGATATGATGCAAAGTCTTGCTCAATCGCAAATCGGTAGCGGTTTGATGGTCTTGATAAAAATGGCTGAGCACACGGGTTTTCAAATCGACCGACTTACCGACATACAATAGCTTTCCGGCTTCGTCATAGAAGTAATACACACCAGCCAAATTCGGCAACTTCTGCACTTCTTCATGTGGCAGATGGCTCGGCAAGGCGGCTGTTTTCAGCAATGACTGACAGACCGCCTCAATCTCCTCGCCATCGAACTGCTGCGATATTTTGCGGAAAAACGCCAATACCGCGAGCACATCACTCATGGCTCTGTGGCGGTTTTGCAGAGTCAAACGAAGCCTTTGCAGAACCTTGTCCAGCCCATGCCCTTTAACCTGCGGATAGAGTTTACGACTGATTTTCACCGAACATAAAGTACGAGCATTAAACGCTTTGCCACAGCGTTTGAATTCGTTTTTCAGAAAGCCGTAATCGAAACGTGCATTGTGCGCGACAATAATTTCGCCATCCAACTGCTCGGCGATTTCCTCGGCCATCTGCGCAAATGTCGGCGCATCATGCACCATCGAATTGTGAATGCCGGTAATATTGGTAATCCACGGCGGAATAGTGGTTTGTGGGTCAAACAGACTGTGCCAATGACCGGCGATTTTGCCGTGCTCGATTTTAATCCACGCCAGTTCGGTCATGTGGTCGCGCAAGGCTTTACCGCCAGTGGTTTCGCAATCAAGAATATAGAATCGTTCCGGAAAACCTTGCAGGGGCTGTTCAGCCAAGCCAATGGCTAAATCGGTAAAGAGGTCGGGATTTAAATCAATCGGCATGGGTTTCTCGTAGTGGGGCTTTATTACGACGGCAGCGTTCGGAGCAGTATTTAACTGACTCCCAGTCTTTCGCCCATTTCTTACGCCATGCGAATGGCTTACCGCAGGTTTGGCAGATTTTCTCAGGTAGATGTGCTTTTTTATGTGCCATATGCTTTCCTAGAACAGCGCCATTTGTTTATCGCGTTGGGCTTGCTCATGTGCTTTTTGTAACGCCTTTCGTTGTGCCGCTTCGCTCGGTTTTCGAGCCCGTGATATACGTTGATTCGGGCGCTTTCGGCTTCCGTGTTTGCTAAACACTTCTTGCTTCAATGCCTTGGCTTCCGGCGTTTGCCGCAAGCTATGCAAACGCTGTTTGGCCTCGCGCGCCGCCTGCTGGTGCTCGACAATGGGTAAAGGGTAATCCTCACCGAGTTTGACGTCGAATTGCGCCAAAACATCGTCGGCAAACTCCCACGGCTGATGAATCATGCTCTCGTCCAAAGCGGCCAGTTCCGGACACCATTTACGGATAAATTCACCGCTCGGGTCTTGGTCTTGCGACTGTTTGACCGGATTATAGACTCGCATCTGATTAATGCCGGTAACACCCGATTGCATTTGAATTTGCGAGTAGTGGATGCCCGGCTCATAGTCGGTAAACAGCGCGCCTAAATAAGGTGCAAACTTCTGCCACGGTAACCACAGTTGATAACTGGCAAAAGAAACCAACATGGCGCGCATCCGAAACGGCAACCAACCACGCAAACGCAAACAGCGCATACAGGCGTCGACCATCGGGAAGCCGGTCTGGCCATTTGCCCACGCTTGATAACGCTGTCGCGCCGCTTCGTCCCATTTACGCACATCGCGCAACAACGGATGCATTTCCAAAAATTCGATATCCGGTTCGGTTTCCAATTTCTGAATAAAGTGACTCTGCCAAAATAGACGCTCGTTAAAGGCGCGCAGATTGCGCTTGTAAGTTTTGTGCGGCAAGGCATCCCATGTAGCGTGCATCACTTCACGAATCGACAAACTGCCCCACGCGATATGTGGACTGAGGCGCGAACTGAATTTTGCACCGGCAAGCGGTTTAGCGAGGGTCTTCAAATAATTCTGTTCGCGATGCTGGAGAAAACTTTCCAGTAGCGCCAAGCCGAGAACACGGCCACCCTTTTGCGTCTGCTCACCGGCGATATAGCTATCAGGGCGAATAAACGGATTGTCCAACCTACTCGGTAACTGCCAACCTTGATGTAAGCGACTTTCCGGCAATTGTTGCGGTTCCGGCAAGGTCTCTTGCTGAAAAAAATTTTGCACCAACTGCGCATAATGGTCGCGATTTAATCCGGCACGTTTTACCGGCTGCTGTAAAGCTTCATGCCAAGGCACACCTTGCTTCGCGCACCATTTTTTGATCGTCAAATCGCGTTGGAAAGTCCAACCATTGGCCGTCTCTTGATGCGAACAGAGTGCGACAATTTGATAGTTATCAGCAAGAACCTGTAAAGCCTGCAACATATCGCCTTGCGCAAAGTTCAAGGCACTGCACTTCTGTTGTAACTGGTAGTTCAAATCACGCAAACAGTCGGCGATAAAGCGCCATTGCCGAGCGGAAGCGTCCGCTTGCTGCCAATATTCAGCCTCTAGTACATACAACAGCAATAATTCCGCTTGCTGCTGTTCGCATAATTCTAACGCCTGCCACAAAGCCGCATGGTCAACCAAACGCAAATCGCGTTTAAACCATAAGATAACTACTTTTGTATCGGTAGAGTAGCGGGACATTGCATAAGTTTCTCTCTAATCTGTTGGCACAAATTATACAAATTTAAGATTTAACCCACAAATATTTGACAACAGTTATACAACTATGAATAATTTGCTCTGTGGAGCATCGTAAAACTCGTCCACAATGTTCCCCAAGCGTGCGCACAAAGTTTGAGCGTTACAAACTCAAACCCGATAGTGGTTTTACGTCCCGCTATCCGCCTGCCGACTTCTCTCACCCAATACCCTCGGCACTTGGGGCTTTTTACGATATTTTTAGACGATCTGTTGTATCGGTCTATTCTCTCCAGACGCTTAATTTCAATATCGTTTTGAATGTGAAAGGGAATGCAAAGATGAGCCAACCAAATTCACCTTAAACAAATTCCCCCTTGGTAAAATCACAATTATTTTCAGGAATACGAGCAAGGTTACCCGATGCCGTTTAATTTGCAGGCGATGCAGTCTAAAATGCCCCTAAAACAGGGGCAGATTATCAAAGGCTGAGGCATTTCCTCTGGATTGAACAGCCAACCGAATTTGCCGACCATTTACAGCAATGCCTACAGGACTAAAATATGCTGCTGCAAACCGAAACCGTGCAATGTCCATACTGCTGGAGTGAAATCGAAATCGTGCTTGACCCGAGCGACGAATCGAGCGAGTTTGTCGAAGACTGTTTTGTCTGCTGTCGGCCGATTCATTTTCATAAAATAATGAATTTTGACGGCAGCATCGAACTGCAAGCCATCCATGAGGACGAAGCCTATGACTGAGCAAACCAAACGCGATTTAAGTAGCTACCGCCAAAGGTATTTGCAGGGAGGGTTGGACGAAAACGAAGTGCCGAATAACCCGTTTGAGCTATTCGGTGAATGGTTCTCGCAAGCCGAAGAAGCCGGATTAATCGAGCCGAATGCAATGGTGGTGGCAACCGTCGATAGCGATGGCATGCCGTCAACTCGTACCGTTCTATTGAAGTATTTCGATGAAAGCGGCTTTGTCTTTTACACCAATTTCAGCAGTGAAAAGGCCAAGCACATTAGCGAGAACCCGAAGGTGAGTTTGCAATTTTTATGGCTCGGTTTGGAACGCCAAGTGAAAATCCAAGGGATTGCCGAAAAAGTTTCGACAGCCGAGTCACTCAAGTATTTCAGTAGTCGTCCGAAAGGCAGTCAAATCGGTGCCTGGGTCAGTAATCAAAGTGAAGTGATTTCCAGCAAGCAGTTGCTGTTGAATCAATATCAGAAAATGCTCGATAAATTCAAACATGGCGAAGTGCCGTTTCCGGATTTTTGGGGTGGTTATCGCATCAAACCGTTAAATATCGAATTCTGGCAAGGCGGCGATAACCGCTTGCATGACCGCGTGCAATACCGTCATAGCGAAGATGGGACGTGGCAAATCAGTCGTCTGGCACCGTAAGAAAGTCATGGAATCAGCCGCGCCAGAGATTGGCGCTGCGATAGTTTTTGATTCAGGAAATGTTTTGTCCGCTCTAGGCATGCCAACAAACCGTCGCCTTACTTAGCCAAAATTTGACTGTGCCTGAAGCTATTTAGGCTTGTTCTGCGTTTTCTTACGCTTCTTGTTGTAAACGACAACAATAACCGTAACCATGCACCGAATCGATTTTAAGTACGGAATGACTGTCTAAATTCAAACGTTTGCGAAGCTGGTTGATATGCGCATCAACGGTTCGGGTTTCCGGCAGGCTCTTCTTATCCCAAACATTACGCAAAAGATGCTCGCGCGACAAGGGAACATCAATATGTTGCAGCAGGTAGGCAATCAGTTTGATCTGAATTCGAGTCATCTCCAGCTGTTCGCCGTTCATAAAGACCTTCTGATTCAGGGTATCCACTTCCAAATCACCGGCCTTAACCCATAGCTGTTGCTGAACATCTATTCCGGCACGACGAATCATAGCTTGCGCGCGTGCGACTGTCTCAGACTGACGCAACGGCTTAATCAAATACTCATCAGCCCCCAATGAAAGTGCATTAACAACTTTATCTTCGTCTTCATAGATGCTCTGTACAATAATCGGCACCTGCCACTGCATTTCGTCGCGCACCAGATGAATCACTTCGTCAGCAGTACCATCCGGTAACTGCCAATCCAACATCAATAACGAAAAATTTTTCGCCGGCAAGACTGCTTTTAAATCGGTAAGATTAGAAAAATACTGATATTCCATACCAGCACTTTGAAAAGCACTCTTCAACACTTCCGCAGCTAAGGGGTCATCTTCCAAAATTGCAATGCAGTTTTTTTGTAATGACATACTGACTCAATTCCCGCTCTTAGGGAAACGCAGAACAAGTCCAAATGGCTTCAGGCAAAGTAAAATTTAGGCTAAACAAGGCGTCTCAAACGCTGCCTAGAATTTATCTCTTCAAACACCTCACTGAAGTCAATGGGGACTTATTCTGTGTTTCCTTAGTTATCAAATAGATTTTTTATTTTTATCGGCGTTGATTATACAAGCTAATTTACAAAGTAACAGTTGAATAAGTTCGAGTCGAAAAGTTTGCTTGCCGCCAATAAATTTTATGCACGAAATTGAAAATTTTGAAGTTGCTTTTGAGCTTTTTCCAGACTCGAAAATAACTGTTCTCGTACCTCTGACCACGGGATTTCCGAGACATCATCGGTTTCTTTTAACTGCTGCTGAATGTTTTTCAATTTCTCAATCAACTCAGTCGCACCAACCACCGAAGAAGAGCCGATAACACGATGCAAAATCTTACGTAATTCTTGCCGGTTACGTTCATCTTCAAGATCATCAAAGAGTTCATGCAATTTCGGCACAGTGTCCTGTATTGAATTGACAAAGAGATCGAACATTCGTTGCAAGGTTTCTTGTGAACCATCCAAGCGATACAACGCCTGCTCAATATCAAAACCGGGTAGAGAGAAATGACCTTTTGGCAAGGTTTTCGGCTCCTCTGCATGCTCAGAATCAACCTTAATACTCGGAGTAATCGACAGACTACTCACCAGTTGCAATAGCGCGGCTCTGTCAAAAGGTTTCAGTAAATAAGCATCCATTCCTGCCTGTTCAGCAGCTTTACGGTCAGACTGTTGCGAACTGGCGGTTAAGGCAATAATCGGAATATGCGGCAGTTCGAATAAATTACGAATCTGTTTCGTGGCGGCGATCCCATCTAAGACCGGCATCTGAATATCCATCAATACCAAATCGAACTGTGTCCCCCGCTCTTGCATGACCTGAACCGCTTCAACACCATCCTCAACCAAATCAACCGTCGCTCCCATTTTGCTGAGCATAATTTGCATGCTCTCCTGATTGAGCAAATTGTCTTCGGCCACCAAAATATTAAAGCCGTTCAAATCCTTGGCTGGTGCCGGTAAGTTCTCATCATCTGAGGGCAAAATTAAGGCTGCTTTATGCTCTAACTGTTTTGACGAATCGCCAATTTGTTCGAGACTATCCGCTTTCGGCAAAGTAACTTGGAAACTAAAGGTACTCCCCTGCCCGACCGCAGAGTTGACCTGCAACTGGGAATCCATCATCATCAATAATTGCTTACTGATGCTTAACCCCAAACCGACGCCAGATTCGGCTCGGGTATGAGAATTGTCAACCTGAGTAAACGGATCAAACAAGGTCGGCAAAATCGATTCGTCGATTCCAACACCGGTATCCTTCACACAACATTCCAGCGAGACCTCTCGATCTTTTTTGCTCAGCAAATTCAATTGCACTTCGACCGAACCCTTTTTGGTGTACTTAATCGCATTTGAAGTAATGTTCAGCAAAACCTGCAATAACCGCTTAGAATCGCCGACTAGATAATGCGGCAGCGAGGAGTCTAAATGGACCTGAAACGACAAGCCTTTCTTCTCCGCCTTATGTTGCAACTGCGACTTCAGTTGCGAAGCAAGATGTAGCACATCAAACGGTTTTTTCAAAAGCTCGACAGTACCGGCGTCAATTTTAGAAAAATCAAGAATATCGACTAATAAGTCCAGCAGGTGGTGCGAAGCCTGTTGCGCCTTATACACGTAATTACGTTGCTCTGCATTCAGTGCTGAATCCTCGACAAATTGTAAAAAGTTCATCGTTGCGTTTAACGGCGTACGAATCTCGTGCGACATATTTGCTAAGAACTGGCTTTTCGCCGCTGCCGCTTGTTCGGCCTCCTGCTTAGCTTGCAGCAATTCCTGTTCATAAATCTTTCGTTCAGTGATGTCTCGCGACATCGCGAAAAACACCTGTTTACCGGAGATATCAACTAATTTCAGTGTCACTTGTACATCGAGAATCGAGCCGTCTTTACGACGGTTTTTTGAGTCGAAAACAAGGGTATTATTTGGACGTTCGCGCAGGTTATGTAACACTTTCTGAATGCCTTTGGCGTCGAAATTCATTTCAAAATCGGCAACATTCAAATGGCCGACATCATTCTGTTCATAGCCGAGCATATCAAGGAAATAATGGTTAGCTTCAATCACCGTAGCGCTCTCATCAACCAGATGAATACCGTTACTGACGGTATCCATCAACGTATGTAAACGAACGCGTTCCGACTCGGCATACTCTTTAGAGCGAACTAGCTCTGCTTGCAACTCCTTAGCCAAAGTAATATCGCGCAGCGAACCGATATTCCGCCTTGGATTGCCTTTTGCATCCGGCTCCAAAAACAAACCGCTGGCACTGACCCAACGCGTTTGACCCTGTTCGGTCAATACTCGAAACTCAATTTGATACGGCTTATTTGAGGCCATATGCAGGTAAAAAGCTTGCATACAGCTGTTCTGGTCGGCTGGATGAATGAGTTCAATAAACTGCAATAGCGAAAAGTGTCCATCGATAGGTTTGACATGACCGATAATCTGATAGAAGGACGGCGAAAACTCAAAATCCCAATAGTCTCCGAAGCGCTTTGCTTGCCAAATTCCCTGTCCGGCAGCTTCAACCACTCGCGACAAAACTTGTTCCTTAGCGCTAATGACCTCTTCGGCTTTTTTCTGTTGACTAATATCCTTAATGACACAAAGCGCTTTTTTCGGATTACCTAAGTGGTCAAACTCAGTTACTTGGCAATTCTCCTGCACCCAACTCGGTTTCTCGCCGGAACGGAGTACCCGATATTGCAAATTTTCCAACGAAGTACCGCCTTTCGAAAACTCCGAGAACGCCTGTTGCACCTGAAAGCGGTCACGCTGGTCAATCAATTCGACAAACTCGGAAAAATGCAGATTACGGCGCTGGCCACTAATACCTAAAATCGCAAAAGTATGCTCCGACAGCTGAGCGCGTTCCTGCTCGAAATCAACCTCAATCAGACCGTCCATACTGATATTAAAGGCCGCCTCCAGTATGTGGTGTTCCTTTTCTAACTGCTGACTTTGTTGCGCTAATTTTTCTTTCTGTTCAATCAGCATTTGGTTACTGGCAAATAGGTTTTGTTGACTGGTGCGGCTGATAAAAATCGTAATTAACGCAAGCGTAAAAACAATAACCGCAGAGACCAAAGCATCCACAACCGTCCCCGCTTGGATACTATAGAAATAACCGATATAAGCGGCTTGTGCCACACCAATCAACAGCAACATAAGGCTATTGAAGTAAAGACCGCTGATCATCAAAGCCGTGACGAAAAAGCCGACCGCATATAGTGTGCTAGCGGACTCAAAACTGGCGACAACCCCCAAAGCCGTCAATAAAATCAGCAGTAAACTGGCGATAAGGGTCGGAGACAGATACTTGTTCCCAACCCATGCCGCTAATAACACCGCCAACATGACGCTATGCAAGACCATCGTTGAATGAAAGCCGGTTTCCTCAATGCGTAACCAAGAAAGCGGTACTAAAAGCAGCGCTGCCGCCACCAAGATACCCAAAAGACGGGTTAAAACCTGTTTTTGCGATTGCGCAAACCTATCCGGCAGCACGGTAGAAATCGGCATAAATCAATTCACTTAATCATAGAGAGAAGAGTACAGAACACTCGAGAAATTCAATTCTACTGAAAATACTCTCTCGAAAACCACAAATCAGGTCTTATTCTGTATTTCCTTAAGCTCGCTCACCAATTGCTGCAATTTTTCGTTTTCTCTGTAAGGGCTGGCCTGCCAAATTTCTTGCATATAGTCGCCAATCATCTGCTGTTCCTGTTGTACAAAGTCGGCAATGCCCTGAACAAACGGATTAACGGTCAGCCAATGCGAGGACTGCATCGGCACCGGAATAAAACCACGCGAGATTTTATGCTCGCCACCGGCTCCCGGTTCAAAACGTTGCAAACCATGCTGAATGGCGTACTCAATACCTTGATAGAAACAGGCTTCAAAATGTAAATGCTTGACTTGCTCAGCGCAACCCCAATGACGTCCGTACAACACATTGTTGGAACGAAACATTAAAGCGCCCGCGATATTTTTGCCGTCGCGTTGCGCCATCACTAACACAATATGCTCTGGCATGGTCTGGGCAATTTCTTGAAAAAATGCCAAATTCAGGGTCGGTGTCGACCATTTCTCTAGGAAGGTTTTTTGATAGAAAAAATCGAAATCCTGCCAATCTTGCTCACTCGCCTCAGTACCGGACATAACCCGAAAAGTAATATCATGCTCGGCAAGCTTACGGCGCTCTTGGCTGATGTTCTTGCGCTTTTTCGGTTTTAACGTAGCAAGGAAGTCATCAAAACTTCGGTAGTTTTGATTAAACCATTGAAATTGCACATCATGCCGCAAAATCACCTCTGACTGCTGCGCTAACTGTTGCTGCTCGTCACTGAATAAAATATGAGCGCCGCTATAGCCATTCTCAGTAGCGAAATTTTGTAGGTTCTCGACAATCTCGGCGTAAACCTGTTGCGCCTGTTTAGGATCAGCGGTAAGGCTACCAGCTAACAGAATTCGCGGCCCGCTAGCCGGTGTGTAGGGCGCTGCACTAACCAACTTTGGATAATAATTAAGACCGACGCTATCCCAAGCCTGCTGCCAAGCGTGGTCAAACACAAATTCGCCATAATTATTATGCTTCTCATACAAAACCATAGCGGCAACGAGCTCCTCGCCCTGATGAAAAAGCAGGTGTTTCGGAATCCAGCCATAGCGTTCACTGACGCAACCGTGGCGTTCTAAAGCATTAAGAAATTGATGTTGGATAAAGGGATTTTTGGAAGCGTGTAGCGCGTTCCATTGCTCGGCGGGAATATCAGCAATCGCCGACAGCACCTGCATTTGCAGAGCGCTATCAGCGGATAAATTAGCAGTGGATTCTGTCATCGGGTCGACTCAACAATTACCTTATGGAACCTCTGATTGAATCAAATTAAATTTCTGGCAACGCCAAATTTTTCAGGTCAAGGCGTGAAGTTGCAGGAATGTCTAGACCTTGCAAAACTTCGCAACGCAGAGATGACAAATTTGGCTAAGCCCCTATGGGCGAGGCTTCCATGTCCCCTGGCTTTTTAAAGTTTTGTGGGCAGGGGGTAGCCCGATTCTTTGTTGTTATGACCCTTGACCTTAGAGTAACTAAGGCCGGCGTGCCACGCCTAAAATAATCGAGCTAGAAGTCTCGCAGAATTTCAATTTGATTCAATCAGAGGTTCCTTATCGATAATTATAGTCTTGCCCGACAAGTTAATAAATCAAACGACCTTCGCGATAGTCTTGTAATGTCTGGCGCATCTCCTCTTCAGTGGTCATCACAAATGGGCCGCGATGTACAATCGGCTCGCCAATCGGTTCACCGGAAAAAACCAGTAAACGACTTCCAGCGGAACCCTGTAGTTGAACTTCATCCCCTTCATCAAACTTTACTAACTGCCCGGCTTTAACTTCATTCTGATCGTTAATTTTCACCGTTCCCGTCAAAACGAAAATCGCTAAACTGCTGTCCGACGTTTGCAAACGGATAGTACTGTCTTGTTGCCAATCCAAATCGGCAACGGTCGCTGCATTACTCAAACGATTAAACGAAGATTGTAACGACTGCTGTTCGACCTGTAATTGACCGGCCAGCACTTTGATCTGCACACCGGCAATTGACTGCCAAGTCAATTCGTCTGCCGAAACATCCTGATAACTCGGCTCGATAAACTTCTCCTCGTGCGGCACATTCAGCCAGAACTGGAAGCCCCATAGACCCTGCTCATCAATAAACGGTTTTTCGGCATGCTCGATACCGCGCGCAGTATGCATCCATTGCAAACCGCCGGCGCTAACTTGCGAGGCATTGCCCATTGAATCTTGATGCGCCATGCCGCCGTTAATCAGGTAACTAAAAGTCTGAATACCGCGATGCGGATGTACCGGAAAAGCGCCGACCTGATCGTCAGGATTGGCCTTAAGCTCGTCCAACATTAAAAACGGGTCTAGTTCGCCGCCGAACAAAGCATTGCGCTGCAAGGCAACACCGTCACCGTCCATCGCCGCTTGCGCCTGCCGGATAAATGCGATTTCTCTTAACATAACGCCTCCTTTCCGCGCTAACGGATTATGCAACCAAAGCGTCAATAGACTGTTGCGCCTTTTGCATTATCTGCTCAGCTTGACCGCTTGCCAAACCGGCTGCGTGAATAAAATGCAAATCGGTCAAACCAATAAAATTCAACATGGTTTGTAAATGCCCATCCAAATAATTTAGCTTAGCTGCTTCACCTTCGCGATAATCACCGCCGGAAGCCAACAGCAGATAAACCGGCTTGTCGGCCACCAATCCTTGCGGGCCGTTTTCGGTATAACGGAAAGTCACACCGGCACGCAAAATATAGTCAAAAAAGGTTTTCAATTGCGCCGGCATACCGAAGTTATACATCGGCACACTGATGGCGATAGCATCCGCCTGTTGCACCTTTTCAATCCAACTATTCGCTAAGGCAACATTGGCATTATCTTGCTGTTGCTGCTTATCACCGATAGAGGCTTGTAAAAAGGCTCCGTCAATCGGTTGCGGATTAATTTTCGCCAAGTCAATCTGTTCAACATTTTGCGGCACCAATTGCGCTAATAGATACTCTGCTAGCTGTCGCGAGCTGGAATTTTCCGAAGACTGTAAACTGGCATCCACTCTCAACAAAGTACCGATTTGTTTATTAGAAATTGGGGTATTCATAAAATTATCTCTTTTTAGTGTTTCCTTAGACGTTGATAGTTTAAAAAAAACAGTCATGACTAAAAAGCCGTTTTAGCGCATAATTAAACTGCAATAAATGCAGGAATAACCATTTCAAAAAGGATTGTAAATGCACGTTGAACAGCTGGAAATTTTTGTCGAAACCATACAGTTGGGAAGTTTTGCCGCTGTGGCCGAGAAACGCCGACTGAATGCGACCTCTGTATCTCGTAGCGTGCAGAATCTGGAAAAACAGTTAGGCATAAAACTATTGCAACGCAGTACCCGCAAGCTGACCTTAACCGAGGCAGGAGAAATTTATTTTCAACAAGTACAACCAATTTTACAGCGTCTCAATCAAGCGCAGCAGCAAGCGCAGGATATTAAACAGACCTTACAGGGAACTTTACGCGTAACTACTCCGATAGGCTTTGCCGAGAGTCAGTTAGTCCCGTTGATACCGAAGTTTCGCAAGCAACATCCAGAGTTGAAACTGGAGCTATTGATTACCGACGAATGTTTAGATCTGCTACAACAAAAAATCGATGTCGGTATCCGCATCGGTAATATCGAAGAGGACAATTGGGTCGCCAAACCGTTATTAGAGCTCTGTTTTATTGCTTGTGCCTCTGTGGAGTTTTTACACAATCACCGAATCGAACAGCCGCAAGATTTGCAGACTGTCCCTTGCATCGGTTTAATCCCTCACCCAAATGCGCAACACTGGTGTTTCAAAAAAACGCAAACCGACACTTTACTCGAAGAAATCTGGGTCAACCAAGAGCTCTTGGCAACCCATGAACAAGCTGCCAAACAACTGTGTCTGGCAGGACAAGGCGTGGCGCTGTTGCCACACTGGCTCGTTGAACAAGAAATTCACGACGGCAAATTACAAGAAGTATTAAGCGACTATCAAGGCTTTTACCAGCAGTCGGAAGCAAAGATTTGGATTACCTATCCGAATCGTGAGTATGTGCCCGCCAAAAGCCGTGCTTTTATCAATTTTCTTGAACAGGAGTTTCGCTAACCGGTTCCAGTCCGGCAATTGCTTCCAACCGTTGCACGCATTGCTCTTCGTCAATCATATTCAGATTTTCGATATGAATGACAACTCCGTTTTGCGCCTCAAACTCGGCCAATAACTGTTCTTGCTGCTTGAGATGAATCGAATCTCGATGGATCAAAATAAAGACACCGCTCTTAATAAAGAAACAGAGTGAAGTAGGATAGGCCGGTTTAATCAAAGTGCCTAAATTTGTATAGCGTTTTTCTAACTCCGCAGCTTGCATGCCTTCAGCCTGAATAGTCAACACCTGTAAAGCTTTAATGCTTTGACCGACAAAATGATTCTCCAATAGGATTGCCAAATAGCTTTCGTTCAGCAGACCGGTAAGCTGGTCTTTAAAGTAATAAGCCATGCGTTCGTAATCCGGCCCACTGACAGGCAGCTGCGATTCGGTAGCCTCTAACGAAACCTCTTGCAGGACTTTCTTCGCGACATTAACGACGCTCGGATCAAAATGACTGCCTTTACCACGCTCTAATTCCTGAATTGCTTGCTGTATGTTTAGCTTAGATTTGTAAATACGGTGCGAAGTCATGGCATCAAATGCATCGGCCACTGTCATAATCCGCGCCAGTAAAGGAATTTCTTCACCTTTCAGTCCGAACGGATAACCGGAACCGTCGTATTTCTCGTGATGATAGAGCATGATTTCTTTCAATTCTTTAAAGAACTCCAACTTATCAAGCACCTCTGCGCCAACAGTGACATGATCTTTGATAATGGCGAACTCTTCATCGTTCAAACGCCCCGGTTTGAGCAAAATCGAATCCGGCGTGACAATTTTGCCAATATCGTGCAACATTGCCGCTTCGGTGATGTCACTGATGGCTTTCTGATCCAAGCCCATCTTTTCAGCAATTAAACGCGAATACGCCGACACCCGACGAGTGTGGCCTGCAGTATAGGCATCACGTTTCTCCATCAGCTCAACCATCGCAAAAATCATCTCTTTATAATTTGAGACTTTCTCTTGCAATACTTGCTCGTATTTTTCTTTGCGCTTTAATGACAAAATCGCCTGCGAAATGGTTTGCCCTAATTCCTTAAAGAGAATTCGCTCTTCAGCGAGATTTTGTTCATGCGAAGTTAGGATCGTCAAATAACCAAAAATATCAATAACGCTCGCTTCTGAGCTGAGCGGAATCAACACGGCAGTATTAATATGATTGCGGCGGATAAACTCAATAATCGGTTGGGCATAAGCATGTTCATCGATATTTTTGATAATCACAATGTCACCGTTATGGATTCGCTCTTCTATACCATTGCTTTTCTCCATGAGTTCATAAAAGCGCTGAATGTTTTGGATTTGCATTCCCTGACGAATGACCGAACGCGACAAGGCAACCTGTAAATCATCGTTAAAGGTTTTGATGTGCGCAAAATGGTAATGTTCATGCAAGGTTAGGCGCTCGCAGCTCTCATACAAAAGATTATCAATCTTCTCGGCGACATTCAGATGCTCGCTGACCGTAAAAATGGTTTCCAAAACCCGTTTGATATAAAGTTCTTTTTGCAGCGAAAATTCAATTTGCTTGGTACGCTCGATAACCTTCTCTTCCAGCAACAGTTTCTGTTTATTAAGCCAAGCGTGATGTTGACGAAGAAACAAAGCAACCGCAAGCAACACGGTCAGGATCAACGTGGTGAGTATCACGTTGTAAGTTAAACGGCTATAGAGCGCCAATAACGCTTTATCTTGGTGAATGCTGTAGATGTAAGCCAACTTTTTGCCGGCAACATTTTCAATCGGAATAAATTGTGCCACCGTAGCATTGAAACTGGACTGCTAAAAATGACCTATCACTTCGCTAACAGGCTGACGAAATTCAAGTTTTTTATTCAATTCCTTGTTCTTGACCAGTTCGGAGACATAAGGGTTATCCAGTTGACAGGAGTCATTCTGCAAGCCTTTATCGATGGCGAATTTTTCACCAAACGGACTGCTCATATAATTACCCCGCTCGTCCGCAAAAAGCTTTTTACCGATTACTTCGCTATCAAGAATAAAGCAGTAGATGCCCCCATAGACATCTTTCAAAGAGTCTATTAATGCAGCCATGGAAACACTGATTTCTACACTGCCTAAGTGTCGGCCATTGTCGATAATAGGGTAAACGAAACGATAGCCATTAAAGATTCTGCCTTCTTCAAAACCTTGCACAGTGACTTTTTTCTGATTGGCTTTTTGCACCGAATGGCGTACATCAAATAATGGGTCGCCATACTTGTTCGGGCGATGCATACGCAAGAAACTTCGGCCATCCGGTAAATGGAAATGGAGCTGGCGAACATTGGCAACTTGTTGCAAATTACGATATTCGTCAATCAATAGAAGATAAAGTTGATCATGGAGTTGTTCGAATTGCTGCTGATCAGCCCCCTCAACTTGCCTGAGGATATTCAGTACATCAGCCTGCATGATTGTATTCTTAAAGGTTATCTGACTGTTAATTTGATAACCGAGAATCACTTCATTTAGATGCTTCTTCTCAAGCTGAAAATTTTTGCTCAATTCATTTCGCACATCCTTCTGGAAACCACTACCCAGATAGGCAACGGCCGAACTTAACAAAAGCACAAAAACCAATGCGATACGAATCATCAATAATCACCTAATTTAGAACATTAGATAACTATCCATTTATACCACAGCAAAAGTGATGTTTTTTTACTTTGCCGAAATTATGAATTGAATTAATGATTCAGAATAAATGTTATTTTTATCAACTTTGATGTAAAAATTAACTGGCCACTCGCATATCCAGCAAGGCGCGACCACTTCCAGAAGCTTGCGAACCTTTAACCACCTCCGCTTGGAACTGGTCGATTAAACTGATGACTTGATTGACCATTTCTTCAATCTTATCGGCCATTTGATTAGCACCATCATGATCGCCAATTTCTTTATGTTGGAAAATTTTTCCAATATAGGCGTGGTAATTATCATGCGACTGTTGCAAGGAGTGGAACACCGGATTACTTGAGTACTGCTGGCCGGCACTTGCTAACCATTTACCGAGTTCACAGACTTTTGGATCAGTCATACGCTTATCCAAATTGGTGGTGTGCGCATCACTGATCAGACTGCGAATCTTGACACGATTAGAGCGGTGCGCTCGCTTGGCCGCCTCAAAATCAAAACCTAATTCCATACCTGCTAAAGAACTATTTTCACTGCCGACTAAGGTGAAATTACCCACATTACCGATTAATAATTCCGCGGAACGCTCCAACTCTTCAGCGGTAGAAGACGTTTGTTCGACCATCGCCGCATTCTGCTGAACATTGGAATCCATCGCCGCAATCGCCTGATTAACTTGTACAATACCAGAACTTTGCTCAGCGCTAGAATCGGCAATTTGCTCGACAAAACGACTAACTTCATGAATCGACTCAATCATCTCTTGCATCGATTTACCGGCCATCTCAATATTCTCGGTTCCTGTGGAGATTTTATTGACGGTATCATCAATCAAGACACGAATATCATTCGCAGCAGTGGCTGACTTCTGAGCCAAACTTCTCACTTCGCCGGCAACAACAGCAAAACCTCGTCCATGTTCCCCAGCACGAGCTGCTTCAACAGCCGCATTTAAAGCCAAAAGATTGGTCTGAAAAGCAATCGAATCGATCAATTCAATAATGTTATGGATTTTCTGACTGGACTCGCGAATCGCCTCCATCGAGGAAATACCTTCCTGCATGACATCAGAGCTACCAATCGCCGATTGTACGGTTTCTTTGGTTAATTTTGCTGCTTCACGTGCATGTTCAGCACTCTGTTTTACACCGGCAGTCATCTGCTCCATACTCGCCGCCGTTTCTTCCAGAGAAGCCGCCTGCTGCTGAGTTCGATCATTCAAATCTCGGCTGCCTTGCGAGATATGCACCGCGCCATTTTCGACACCCTGCGCCGCATTTTTAGTCTGCAACATCATCGAATTAAGGTTCTCAACAGCGACGTTCAAACTCTCTTTCAGTAGCGCAAATCGTCCTTGATAAGGCGCCTCAATCGAATAGGTCAAATCGCCTTGCTCCAATGCGGCAGCCAAAGAGATGGCATCATTCATCGGCGGTTCAATAGAATCCAACAATTGATTAATTTTTTCACCTAGAATCTGTGCAACACCTTCTAGTTCAGAAAGGTCTATGCGCTGATCAAGCAGCCCCTCTTTAGCAGACTGCACCACTGAACCAACGTGCTCGACCAACTGTTTTTCTGCCGTTTTATCTTGCCACTCAACCACCGTATTGACATGATCGCCGTTGCGGTTAAATACGGGAATAATCTGTAAACCGAGATACAAACCGGCGACCTTGATTTCGGTGTAGGTCGATTCTTTGAAACTCTGAATCATCTGGCGGTTATGCGCCGGATTCTTATGAAAAATATCAATATTGACGCCAATCAGGTTGTCGGCATCAAAATTCGGCAAGGCTTCTTTCAACTTGGCTTCACGTGCTTTCAGAAACTTCTGCATATGTTCATTCATATAAGAGATTTCCAGCTTGCGATTGGCAATCATAATATTGGTACTGATTTGATCAATCGCTACTTTGAGTTGTTTATGCTGATCCAATTCATGCAGTGCTTGCTCGCTTTTAGCACGTGTTGCCACCGACACCGAGCGCATCGCGCCCAAAAGCTTACCGGAAATCGAATCCGGATTGAATTCGCCAAAATCAACCTCTTCGTGGTTAGCAATCCTATGCATCAACACGCGCCCGAATTCGTTACGTTGCATATACCACCACATAAACAGCAAGGTCGGAATCAATCCCATCAGCGCATACATTAACGGCGTTGACGGACTAATATCATTGGCCCACGCAAACACTTGAGTTGGTAGCAAATAGAGCATCGACATCAATAACATCACTTGCGTAACCGGCTTGAATGAAGACATTGGATTAAACTTACTCCAATCAAAACCGTGTCGGTAATTACCGAATTTCAATGTGCCTTTACCATTGCGCAAATCATCATAAATCAAAGTACCGGCAGCCTTTTCTTCAGCATTGATCGTGCTTCGCACCGACATATAACCATAGATTTCCCCCTCATTGAATAGAGGAGTGACATTCGCTTTCACCCAATAAAAACCGCCATCGGCGCGACGATTCTTGACTAACTGCGACCAGGGATGACCTTTCTGCAAAGTTCGCCACATATCCGCAAAAACGACTTCCGGAACATCTGGATGGCGAATCATATTATGCGGCTGACCAATCAATTCATCGCGTTCATAACCACTGGCAATTTGAAAAGCATCATTACAATCGGTAATAGTACCGTGCAAATCTGTTTGTGAAACAAGAGAGACACCGTTTGGAATTAAATATTCTTCATTGGTGACGGGTAAATTCTGGCGCATCGTTCTAACCTCGTACATGCTCATCATAGTTAACCAGTTAAATCTTATTATCTTTACCAGTAAACTAAGTACAAAAACCTAGGTAAATACACTATACCCACAAGAAGCATTTAGCAAGTCATAAAATAATTACAATTACTTATTAAGGTAGGGTTATTGATTAAATAAATCTATTCTTAGAATGTAAAAAACCGCTTTTCTATCGCGAATCGAAAATTCATTCAAAAGACAAAAGGCGCCAGCACAACCCAAATGGAAAAACTTAAAATCTAAAAAGCCTCTTTATCAATCTCTATCGATATTGCCTAATAACCACAATAGAGAACGAGAAAGACTCAATGAATGCAGAACTCAACTTACAAAAGCTGGTGAACCAACTACAACAACTACCAAGATTACCGGAACAAATGCCAGTGTTGTTTGTCGGTCACGGCAATCCGATGAACGCGATCAGTGATAACCCTTTTACCCAAAGCTGGCACAGCATCGGCAATGCTTTACCAAAACCCAAAGCGATTCTATCCGTTTCAGCGCACTGGTTAACCCATGGCAACACGCTGGTACATGCTTCCAAACAGCCACAAACCATCCACGATTTTTACGGTTTTCCTGAAGAACTTTTTGCCCAGAAGTATCCTTGTTCCGGCTCACCTGAACAGGCTCACCAGACGCAAAAATTAGCCCCGGACATCATTAGCGAAACCGACGAATGGGGCTTAGATCACGGCACTTGGTCGGTATTGCTGTCAATGTTTCCGGACGCCGATGTTCCGGTATATCAGATCAGTATCGATTACCGCAAAGCGCCGCCATTTCATTATCAATTAGCTCAACGTCTGCAAGATTTGCGTAAACGCGGCGTACTGGTCATCGCCAGTGGCAATTTGGTGCACAACTTACAAAAACTGCAGTGGAATAATGCTGAACCCTTCGATTGGGCTTTGGAGTTTAACCAAATCGTAAAAGAAGCGCTGGCCGACTTTGACGACCAGAGACTGGTGAACTTTTCCAATTTCGGCGCTCTGGGGAAAATGGCACATCCGAGTTACGATCACTATTTACCGTTACTGTATGCTTTGGGGTTACGCAGCCAACAAGACGAAATCCATTTTTTCAACAATGTGATTGATATGAGCTCGGTGTCGATGTTGTCATTTATCTACCTACCGCGAAAAGTCTAGACAAGACAGAAAACGACCACTTCTTGCAGCCCATCAAGTAAAAAACCGCACCGAACACGCTTTCCGAGATTATGATTAAAGTTCGGACACATTTTTTTCAAGTCCTTATCAACAACCGAGTTGCCGAACCGCTATGCACACCAAACAACTGCCACAAGTTGCCGAGGAGGAAGAATACTATCAATTTCTCTCCTCGCTTCCGACCGCTATCGCAGTGGCGTATTTTGACACTGGAATAATCAAATACGTCAACCCGTTAGCCGAGCAACTGTTTGCGCGTGAACAGCAACAACTTATTGGCAAACATCAAAGCATCATTCACCCGCCGCTGACCAGCGAAACGCCGAACACCTTCTTACAACACCAAAAAATTCTCGAACAAGAAGGTCGAATTGAAAGCATTGAAAATAGTATTTTGCGGCCGGACGGAAGTACATTGCATGTCGAAATCACCACCAACTTAATTATGATTGGCGGCGAACGTTACATGGTCGGCGTTTTCAGCAATACCGAAAAACGTTTTCAGGCACAGCAGGCTTTGCAACGAAAATCCAACGAATTTGCAGCGCTTTTCGAAAACTCGCAAATCGGAATTATGCTCCTCAAAGAGGATCAAATCTTACATCTGGCAAATCAACATCTGGCGGATATTTTCGGCTACCCATCCGCTGACGCCATGTTTGGCATTTCTATGCGCGAACTACACCTATCTGAAAATCACTTTGAAACCTTTGGCATAGAGAACTACCAAACGCTCTCCTATCATAAAAACATGCACATCGAATATCCGCTACGTAAAAAAAATGGCGATACCGTCTGGTGTCGAATCAGCGGCAAGGCTTTAGATAAAAATACTCCAGCCAATTTGGCCAAAGGCGTGATTTGGGTAGTCGACGATATCTCCGATATAAAAACGGCTCAAGAAGCGATACAACAAGAACGTGATCTCTTCAAAAACGGCCCAACCGTAGTTATCCAATGGCGGGCGGAAAAAAATTGGCCTGTCGATTTTGTCTCCGCCAATATTGTTAATGTGCTCGGCTATACGCAATACGAATTACTGAACAACGCACAATTCGGTTTTTATGACCTGCTCCATCCAGACGATAAAGAGCGCGTCATACAGGAAGCCAAACAACATTTTTCCGAACAAACCACCAACTTTGAGCAGTCTTATCAAATACGAAGTAAATCCGGTAACTACCGCTATATTTATGACTTTAATCAAGTCGTTTACGATGCCCAAGGCGCAGTGAAAAGTTGGTACGGCTATTTGCAAGATATGACCGATTATCTTCAGGCTCAAGAGATTAGTACGCTACTTTTAAACAGTACCAGTGAAGGCATTTTCGGAATTGATAAGAACGGCACGACGACCTTTATCAATCCGGCCGGAGCGAAAATGCTTGGTTATCGGGAAGAAGATTTAATCGGCCATCCAAATCATGCGCTAATTCACCATTCCAAAGAATCCGGCGAGCCTATTCCAACTCACCAGTGTCGGATGATGCTACCGATTAAAACCGGAAACGATGAATTTGTCAGCGACGAAGTACTTTGGCGTAAAGACGGTTCAAACTTTCCGGTGGAATACCGCAGCACTCCAATTTTCCGTAAAAACGATATTATTGGCACCGTAGTGACTTTCCACGATATTTCATATCGTCGAGAGCAAGAGCAGAAAATCCAACACCTGGCATTTCATGATGAATTAACCGGCTTACCGAATCGCCGTTTATTTAATGACCGTTTGGAAGAAGAGTTAAAACGCGAAAAGAGAACCAGCAATCGCGCGATGCTCATGATGCTGGATGTCGATCACTTCAAAGATATTAACGACACCTTCGGTCACCCAATTGGCGATCATCTTCTAAAGGAGATTACCCATCGCATCATCGAAGTCTTGCGTGACAGCGATACTTTTGCTCGTCTTGGCGGCGATGAATTCGGGATTCTGATTACTCATGAAACGAGTGGTGTCGAGGCAGTGCAAATTGCAGAACGCATCTTGGAGCTTTTCAAGACACCTTTTGAAATACAAGACATCCAAATTTCTGTCAGTACCAGTATCGGCATCGTTTTTTGCGAACCGATTTTCAGCAAAGAAGAAGTCGTTACCCAAGCCGATATTGCCTTGTACCAAGCAAAAGACAGCGGCCGCAATAACTACGTGTTCTATGAAAGTGAAATGTCCAATCGCGTCAAACATGAAGTGCAAATTCTCAGCGAACTTAATCAAGCCATTTCTGAGAAATCGTTTCAAATTTTTTACCAACCTAAAATCGATACCCTGAGCGAGCGAGTGGTTGGCTTGGAAGCCTTAATTCGTTGGTTCCCACAGAGTGAACAAGCACAAAGTATGAGTTCACCTGCGGTGTTCATTCCAATTGCTGAATCGCGCGGCTTGATCCGTGAAATCACCTTATGGCAGGTCGGCCAATTGGTACAGGACATTCAAACCTTACAGGAGAACGGATTTCATGACCGAGTATCGATTAATATTTCCGGCGAACTACTCAGCCATATCGAAAATCTCGTTGAGTTCTTGGAAGTCATCGAACACAGCGAACTGAGCTTCGAACAACTCGATTTTGAAATTACCGAAACTGCCTACAGCAAGATGTCAGCGTCGGTTAGTGCGATACTGGAAAGTGCACAAAGCAATGGTTTAGCACTGAGCATCGACGATTTTGGTACGGGCTATTCTTCACTGATTTCACTGCGTCAATTTCAAGCCAACCATCTAAAAATAGACAAAGCATTCATTGACGAAATCCATCGTAAAAAAGACGATTTTGCCATTGTTTCCGCAACCATTCTGATGGCACACGGTCTCGGCAAAAAAGTGATCGCCGAAGGCGTCGAAACAGAACAACAATTTCGCGCTCTACGGCGCCTCAAATGCGATTTTATTCAAGGCTACTATTTTGCCAAACCGATGCCTTTACAAGAGATTTGTGAGTTCATTAAGTAAGGCTCAATGTAAATAGGAAATGAGGTGCCGTTTAACCTGTGTTGCTATTAAAGCCTGCACGCAGGTCGTACGAGAGAAATTGGAAGAATGTTGCAGAAAAACTAACCAATCGATTTTATTAACAACAGATATTTAACACTCTATTTAAAGCGCTTTATTCCTTGAATTTATCAATAATCTCCAATACTGTATCGAGATTCACTAGCAAGGCATCAACACACTCCGAATCAAACTGCTTACCTTTCTGCGCTTTCATATAAGCGATCACTTCGTCCACTGGCATCGCTTTGCGATAAATGCGGTCAGAAGTCAACGCATCGAACACATCCGCCACCGCAGTGATGCGTCCAACCAAAGAAATCTCGTTGCCTTTTTTACCCTTTGGATAACCGGCGCCGTCATAGTGTTCATGATGATCACCAATAATGTCTTTTAACATTTGCAGATGATGAATCTGTTGAAAACTAAAGTGATTAACCATGCGATCAACCATTTTCAGGCCTTCGTCAACATGCGTTTTCATAATGTCATACTCTGCATCTTCCAGTGGCCCCGGCTTTAGAAGAATATTGTCGGGAATAGCAATTTTTCCTATGTCGTGCAAAGGTGCATAGTGATACATATACTCGATTATTTCATCACTTAAATCGTATTTATCGGCAATTTGCAAAGCGATAATTTCCGTAAAGCGTGCTACTCGAATCAGATGCTTACCGGTTTCCGAATCGCGTAAATTAGTGAGTTCTTTGGCTGTGTCAATCATGCCGATTAAAGCTTTGACCGGCAACATCTCCGAAACAATCAAAGATTCAATCAATCGAGAGTAGTTTTGGATCTGCTCCAGTAAATCATCATCAAAATAACCGACTTCATCGGCATCATAAAAGATAAAGCCGAGTAGCTTTTCAGCCATATAAAACGGTTCGGTATAACTGGATTTAAAATGTTCGGCAATCGCATCGGAGTGCACCGTATGGTGATCCTTCAAAATTTCCAAATCTTGAATCAAGCGCGCTTCGCCGCTTTCGGCAAGCTTTACTAAAGATGGCACTTCTTGCAGTTTAATAGAGTAGTGATTCAGTAACCCCGTATCCGGGCTCGATTTAATAAAAGTGTGCAACATTTCCTTTTGCTCGTCATACAAGGCAATAGCAACTCGCAACAACCCAGGCCAACGCTTACGCATCGCTTCATGTAACTGTAACAAATCTTCGGTAATCGAACTAAAACGGTGTCTCATAGAAGCAGTACTCTAAGGCTTTATTGTAAATTCGATTATACGCAGAACCCTTTTATGGGGAGTAAAATAAATCTACCAGGAATCAACAACCTCAAGGGAAACAAATTCAATCTGCTCAATAGGGAATTTTGCTATTCTTATCACCTAAGCAATTGTTGGAAGTTTGCGTGAAAAAAATTCTTGTTGTCGACAATGATCCTAACCACAGCTTGCTAATTGAAGAAGTGGCGGAAATGAATGGCTATCATGTGCTAAGTGTCTCCAATCCACAAAAAGCGGCTCATGAACTGATGACCCATCCAACCATTGAACTGATTATTATCGAACTGATGATGCCGGAATACGACGGCATCGAAGTGGTACGCGATCTCGCTCAAGCCGGCTTCCAAGGAACCCTTTTATTTGTCAGTCAGGCGGCCACTAAATTGCTGACCGCGGCCGACAATCTGGCACACGAATATGAATTAAAAACCCTGCCGCCACTACAAAAGCCGCTTACTCTAGAGCAAATTCGCAGCTCGATTGTAAAAGCCCTGCAACCCGCAAGCCGGCAGAGTGAAGCCAGTGACGATCTTTGTCATGAACAGAGCGGTGCCGTTCAGTTATCTCAACAGGAAATCAAGCAGGCGATTAACGAAAAACGACTGGCTTTGGATTATCAACCGCTACTGTCGTTAAAAACCTACCAAGTGCATGCGCTGGAAAGCTTTGTCCGCTTAGTCGATAAAAATGGCAAACATATCTATCCGCAGCATTTCCGGCAACTTATCGACAATCACCAACTAGAAATTGATCTCTTACCGATGGTCGTCGAAAAGTTCGCTGCCGATTACCACGCCTATTTCAAAGAATTCGAAGCATTTACCTACTCTTTCAATTTAAGTGCCGCCGATCTGGAAAACTTGGAGCTACCGGAAACCTTAGAACAGCAGTTCCGAGAGCACAAAATCCCGACCTCGATTATCTCTTTGGAAATCAATAACACCCACCGCTTGCGCAATTTTCGCGTCAGCCTGGATGTGTTAACACGCTTACGCATCAAGGGGTTCAAACTTTCGGTCGATAACTTCGGTAATGGTGCAGAACAACTGGATCATCTGAAAAAAATTCCACTCGATGAATTGAAAATCGATCCTAATCTGATTGAGCAAATCAACCTCGACCCGCGAGCTTACAGTCTGGTAAAAAACATTATCAATTTGTGTATCGGACTAAAGTTGGAGACGGTCGCCAAATGCGTCGAAGACATCGAAACCGCCAGTACTTTAAAGGTGCTTAACTGCGACAGCGTGCAAGGCAACTATTTCGGTAAACCGATGCCCGCTGCCGAGTTGCAGAATTTCTTGAAAGATTCGGTGGTTGAGTCGAACCAGAGTATTGCCGATGACGACTTACACGCTATTGATGTCAAGCCACTGAGTCATGAAGACCGACTCGCGAATTTGACCATTTCTAAGCTGATTGAGCAACAGATTCGACAACAGACTAACCAGCAACGACGCCACAACCTCGGTCTGGCTTTACCGCTGACCGGCAACCTTTCGGCGATTGGTAAAAGCTATTACCTTGGTGTCAATTTGGCACTGAATTGGCTGCGCGAAAAGCATCCCGAAATCGATCAGTATTTTGCCATCAGCATCTATGATTCCGGCTCCTCATCTAAGGAGATCATCCACCTCTATGAAAACCCGGATTTGGCGCATATTCATTATTGGCTCGGCACCATCTGCCCGATTTCCGACATCAAACCGCTGATTCGCTACGCCAAAGAAATGAAAGAAATTCTGCTCGCCCCCTATATCGGCAGTCACCAATTCCGGCAGAAACACAATAAAAATATTTTCAACTTCAAAAGTTCCTATTACGAAGAGTTGTTGACGATTATGCGCTACATCTCTGAACATCGTGGCGGACGAACGGCATTGGTGATGGCACCAACACAAATGGCGTTTGAAATCGAAGAACACATCGCTGAATTTTTTGACGAAGTCGATGTTATTTATGTACGTTCCACAGCAGAAGGCAGCCTAGAAAACACCGTGCAAAAACTGCAAGCGATTGAAGCCCATAATGTCATCTTTATCTGCTCGCAAAAAGTCCTGCTCAACACCTATTTAAACTATCGCCAATACAATCCGGAAGCGCACTTCTACTCGGTCAGTTTAATTTCGCCGACGGCGATTCAAGGCATTATCCCTGAAAACAGTAAACACCTATATTTCGCCAGTTCAATTCCAAGTATCGCGCAATCATCATTGCCGATTATTACCGAATTCAAACTGGCGCTACTGGAATCGGAATTAAGCAACTCTAAACAGATTGCCAATGCCATTTCGGTGGAAGCCTTTATGTCGATGAAGTTTACCTTGACGCTATTAATGCGTTCCGGTGCCACCAGCCCAAGAGAATTAAATGATTATTTAGCGGAAAACCCTATCTGGGAAATTGGTCTTAACCACCCGGTGCACTGGAATGCGGAACAGCGCGAATTCGGGCCATCTTGCCAAATTCTAAAATTCCATAACGGCGAATGGGTAACACCATAAATCGCAATCAAAAGAGAAAATTGCGCAAGCTCAACGGTGTATGCTGCTTCAATGATTCTGTCAGCAACGCAGAAAAATTCAGCGTATATTAAGAGAGTTTTCAACAAGCTTTAGGGTCTAACATGGATTTCTTAAACTTTACTTTAGCCTTAATCATCCTAATCGGTGTCTTCCTGTTTCTGTCGGTCAAAATTGTCCCTCAGGCCGAGCAATGGGTTGTCGAACGCCTTGGTCGTTATCACAAAACCCTGCACGGCGGAATTAACTTCATTATTCCTTTCGTTGACCAGCGCCGTTCTAAATACAACACTCAGGAACAGATTATCGATATTCCTGAGCAGAAAGTTATCACCAAAGATAACGTTTCCATCGGTATCGATGCGGTGGTCTTTATGCGCATTTACGATGCTCAGAAGGCAACCTATGAAATCTTGGATTTAAAAGAGTCCGTCAGCCAGTTAGCGCAGACCACACTTCGCTCAGAAATTGGGCGACTGGAATTAGACGAAACGCTCAGTTCACGCAGCGAGTTAAACGCCGCTCTGTTGAAGGCACTGGATGACGCCTCTGGAACGTGGGGGGCAAAAGTCAGTCGTGTAGAAGTCGCCGACATCATCGTGCCGCAAAAAGTGCAAGACTCGATGGAACTGATGCTGGAAGCGGAACGTAAACGTCGTGCCGTGGAAACCGAAGCACAAGGGCAAAAGAACGCCACCATCCGTGTTGCCGAAGGCGAGCGTCAAAAAGCCTTTCTAGAAGCGGAAGCTCTGGAACGTACTGCCGAAGCGAAACGCTTCGAGAAAGAGCAATTAGCATTAGGTGACCAGAAAGCGATGGAAATGATCAACCAAGCGATGAGCGAAAACCATAACGCCTCGGAATTTTTGCTGGCGAAAGACCGCATTCAAGCGTTTTCCGGCATTGCAGCCAGTGATTCGGCTAACAAAGTTGTGGTACCGATTGAAACATCGGAAATGGTCGGTTCCCTAACCGCACTGATGTCGGCGCTAAATATTGGCGATGGCACAACTAACTCGGTAAGCAAAGTCGCGCCGATTAAGGAGTCATAATGGAAAGTTATATTCCGGTCATTCCGCTATGGAGCATGATTGCTATCGGCATCGTGCTGATGGCGTTGGAGATGCTGACCACGACCTTTGTGCTATTCCTGTTCGGCTTGGCTTTTATCTTAATCGGATTAGTCGGTGCGTTTTATCAATTTCCGTCCGGCGAAATTCAGTTGATTTGGACCTTCGCAGTCGGCTTGATATTAACGCTGTTATTGGCAAAAACCCTGCGCCAGCGCATCTATGCCGCCAAACCGCTCAATCTGGAAACCATGCAAACCGGCGAGAGCGGAGAAGTATTATTGACTGCCGACGGCGATTACCGAGTCAGCTATAAAGGCACCACTTGGGCAATCGCTAACCCACATGCTTTTGCCTTAGAAAACGGCCAGACTGTCATCGTCGAAGCCCTGGAAAATAACAAGGCTCGCATACGACAACCGGAAAACTCCGATTAATGACCCAAAGCTCGCATTGAATTACCGCCGGTATTGAAGAAACCGAGTTCGTCTTTCAATATCTGCGCTTGGTGACTTAAACTTTCCGCCGCTGCGGTGGTTTCTTCTACCAAAGCGGCATTTTGCTGGGTTACGCCATCAATATCGGCAATTGCATGATGCACTTGGGTCACTCCCTCCGCCTGTTCAATCGAGGCTCCGGCAATCTCCTGAATCATGGTGGTCATGGAACCGATCGAGGCATTAATCTCATTCAACATCTCGCCGGAAGTATTGGCTAGCTTAGAACCTAAACTAACGCGTTCGGCCGTTTCCTCAATCAATTTCTTAATGTCTTTAGCGGCATCCGCAGATTTCTGCGCTAGATTTCGCACTTCACTGGCAACAACAGCAAAACCACGACCGTGCTCACCAGCTCTGGCCGCTTCCACCGCCGCGTTCAGCGCTAATAAATTGGTTTGGAAAGCAATGCTATCGATGAGTGTGACAATCTCCTCAATTTTTGAACTCGACTCCTGAATAGAGCCCATCGCTTCAATGGTTTCACTCATAATTTTTGCGCCCTTCGATGCCGTACCACGCACGTTTTGTGCGGTTTCAGCAGCCAACTTCGCGTTTTCACTGTTGGATTGTACTTGGCTGTTCATCTCGTTCATCGTCGCAGAGGTCTGTTCCAGCGCCGCCGCTTGTTGCTGCACACGCTGACTCAAATCGGTCGAACCTTGGCTCACTTCGGTGGCTGCAGTATTGACGGTTTCCGCTGCTCGAATTGATGTGTTGACGATTTCACGCAATTTTTCCTCGGTCTGATTAATCGCATCTTGCAGCATTTTCAAGTCGCTGTTGGCATCGAAACCGGCAACAATTTGAGTCAAATCCCCTTGCAGCTGCGATTTCATCACATCGCTGAAAGCATGCACCGCTTTGCGCAGTTCAATACGATTGTTCTCTTGTTCGGTAATGTCATTGGCGTATTTGATTACTTTGACCACTCGACCTTTAACATCGAAAATCGGGTTGTAACTGGCATCCAACCAGACTGTCTGACCGGATTTGGTAATACGCAGGAAGATATCTTTATTGTGCTTACCGCTTCCAAGACTGGCCCAAAATTGTTTGTACTCATCACTAGCCGCATATTCCGGCGTAACAAAAATACGGTGATGCATTTCTTTAAGCTCAGGTTCCGAGTAGCCCATGGTTTGTAGGAAATTATCATTGGCACAAAGAATATTGCCCTGCGGATCAAACTCTATCACCGCCATAACACCGTCAATCGCTTGTAATTTCGACTTATTTTCCAGCTCGGCTTCAACCGCAGCCGTAATATCGGTAGCATATTTGACCACACGGGCAACATTGCCCTGCACATCGTAGATTGGGTTATAAGACGCCTCCAGCCAAACCGTGTCGCCTTGTTTATTGATTCTGGGAAAACGTTGCTTAAAGGTTTCGCCACTCGCTAAACGTTTCCATAAAACCGCATATTCATTGCTGCTGATCTGTTCCGGAGGCATAAAAATTCGGTGATGCTTACCGACAATCTCGTTCAACTGATAACCGACCGTCGCCAAAAAATTTTCGTTCGCCTTAACAATATCGCCATCTGGAGTGAACTCGATAATTGCCATTACTTTATCAATGGCATCTAACTCAGCTTGCATATCATTAGATTGCTCTCGGCACTGCTGAAGCTCTTGTTTGTTTAGACTAAAAAACATTTGATTTGCCTCCTGGCAGACAATAGATATTGGTAAATATTTTTTTACATTAACACAGTTTTCACAGCGCAAATTAACGCCGGATAATTTTGCTACGCATTATTTACAAACATAAACAATGCCTTAACTGTAGTCATCGCACGGTTAATCTAGACAGCTTTTTTAGCTCTGAAAAGCTTTTTAGAAAAGTGTTCATTTTCATTTCATCACCAAGGCGGCAGAAATCCGCATTATGACCACTAATGCAATGCGCTAAGAAATGTTGAACCACAGATGAGCCTTTTATTAACAAACCAATAAAAGCAGAGGCAATCTACGAAATTTTATAAAAATGATTATTAAGTCATCATTTTGGTATCGCTAAAGAATCATTATCCACACTACTTAATTCCATAAACATACCGATCATTGCCTGCGGCATGGCACTATCGGAATCATTGTAGAGAGTGTCTTTAGTATGTAGTAATACATAATCGCCGGTTATCTTATGTTTGAATCGGTAGCGAATGATAAAGGTTTCTCCGGGCGTACTATTCTTAACGGTCTGCATATGTTCTAAGACTACCGGCAAATCATCCGGATGGAATAAATCGGCGAAGGCCTCACTACTCAGACTATTCAACTCCTCTAAGGTGTAACCTAAGATTCTGGTATAAGCATCATTGATATAGGAATTGTGACCGAGTTTAAAATCATAAATGTAGACTCCGCCTAAACTACCATTCAACAGAACATCAACTCGCTTATTCTGACGTTCTATCTCGTTCTTTGCCTCTTTCAACTCGGTAATATTGGTTAAGGTTCCCATGACATACTGCGCTTGTTTTAAAGAGTTGAAAGAAACGACTACCTCAAGCTTTAGCCAGATGATTTGCCGTTTCGAACCCAATGCACGAAAGGTAATTTCTTCAGCATTGCCTCGGGTCAAAATGTTTTCAATAAACTTCTCAAAGGCATGCCGATCTTGAGCATAAACCAAGCCAATCAAAGCTTCATAGGTTGGCTGGTAGGTCTCGGCATTGACGCCAAACAGCTGGTAAACTCCCTTACTCCAAACCATTAAATTAACCGGAACTTCCCAATGGAAGGAACCTGTCTTACCAAGTGTCTCGGCATCCATAAGCAAAGAATTCGTCGTCTCTAATTCTGTCGCTAAACGCTCCAATTCGGTTTGTTGTCGGTCTTTGTCTTCATAGGCCGCACGTAATTCTGAATACGCGGTTTGTAATTCTTCATTGGTTGACTGTAATTCTTCGTTAGTGGTTTCCAATTCCTCATTAGAGCTTTGCAACTCTTCATTGGAGCTTTGCAACTCTTCGTTCATCGATTGCATTTCTTCATTGGAGGTTTCCAACTCTTCAATGACTATCTGCAACTGCTGTTTGGTTTTCAAAAGCAAACGCTCTTGCTCTTCAAACACTTTTTGATTGCTCTCATCCCCTTCAATCTGCGCAATGGGTAAATCCAACACATGTTCGATTTGTCCGAAAATCAGCACCAGAGCGCCCATGCCGGATTGATGCCCAACATTCACGGCAATCAGTCGCGCCCAAACCGTTTCCTTTTCAATCACTAATTTTTGGAAAGCCGTACGAGCCGTTTCTTGCTTAGACTCCAAGAGATGCAATGCAGAACGTAAATCAACCGCTAAGTGCGGATGAATATTCTGATAAATATTATTGGTCGGCAAACCTTCCGGACGAATCAGCAAGGGGTTTTGCCCTTGCGAATAGACAATATCTAAATTGTCATTGATTAAAATCGAATACGGCAACATCAAATCGCGGATTTTAAGAGAGATTAATTCACCTAATACATCGATTTTTTTCTTAGTTGCATGCCCTTTATCTTGAGGATTTTTCGGCATGTCTTTAACAAAATCCACCAAATTGTTCTTGGTTTTTTGTTGTACCGGTAGAACTTTCTTACCATTGAAAGTGGCTTCGAAAATTTTGCCGCCTTTAGACAACACGCTAAAACTTTCTTGAAAAGCCCCAATTGATTCAGACTGCCCTAAGAACAGTAGCCCTTTAGGGTTCAGCGCATAATGGAAAATCGGCCAAATCTGGCGTTGTAATTCCAAGTTAAAATAAATAAGCAAATTGCGACAAGAGAGCAAATCAAGACGCAAAAAAGGCGGGTCAACAATCATATTATGCTCAGAGAAGATCACCATCATTTTTATCGGTTTGATGACCTCAAATTGCTCGCCTTTTACAGTGAAGTATTTGCGTTTAATTTTATTCGGCAAATTCTGTAGAGCACTTTCCGGGTAGACACCATTGCGGGCAAAGTCTATGGCGTTCTTATCAATATCAGTCGCAAAAATCTGAATTTTGTAATCTTCAAGCAGAGAACCTAAAATCTCCGCAAGGATAATAGCAATCGAATACGCCTCTTCTCCTGTAGAACATCCCGGTACCCAAATCCGCATTACCTTATTTTTCTTATTATGCAGATAATGATTGAGTTCTTCCTGGAGACGATTAAAGGCACGCGCATCTCGGAAAAAAGCGGTCACGCCGATCAACATATCATTGAACAGCAACTCCGCTTCATTATTTTTTTGGTTCAAAAAATCAACGTATTCTTCAACCTCAAAAATCTTTAGGGCACGCATTCTACGCTCAATACGACGCATAATCGTATTCTCTTTATAGAGCGTAAAATCAACGTTAAAGCGTTCTTTGAGGACTCCGAGAATGCCCAAATAAGAGTCGAGGGGCAGGACAGTCTTTGACCCAAGCGGAGTCTGACGCGGGAAATTGGAAATATTTTTGAGCTCCGGCCCCATCTCTTCCGGCGCAAGAATCAAATCGACATTGCCGGAATTGATGGCTGCATTCGGCATGCCATCATATTTAGCGGTATTCGGATCTTGCACTATGCCGAAGCCGCCCTCGCCTTTGATCGCACGAATGCCGCGAGAACCGTCAGTTCCGGTGCCGGAAAGCACAATACCGATTGCTGACTCACCTTTAGCCATTGCCAGAGATTCAAACAACATATCCACCGACGGGCGTGGGATATGGCGGTTTTCGCCCATCATAGAGAGAACAATGGTGTCGTTTTTGGAGACTTCAATATTGTAACTAGGCGGACCGATATACAAGGTATTCGGCTCCAACTTTTCCCCATTACGAGCGGCAACGACAGGGATAGTGGAATCTTTTTCCAGCAGATCAACCATCATGCTTTTATAGGAAGGCGAAAGGTGCTGAGCGAGAATAAAACTCATGCCGGTATCGGCCGGAAAGCTAGAGAATAATATTTGCAGAGCTTCAAGACCGCCTGCGCTAGCACCGATACCAACCACAATCAACGAGGGAGGAAACTCTGCTTCTTGGTCTATTGGGGCGCTTTCTGTGTCTTGTAATAACGTTTTCTCTTCTGTTGAAGAAGAATCCTCCGACTTTTTGGGCTGGGTCATCTCAGCATCTCCACGAGACCACGTATTAAAACAACCTTATTCTAATACTTATTTCTGAAAATGCATATTCACTTAAGGAAGCGCAGAATAAGTTCCACGAATGAATAAACAAAGCAACGGCTAAACAGAGCCTGTTGAAAATTCAGAATAAATCCTCACTGGAGCTTATTCTGAATTTTCTGAACGGCTATCAACCGACTCGCCATAAAGGAGTAAGCTCGTTTCCTTGGCCCACAGTTCAGCGTAGCGTTCATTTTCTTCAAACAATTGATTAATTTCGATAAGAATTTGAATGTAAGACATGGCACTCTCCAAATCACCTGAAAAAAATAAGTATAAGTACTTAATATAAATATTTTACAGTTAAAGTAAAGCCATAAACGTAATTTTTTTCATATCGCTGCTCTATAAAATAGCCGAAATCTCAGCCAATTCCGCCAAAAAAATCAATGGATAATACTTAGGGTCTGTTGAAAATTTTTAGTCATCGCCAGTTTCATTTAAAATATCTTTCTTAATTTTCAGACTAGCATTAAAAGAAAATATGGATAAAGACAGTAAACTGGACTCTTTCATTGGCCGAGTGATCAATGAATACCGTAAAAAACAAGGGTTAACCATCGCCGAAGTTTCTGAGCAATCCAGTATTAGTCGTGGAATGTTTAGCAAAATCGAAAATGGTCAGGCATCGCCAAGTCTCGATTCGTTATTGCGAATTTCCAAAGCACTGGGCGTTCCGATTTCCGCTTTCTTTAAAGAGTTCGAGACCGAAGGTGAGTCCGCACAACTGGTCAGAGCCGATTCACGCTTGGAAGTAGTACGTCGAGGCACTAAGGTAGGACATACTTATCATCTGCTTAACTACGATTCCGGGCAGAATAGAAAGTTCGAACCTTTCCTTATTTCGCTGGATAACCAAAGTGAAATATTCCCGTCATTCAGCCACGAAGGGAAAGTTTTTATGTATCTATTGGAAGGTGAGATGATTTATCGTCATGGTAAATCGACTTACCACATGAAACCCGGTGATTCGCTCACCTATGATGCAAAAGTTTCGCATGGCCCTGAAGAACTGATCGACGTTCCGATTAAATTCCTCAATATTATTATTTACGACAGCAAATAAATCCCTGCGCATACCGACCAATGCGGTTCACTTTGGAAATTTATTTGTTAAAAAAGAGATTGCCACGGCCCATAAAAAAGGCCTCGCAATGACGGTCATTGCGAACCGAGTCGAACACTTTTTATTTCCAAAGTGAAACGCATCTTCTATGAACAGCACAGTCCGTTGCTCGTTTTCTACTTCTCTCGCAACATCTCTTGATACGCACCAAAAAAGAATTATTTCACCCGTCACTGGTGCGAAACTTTGTTTCACCAAGGGAATAAAACCCCGAAAAAACAGCCTAACCTATTGATAAAACTAAACTTTGCTTTTCATGGCAAGAAATTCCCTTGTAGCCTTTCGGTATTTGTTCCATACCACCCTTTAGGGAGGCTGATTTTGAGCCTCCCTTCTTACTAAGAACCTACACCTCCGGAGGTCGCTTATGAAACTGATCAAAGCGGTCATAAACCCTTACAAATTGGATGATGTTCGTGAAGCGCTAATTGATATAGGTGTCAACGGCGTCACCATAACCGAAGTCAAAGGGTATGGTCGTCAAAAAGGTCATACGGAAATCTACCGAGGTACGGAATATGAAATTCATTTTGTACCCAAATTAATGCTTGAAACCGTCGTTCCGCAAGACAAGCTAGAAGATGCGATGAGCATCATCGTAGCGCATGCTAAAACCGGCAAACCAGGAGATGGGAAGATTTTCACCTTTCCTGTCGAAAAAACCGTTCGAATCCGAACAGGAGAGTCTGACCAAGACGCTTTATAACTTAACTTTTTAACTTTGGCTATGAGGGAAACTACTTGAGGTAACACTTTATGGAAAGCAACTTTTTACAATTATCTTATGCACTTGATACATTCTATTTTTTAGTTAGCGCTGTCTTCGTTATGTGGATGGCCGCCGGTTTTGCCATGCTTGAAGCAGGATTGGTGCGAAGCAAAAACACTGTCGAAATCCTATCTAAAAATGCCCTTTTATATAGTGTTGCTTGTACAACCTATCTATTTGTCGGTTACAACGTCATGTACCCTGGCGATCCAATCAGCTCGTTCTTGCCAAACCTAAGCTTCCTGCTAGGTGCAGACAATACGGTTGAAGCGGTCATTGCCGGCGGTGATGACGCGCCTTATTATTCAGCAATGTCTGACTTCATTTTCCAAGCAGTATTCGCTGCAGCAACCATGTCGATTGTTTCCGGTGCGGTTGCCGAGCGTATGAAGCTTTGGCCTTTCCTCGTCTTTGCGGTGGTGATGACAGCCGTTATCTATCCGATGGAAGGTTATTGGAAATGGGGCGGCGGCTGGTTAGATCAGCTAGGCTTCCAAGACTTTGCCGGTTCGGTTGTGGTTCACATGGCCGGTGCCGCAGCAGCGCTTGCAGCCGTGATTATGGTTGGCCCTCGCTTAGGTCGCTACGGGCCGAACGGCCAAGTCCGCGCTATTCCGGGAGCAAACTTACCGATGGCAACCTTGGGTATGTTTATCCTATGGATGGGTTGGTTCGGCTTTAACGGCGGTTCTGAACTTAAGGTAGCCAATGTCGACGAAGCCAATGCCGTTGCGAAAATCTTCGTAAACACCAACGCAGCGGCAGCGGCCGGGATGATTGTGGCCGCCCTTCTAAGCAAATTTAAGTTCGGGAAAACCGATTTGACCATGGTCATCAATGGCGCACTGGCCGGTCTGGTAGCAATTACTGCTGAGCCACTTGCTCCGTCTCCAGGACTGGCAGTGTTCGTCGGTGCCGTTGGCGGCGCGATTGTGTTCTTCTCGGTTATGTTTATGGACAAAATCAAAATCGATGATCCGGTCGGCGCGATTTCTGTACACGGTACCGTTGGTATCTGGGGGATCTTCGCGGTGCTATTCAGCAACGGCGATGCGACCTTTATGGGTCAGCTAATCGGTACTGCCGCAACTTTCGCTTGGATGTTTATCGCTTCACTAATCGTTCTTTTCATTATCGACAAAGCGATGGGATTGCGTCCTAGCAAAGAAGAAGAGATGGAAGGGATGGACTATAACGAATGTGGTATGGAAGCTTACCCTGAGTTTGACCACAAACAATAAGCCCACTTTTTTATACAAACCATACGGCCGCTCTATGCGGTCGTATGCATTTTAGGAAATGAAATTTATGAGCATTACTATTCGCCAAGCGCAAGCTACCGACATCAATCAGATGAGCGCCTTATTGCAGACGCTGTTTTCGATAGAAGCCGATTTTATATTTGATGCGGATCTGAGCCAAAGCGCCTTACAAAAGATCATTGACGATAGCGAGCGTTGCGCATTGGTGGCAAGCAACGGCATAAAAATTATCGGCATGTGTAGTGCACAGTGGGTCTATTCCACCGCCAGCGGAAAGAAATCTGCATGGATTGAAGATGTGGTGCTACACCCTGATTTTCGCGGTCAAGGTATCGGTACCAAAATGATGGATGAATTATTGGTTTGGTGCCGAGACAGCGGCTGTAATCGAGCGCAACTGGTATATGATTTAGACAACCAACCGGCAATCGATTTCTATCGAAAACAAGCATTCTCAAGTACCCGTTTAGGCGTTTTCAGTAAAACACTATAACCAAGAAATAGTTAAGGACTTAGTCTGAATAATTGCAACTCGATACCAAGTCTGAGATGAATTTTAGATTATGGCTCGACAAGATAATCCAACATAGCAAAAAGAACCGGCCTGACCGCTGACATTTTCTCTTCAGCAACACTCAACATCTGCTCCGGTGTATGCACATAATCGCCTTCCACCATCTGTCCACTGATTTCATCAATCCACTCTTGGATTTCTTGTTTGCGAACTTCCGGATGACATTGCAAACCGATAATTCGCCGCCCAAGTTGGAAACCTTGATTAGCACAGACCTCACTTTTTAACAGGCGGGTTGCCCCCTTTGGCAATTCAAAGGTTTCACCATGCCAATTAAAAATATCCAACTGCTTGGGAAACTGAAAAACATCACTAGATTCAGCCACCGACTCGACCTTATGCCAGCCAATTTCAACCTCGGGATTAGCTGTGACCTTATAGCCTAATGCATTGGCAATTAATTGACCGCCAAGACAGATGCCAAGTAATGGGATATCGGCAGCAATTACATCACGAATATAAGCCTTTTCCGGGATTAACCAGGGGTACTTATCCTCCTCATTAACACTCATCGGCCCGCCTAAAACAATGACCAAATCTTTTTCAGTTAAATCGGGAAAAGTATATTCGGATTGAAACAAAGTAACTTCCATAACCTTGGCTGAATGCTGTTCCAGCCAAATCGCAATCTGACCGAGTCTTTCAAAAGGTGCATGAACCAATACCACAACGTTCATAGATAAAACCTCCAAACAAAAAAGCCATGCGTTTCTTAAATGATCAGCATGGCAAATCTAGGTGAGTTAAACAATACAAATATAAATCAGGTAGAAAAATAGGGACTTTGCTGATGTCTTTCGCAAGCCAGCAAGGTATTTTCCAGCAAAGTCGCGATGGTCATAGGCCCGACTCCGCCCGGCACCGGAGTCACATAAGAAGCCACTTCGCTCGCTGCTGGGTCAACATCCCCTGTCAATCGGCCATCGTCTAGCCGGTTAATGCCGACATCAATCACAATACAACCCGGCTTGAGCCATTCCGCCGGAATGAAACCGGGCTTGCCGACCGCCACCACCAAAATATCTGCTAAAGCGACATGGCTTTGCAAATCATCGGTAAAACGATGACAAACGGTAGTGGTAGCACCGGCAAGCAACAATTCCAATGACATAGGGCGCCCAACAATATTGGACGCGCCGACAATCACCGCATGTTTCCCTTTAGCCGATAGACCATAATGCTTTAGCAAGGTCATGCAACCGTAAGGTGTGCAAGGACGCAAAGTCGGCATACGCACCGTCAAACGGCCAATATTGTATGGATGAAAACCATCTACATCCTTGTCAGGATGAATCGATTCGATCACCGTTTCCGTTTCAATATGCTCCGGCAAAGGAAGCTGTACCAAAATACCATCAATCGAATGATCTTCATTCAACTCCTTGATCAATGCCAACAACTCGCTCTGAGTTGTCGTTGCCGGCCAGTGCCAGGACTTGGAAACGAAACCAACCTCTTCACAGGCACGTTTTTTATTATTGACGTACACCGATGATGCCGGATCATCACCGATTAAAATCACCGCCAAGCCCGGAGCTCGCAAACCTTGCGAAAGTCGTTCATCCACTTGACTCTTAATCTTCTGACGAACTGCTTTGGAGACTTTTTTACCGTCAATCAATTGTGCTGTCATTGCCTCTAGTACCCGCTTTTACCCGGAATCCAGTCGGTACCGGCCAGAGGAACACCGGCCATTGCCGCAGCTTCAACATTCAAGGCAACCAAGTCTTCCGGTTCCAAATTATGCAGATGCGATTTACCGCAAGCACGCGCCAAGGTTTGTGCTTCCAAGGTCAATACATTCAAATAATTCGCCAGACGACGTCCAGCATCGACAGGATCCAAGCGCGAAGCCAAATCCGGATCTTGAGTAGAGATACCGGCCGGACACTTGCCTTCATGATAATCATCGTAAAAACCGGCTGCCGAGCCGATTTTTTGATACTCATCATCCCATTTCGGGTGGTTACAACCCAACGCTACTAAAGCCGCTGTACCTATCGCAACCGCATCGGCACCCAGCGCCATGCACTTAGCTACATCGGCACCGCTACGAATACCGCCGGAAACAATCAGCTGAACCTTACGATGCATGCCCATTTCCTGCAAAGCGCGAACCGCTTGTGGAATCGCTGCCATGGTCGGAATCCCGACATGCTCGATAAAGACATCTTGGGTGGCAGCAGTACCCCCCTGCATACCGTCTACCACGATCACGTCTGCACCGGCTTTCACCGCCAGTTTGACATCATAGTAAGTACGAGTCGCACCGACTTTAATGTAAATCGGCACTTGCCAATCGGTGATTTCACGCAGTTCTTGAATCTTGATTGCCAAGTCATCCGGCCCAGTCCAGTCTGGATGGCGACAGGCACTACGCTGGTCAATACCTTTTGGCAGGGTACGCATTTTGGCAACCCGGTCGGTAATCTTTTGCCCTAACAGCATTCCGCCGCCGCCCGGTTTAGCGCCTTGTCCAAGCACCACTTCAATGGCATCCGCTTTACGCAAATCGTCTGGATTCATGCCATAACGAGACGGCAGGTACTGGTAAACCAGCGTTTTAGAGTTCTGGCGTTCTTCCGGTGTCATACCGCCATCACCGGTAGTGGTCGAAGTTCCGGCGATATTCGCACCGCGTCCCAAAGCTTCTTTGGCATTCGCCGAAAGCGCTCCAAAACTCATACCAGCAATCGTGACTACCGTATCCAATTTAATTGGTTTTTTGGCGAAGCGCGTTCCCAAGATCACATCCGTACCGCATTTCTCCCGATAGCCTTCCAGCGGATAGCGCGACATACTCGCGCCGAGGAAAAGTAGATCATCAAAATGCGGTACTTTTCGTTTGGCACCAAAGCCGCGAATATCGTAGATGCCGGTATCGGCGGCACGTTGAATTTCATTAATCACATCTCGACTAAACGTAGCCGATTCAATTAGTCCTGGTTTTTCCATTGTCATAACAGACTCCTTTATTCTTGCGCGGCTAGTAAGCTGAGGTGTTATCAACTTTAAAGTTGTATAGATTTCGGCCTGAACCATAACGGGTAAAATCTTCTGGATTATCGTCACATCCGGCTTGTTTTAATAATGCCGACAGCTCTTCGATATGCTCGGCTCGCATCTCTTTCTGTACACAATCCGCTCCCAGAGATTCAACTTTCCCTTTGACATACAGATGCGCTTCATACAGCGAATCGCCAAGCGCATCTCCTGCATCGCCACACACAACTAAGCAACCTGCTTGCCCCATAAAGGCACTCATATGACCAACCGAACCTTTGACTACGATATTGACCCCTTTCATCGAAATACCGCAACGCGCCGCCGCATCACCGTCAACCACCAGCAAACCACCGTGTGCGGTTGCTGCTGCAGACTGACTGGCATTGCCTTTGATATGCACCTTGCCGGACATCATGTTTTCGGCAACCCCCTGCCCGACATTACCGTTAACCACAATTTCCGCTTCCTTATTCATGCCGGCACAGTAGTAACCGGCATGACCGTTAAGGGTAATTTTTGCCGGCTGATCCATACCAACCGCAAGATTGTGATCACCGCTAATGTTATTGACTACAACTTCAGTTTCTTGGTCTTTCGGTAAATCATGCAGTGCTTGGTTCACGTCGCGCACTGTTTGTGTTTTTAAATCAAATTCCATGGCAAATCCTTTCTTCTCTTATTTGCGCTGACTGTTTAACGTTGGTAATTAACCCTTGCCCCAGAAATACACCTTGCCTGGATCCGGCTCCCACAGTTTGGCATTCTCAATGCCCGGCAGCGTTGACAAGGCATGATATTCGGACGCCATTGCCACATAATCATCGGTTTCTGCCATAACCGCCGGTTTACAGGCAATCGGATCGCGAACCACCGCAAAACCGTCTTTGGTGCCGACCGTAAAAGTGAAGAAACCGTCTAAATCTTCAATCGCGCCTTCTAGCGCCTCTTTAACGCTCGCCCCCTCTCGCAGACGCCAAGTCAAATAGCCCGCCGCTACTTCGGAATCATTTTCGGTCTCAAACTGAATACCTTCTTTCTTCAACTCTTCGCGCAACCGGTTGTGATTTGAAAGCGAACCGTTGTGCACCAAGCACAAATCCATGCCGGTGGTAAAAGGATGTGAACCCTCCATGGTCACGCCACTTTCCGTTGCCATACGAGTATGGCCGATAATGTGCGACCCCTTCATGCCGGACAAAGTGAAACGCTCGGCAATCTGTTGCGGCAGACCCACTTCTTTAAGAATCTCAATCGAATGGCCGACACTCATAATGCGAATACTGTCATCGAAATCAGTGATCGCTGCACGCACCGGCATCTCTTCGGCACTAAGCTTCAATACAGCGGCGTTGGCGTTATGCATTACCGAAACAGCAGTGTTAAATTCCTCTTCCAGAATTTCCGCCAGACTATGCCAAGGGTAATGTTCGTCTTCGTGTTGCAAGGTCAACTTAATCATGTCGTCACCGACTTCATCACCGTAAATCGCGAAACCGGCACTGTCCGGCCCGCGTCCGGTCATAGCAATCAACATCGGTTCAAAAAGCTCGCCTAACTGACTTTCCAGTACGCTATTCTTTAAATACAAGCCTACAATTCCACACATGAGCCTTCTCCTTTAAAAATATTCCGCATAACGGTTTAGTTCCCAATCAGATACATGGCGTTGATACTCAACCCATTCCATGCGTTTAATTTCAATAAATTCTTTCATAAAGTTACTGCCGAACTGTTCGGCAAACAGAGGATCTTTTTCTAGCTCATCTAGCGCTTCGGAAAGCGACTGCGGCAGAGTATCAATGCCCAAATTCTTTAACTCATCCAGCGACAAGGCGTAGTGATTAATATTGTGCGGTGCGCCCGGATTAAGCTTTTTGGCAATACCATCCAAGCCTGCGGCGATAATCGCAGCGGTTACTAAATAAGGATTACAGCCGGTATCCGGCAAGCGGAATTCCAAACGACCGTAAGGAACGCGAACCATTGCCGAGCGGTTGTTGTCACCATAACTGATAAATGCCGGAGCCCATGTTGCGCCGGAAAGCGAACGCCCGACAACTAAGCGTTTATAAGAGTTAACCGTTGGTGCAGCAATCGCACACAGTGCTTTAGCATGTTGCATCAAACCACCCAAAAAGTGATACGCTAGCTCGGAAAGCCCCATATTGTTGCTGTCGGAATCATCTTTAAACAGGTTATTGCCGGCATCATCGGTAATCGATAGATGGAAGTGGAAACCGTTACCGGTACGGTTGGCATTCGGTTTTGGCATAAACGAGCAGATCATGCCCATTTCATTGGCGATTTCGCTACCGGCCATTCGTACGAAGGTGATACGGTCGGCGGAAGTTTTCGCATCCGAATAGGTGTAGTTGATTTCAAACTGACCGTTGGCATCTTCGTGATCAATCTGGTAAACATCAAAGCCGACCTTCTGCAAAGAATCGACAAACTTTTCCAGAAAGGCACGCGAGCGCGATAGCCCTTTATAGTCATAACAAGGCTTATCCAAGGTATCGCTTTCGTCATACGGCATTAGATGACCATTCTCGCCACGGCGCAACAAGCTGAATTCCGGCTCGATTCCGGTATTTAACGTCCAGCCTTTTGTGCTTAGACGTTCAATCTGTTTGAGCATAATATGGCGTGTATCAAATTCATAAGGTTCGTCATTCACATGACCGGTACAAGCAATACGAGCATAGCCCGGTTGCCAAGGAACAATACTTAAAGTATCCAAATCCGCTTTTGCCATATAGTCGGCACTGTGGGGTTCCATGCCGAGCCCCCAAACAGCAAACCCGGCGAATCCGGCACCGTCTTCAACAATATCTTCCAAACAGCTAGCCGGAACCGATTTGGTTTTAGCGACACCGTGAATATCAACAAACTGCGCTAGGATATATTTGATCTGATTTTCTTCGAGAAATTGCTTCGCTTCATCAATGGTCATTTGATACTCCGTTTATAGAAAAGGCGACTCTTCTATCTGTTTCATTAAAATTTCCTGAAAGTAGTGTCCAAAGGTCGGATCACACCCCAAAATAAGTGGTTCGTCGGCTTCTGGAATCAGCAACCATGCCGATACCCCAGCAATTGACACCATCAGGAAATCCCCCGGCTGAGATTGACGAAAATCATAGATACAGACTTCCGACATTAAGGCTTTCCAGTTTCCCGATAATTCAAAGGTTGCATCTGCGCGCGGAAATGCATATTGATTGGCTTGCAATTCGAGCGATTCTGCCGCATCGACACAGAAATAAATTTCTTCGGCGCCGAGGTTAGCAATAAAACGATCATCGCTAAGTTTGCGATATTGAAAAATTTGCAAGTCGGCGGCATCATTCTTTTCTAAAATTGACGCCATATTCGCACCACGAAAATGCATTAATCCCGGCAGCGGCTTGCAGTGAATTTGTAAAGCTTGTGTCGTACTCATGCAGCGCCTCCTAGTGCCGATTCTTGCGGTTTTTGCAATAATCCCTGCGGGTCATAAAACGGCGTTTTCACCACCTTGGCAGAAACCATACGACCATCACTCAACTTAATCGTTAATTCGCTATCAACTTGGCTACAGGCAAGTTCGACCATCGCCAGACCAATGACTTTCTGCAAAGTAGCGCTACGCCCGATACTGGTCACACGTCCGACCATTTCACCGTCATCAATAATTAAATTGGACTCAAGCGGCATATCGTCCGCTGCCGCTGAAAGCAGTTCAAAACCGACCAGAATTCGCTTCTGTAGCGTCTTCAATCGAACTAAACTTGGTTTGCCTAAGAAATAGGTTTTTTTGAAATGCACCGCCCAAGGCATATTGGCTTCAAACGGATTGGTCAGACCATCGGTGTCTTGACCGACAATGATGTGTCCTTTCTCTAAACGCAATTGGCGCTGGGCTTCGACACCAAACGGTTTAATCGCAAAAGACTCGCCGAGCAACATAATCTGCTGCCAAACATGCTCCGCATCCTGCGCACTGACGTGAATCTCATAACCCAATTCACCAACGAAACCGACTCTAATGAAAGTCGCATCAACCCCGCAGACTTTCGCCTGACGCATTGCCAGATAAGGGAAAGCCTCGTTAGATAGATCTAAATCCGTCAATTGTGACAAAAGTTGACGGCTGTTCGGTCCGGCGAGATTCATGGCACCGATCTGTCCGGTACGATTCAAAACCGTGACTTTTAAGCCCCATTCAATGACCTTCTTCTGAATCATGCGGTAAGCCGAATCCGACGTCGAGGTTGTTGTCGTGACATAAAAATGCTCATCCGAATAGCGCACCGCAACACCATCATCGATCACTACACCGGAATCATCGACCATTAATGCATAACGGCTTGCGCCGACCGCCATATTCGACATACGCATGGTATACAGACGATCCATTAATTCAGCCGAGTCACGACCGAATACCTCTAGTTTGCCGAGCGTCGATACATCAATCAGACCGACTGCATTTCTAACCGCCGCCACTTCAGCAGCAATGGAAGCTTCACGGCTGCTTTCAGTTGCATAGTATTCAGGCCTTAACCAAACACCGGCTTCCATAAACTTGGCTTTGGCCTGCTGATGAAAAGCGTGCATTGGTGTTAGGCGCTCCGGACGGAAACGCATGCCTGCCAAATGCGATACTTCGGTCGGGTGAAACATGGGGCGCGCCGTAGTCGAACCGGTTTGGTCGATACTTTTTCCGGTCAGTTTGGCAAGTAAGCGAATACCATTCATATTGCTGTGCTTGCCTTGGCTCGGCCCCATGCCGATGGTCGAAAAACGCTTCATTAACTCGATATTGTCAAAGCCTTGTGCAATCGCACCTTTTAGGTCTTTAATCTGAATATCTTCATCAAAGTCGATAAATTCTTTGCCTTTCGGATGTTGCCAAATCGGGTAAGAATGTGAGTGCGCCCGCGTTGCGGTATAGTCAGTAAAGTCCGGTACAGATTTGTCTTGCACAGCTAATGCGGCAGCCATCCCCGCTTGTTGACCGTCTTTTATCTGATCCACGATCTCAAACACGCCATTTATACGGCCGCAGGCAAACACACCTTGCGGCAATTCTTGCGGTAGGAGCTGTTCAAGAATGGCGTTATAGGCGAATTTACTACCGGCTTGATACAAAGGTGCTCCGGCAGGCGCCCAACCGACACTCATCAATAAACCATCGCAATCTAAGGACTGCTGAACACCGTTCACGGCATAAACCACGCCTTGCAATGCCTTGCGTCCTTTCGCCTCAATAATCGCGGCGTTTTCAAACACAGGAATGCCTGCCTGTTTAACCGGTACAGACCAAGAATTTTCGCCGCAACCGGTATCTAAAATGGCCTTAACCACTACACCGTTTTTGATTAAATCCAATGCCGCACGATAGCCTTCCGGATTGGCGGTCAGAACCACCGCTTCCTTACAAGGTGCAACCGCATAACGCGCCATCAAACGCTGTGCCGCCGAGGCATTCATCACCCCCGGCAAATCGTTATTACGGAACACCGCCGGCTGCTCAAATACCCCGGTTGCGACCACTACCGACTGTGCCGAGAGCTTAATCAAACCCTGTTGGCTATTAACTGCCAACCAGTTGTCGCCGTAAAAACCGGCCACAAAAGCGGATGTAATCACTTGGATATTGTCCATCTCAGCGATGGTTGTTTTTAAATCGTCACGCGTGACTTCCAGCGCTTCTTCATTGGCGTATTGATAATCCAGAGAACCGCCGATATAAGGGTTTTCATCAATTAAACAGACATCTACGCCTTGTTTAGCGGCGGCGATTGCAGCAGCCATACCGGAAGGGCCGGCACCGATAACGGCGACATCGCAATGACGATAACGTTTTGGCTGACGACGTTCACCCCAACTGGTATCGACGGTGCCTAAACCAGCCATTTCACGAATTAAACGTTCCCATTTAGGAAATAGGAATTTCGGAGAATAGAACGCCTTGTAATAGAAGCCAACCGGTAGGAATTTACTGATCCACTCGACCAGCGCGCCTTTATCTTGAGCCAGCGAACCGAAGGTATTGACCGCCTTGTAGGTTTGGCCTTGCTCCGGTTGTACGACATCACCGCGCACATTCGGCGTATCTGCGGTTTGCAACATCACATTAATATCATGATTGGCAAAGCTGAGCAGGCCGCGACGACGGTGATATTTAAAACTGCGCCCGAGCACTTTATGACCTTGCGCCCACAAAGCACTGCTTATAACATCACCATCGAACCCCTTAATCTCTTCGCCCTCAAAAACAAAAGTGACCGATTGGCTACGATTAATCCACTCCAGTGGTTGTGGAGAAAGTCTACGCATCATTGGTTAATCCTTTATTGGCAAAATCAACCTGAGTAATCGAGTCCGTCAGGGTATTACGTTGAAACAGAAACCAGATTCCGGTCGGGCGGTGATACCACCATTCCTGCTGAGTTTTCGGCGCGCCATTGTGGTAAAACACGTACTCCGCCCACTCTCTTTCGGAAACCGCTTCTTGATCAGTTTCTTTTTCAACTCGCCCACCGAAAGTAAATTCGCTTAAGGCTCTGCGTCCAAGACTTGGACAAGTGACAAATTTCATACGACTTCTCCCATGCCTTATTAATGCCCGACCGAAGCCGCGCCTTTTTCGCCAACCAATTCAAAATTCGCATAGCGATCTAAACTGAACGGTTTAATCAACTCATGCGGTCTGTCATTGGCAACCGTGTAAGCCATGGTTTTGCCACTGATAGGCGTCGCTTTAAAGCCCCAAGTCCCCCAACCGGCATCCAGATAAAAACCGTCGACATCGGTTTTGCCCATAATCGGCGCAAAGTCCGGGGTAATATCACTCATGCCAGCCCACTGGCGCATAATCTTCAGACGACTGGTAAACGGAAATAGATCCATCATCTGGTCGGTTAAACCTTCGACAAAATCCAACGTCGAACGAGTCGAATGCAACTCCGCCGGATCGACCGATGCCCCCATCACCAACTCGCCGCGCGAAGACTGGCTGACATAGACATGCAAGCTACCGGACACCACAATCGTGTCCATAAACGGTTTAACCGGTTCAGTGACGCAAGCTTGCAGAGGGAAAATTTCAATCGGCGTTTCAATTTCTAACATTTCGGTAATGCGTGGCGTTGAGCCGGCCACCATCGACACGACACTGTTGGCTTCGATAAAACCGCGATCAGTCTGCACACCAACCACCTTGCCGCTTTTGGTTTTAATGTCGCTCACTTTGGTTTTCTGATGAATCTCCACACCGCGCATCTGTGCACCGCGAGCATAGCCCCACGCCACCGCATCATGCCGAGCTACCGAACCCGGAGCGTGATATAGAGCGCCCATTACCGGGTGCTGACCGTTGCAACTCATGTCCATGTAAGGCACTTCTTTCTGAATGGTGTCCACATCAACCACTTCGCTGTCGATACCGTGATGCTTATTGACTTCGGCACGCCAACGCATGGTTCGCATGGCACTGTCGGTATGTGCTAACGTGAAATGACCGCGCGTTGAATAGAAAATATTCAAGTCAAAATCTGTGCTCAGGTCTTCAAACAGTTTTAAGCTCTCGTCATAGAACTTAACTCCTTCCGAAGTCAGATAATTAGAGCGCACGATGGTGGTATTTCGGCCGGTATTGCCGCCGCCGATATAGCCTTGTTCAAGCACCGCAACATTGGTAATGCCATGCTCTTTGGCAAGGTAATAAGCGCAGGCCATACCATGCCCACCGCCACCGATAATGACCACGTCATAGGATGTTTTTAACGGCTTTTCTTCGGGGAAAAAACGCGGCTCGTCTTCCGACTTTTTCCACGCATATTTAAGCAATCTAAGCGGCATCCAAATCTCCTAAGCAAACACGACGGTTTTATTGCCGTACACCAAAACACGATCTTGTAGATGGAACTTCAAACCGCGCGCCAAAACGTTTTTCTCAACGTCCTTACCGAGAATCACCATTTCAGCTGCCGACTCACTATGCGAAACACGTACTACGTCCTGTTCGATAATCGGTCCGGCATCCAAATCTTCGGTGACATAGTGGCAGGTCGCGCCGATTAACTTCACGCCGCGCTCAAATGCTTGGTGATAGGGTTTAGCGCCGATAAATGACGGCAAGAAACTGTGATGGATATTGATAATCTGACCCGAATATTTTTGACAAAGCTCCGGCGGAATAATTTGCATGTAACGTGCCAACACGATGGTATCGGCTTCATAGTGATCGACCCACTTAACCACCTCGGCAAACGCCTGCGGCTTATTCTCCGGCGTCACCGGGACATGGATATAAGGAATGCCATACCACTCAACCAAAGCTTTCATATCCAAATGGTTAGAGATAACGCAAGGAATGTCGTACTCCAACTCGCCGCTACTCCAGCGATACAGCAAATCCTGTAAACAGTGATCTTGCTTACTGACCATCAACAACACGCGCTTTTTTTCGCAAGTGGAATTTAATTTCCACTGCATCCCGAACTCCTCAGCGATTTTTGAGAAACCTGCACGAAACTCCTCGTCTGAAACCTTAATGTCAGTGATTTCATTGCGCATGAAGAACATGCCTGAATGGGTATCCGCATGATGATTTGCTTCGGCAATCATGCAGTCATGTTCGGCCAGAAAAGCAGACACCTTAGCGACAATCCCAACCCGATCCGGGCAAGAAATCGTTAAGACATAGGCGTTAGTTTTCATCTTAAAATTTTCCTTTAATGAAACTTTGATTCAAATAATAACTCAGTAAAAGTTTCATATCAAGAAATAATGTTTAATATTATTGAATATTTTTACAACCTAAAAAAATCCCTGATTTTGTGAAAAGTTTTTCTTTAAGCCATTGATTAAAAAGCACTAAAAAAACCCTAAAGCAGCAAAAAAATGCTTCAATATAGGGCGACAACAATGCAAAAAGGCACCATAAGAGTGCTTGCAAACAAGAAAGAGAAATTCTCGGTAGAAAAATTCAGAATGGCTTACTTTTAAAAATACATTAATGCCGCTTGATAACCGCAAGTTACATTGATCATTTTAGATTTAGAAGCGCTTATAAGGCTTTAGCAGAATGGGTTATTGCCAAGGATCGCTTCTTCAGTACGGCTTCCGATGACTAAGGTAGGTGTTCTGTATCAACTTATTGTATGAATTCCGCTGTAGAATGACTCCTTCAAAAATGAGCGCGAGGAACAAGTTATGAAGGAAGAGCTGAAATCGAACTACATAATTCGTATCCGTAACTCAACGTACCGCAAAACCTTCTTTGTGTTAGCGCTAATCGGTATTATTCTGCTGACGTCGGTTATATTTCCTCTTCATCAACTGCTCCGAGGAGAACAAGAGAAAAACTTCAGCCATCTGATGAATGACAAGGCGGTAGCCGTTGAGCAATATGTCTCAAAGATTATGGATATATCCGACCAAATCACCAGCCGTTCGGCCATTCGCAATCAACTCAGCCTGTACAACCAAGGAAAAATTTCACTTGAGGAAATGGTGAACTTTTCAAAGCCTAAATTAAATGATGCCATCACCTACTCGGACGGCATCGAGGGCATTACAAGACTGGATATAAAAGGAGAGGTGGTTTTAACACTCGGAGAAAACATTCCCGAAAGCGTTATACGCACATCATCTCTACATAGCGAGAAGATATCCGTTCAAAACCCTATCTCGATCAACAACCAACTGAAAATCATCGTGATTGCGCCGATCTTTGACCGCAATAACAATAAACTCGGGGTTGATATTGTTCTGTTCAATTCAGATGAGTTACGCAACATTATCAAAAACTATGACAACCTTGGTGAAACCGGTGATGCTTCTCTCATTTATCCGACAAATCAGAATCCCTTCACCCATTTCTTTGAACCGAGAAGGCCGCATAGTCATTTAGGGTTAGCGGAGTTAATCGGCCAATTTCATCCGACATCTTCAGTGGAAAAGCATACCTTACCGGTCTTAGAGAATTACGTAATAACGTTTAGATCAGTCAAAAATACCGATTGGTTTATGTTCTTAAGAATGCAACAAGATGAGTTTTACCGAGTCGTTAACCAGACTATTCTTACTTTGTCGGTGGTCGCTTTTACTATCATTCTTATTGGCATGCTCGGCGTTTTCAAAATTATCGATCTATTTGTACAACTTCTCCTCAAAAACCAGAAAGACTTAGAAAAGTCAGTGCGACTTGGAAAAGCAGCCAACCGAGCTTTGATTGCCCAAGAAGCAAAATTGCAAGGCATTACCGACACCAGTCAGGATGCGATTGTGCAAATAGACGCCCATGGAAGAACCTCTTTTTGGAATCCCGCAGCAGAACGCCTGTTTGGCTACTCCGCAAGTGAAGCGCTAGGTCAAGACCTACATAAACTGATTGTGCCGAAACGCTACCTGAATCAGTTTGAAGCTGGCTTTGCAAAATTTGCACAAGACGGAATTGTCGATATTGTCGGCGAAATAATCAATGCGCATGCTCAGCATAAAGATGGCCATGAGTTCAATATTGCACTTTCCTTAAGCACTTTACATCAGGATGGACAATGGCATGCGGTTGGCATAATCCGCGATACGACTAAGCAAAAACAGTATGAGGCTGATTTAGAACAACTGGCACATTACGACCCGATGACCGGACTCGCCAACCGTTCTTCTCTATTGCACTATATCACTGAGAAACTGCACCATAAACAAGGTTGTGACTGCGCGATTTTTTTCCTTAACATAGACCATTTCCGACATATCAATGACAGCTTTGGACATGACACCGGTAATGCCGTTTTACAAGAAATCGCCAAACGATTACAGGACAACTTCGCACAGTTAGGCTTTATTTCTCATTTGGGCGGTGACGAGTTCATTCTGGTGACTGAATCAGTGCAAGAGAAATCCGATTTAGAACACTTGGCGCAGGAGATGAATGATGTACTCACCAAGCCCTATGAGGTTCTGGAGCAATCGATATTGCATTTAAGTACCAGTATCGGCATTGTCGCACCACTTCAGCAAGTTGAAAGTGCTAAGCACTACTTACAGTTTGCCGACATCGCCCTATACCGTGCCAAACAGGCAGGGCGTAATACCTACCGTTTTTACCATGCCAAATACGTTAATGAAGTGAATGAACATGTTCGCTATCACAACGCTTTGCATCAGGCTTTAGACAGAAATGAGTTTGAGCTACATTACCAGCCGCAATCCTATTTAAACAATGACCGCATTATTGGTGCTGAAGCCTTACTGCGTTGGAAGCATCCTGTAGAAGGATATATCCCGCCAGACAAATTCATACCGATTGCTGAAGAAAGCGAGGTAATTTCAGACATTGGTGCCTGGGTAATTGATGAAGCATGCCGACAAGGCAAAAGATGGCAAGATCAAGGCTATGATCTGCATATTTCCGTAAATGTTTCCTTGCAACAACTGCGACATCAAAATGTCGCACAAATCGTTAAGACCGCACTGGAAACCTCCGGCTTCCAAGCTGAACGCCTTGTAGTAGAAATCACCGAAAGCGTACTCTCAGTCGATAAACAACTTCTCGCCAATATGCTGCATGCAATAAAAGCGCAAGGCGTATCGATTGCCATTGATGACTTCGGTACCGGTTATTCTTCTTATGGCTATATGAAGTACTTCCCTATCGATATTCTAAAAATCGACAAAATTTTTATGGACAATGTTCCCTATGAGAAAGACGATGCCGCCATCGTGGTCGCTATTCTTGCCATGTCAAACGTACTGCAATATAAAGTGGTCGCTGAAGGCGTTGAAAACCAAGATCAAATCGATTTTCTCCGTCAACAAGGCTGCCATTACTACCAAGGTTTCTACAAATCACCCGCGAAGAAAGCACCAGAATTTCAGGCACTATTAGATAAATACGGAACAAGCCCAAATGGCTTTAAGCATCGCAAAAATGCGTCTTAACTAGGCGATCATTTGCAGTGATACCAGGGGAGTTCTCAGACCTGATAGAAGAAAGTGATGTCACTAAAGCAGTTGGTTTAAAGTTGTGTTGAGGAAAGTTTTTAAGACGGAATTCTCACTGGAATTAAGGAAACGCAGAATAAGCCCATGAACTTACCGCAGAGACTTATCGAAGTCATTTAATCGCTCTCAACAAATGAAAACTCCGTCTCAAATGTCACATAATTATCCATTCGCAAAAATAACATTCCATCAACGACCTTATCCGAGGCATTTAGAACATAAACCTTTCGGCTATCTCCAACCTTTGCGAACACCTCCATAATGCAGAAAATCAACAGTGAAAAAACGCTTTGCACCTTATTCAAGTCCAACTGAACCGTCGTGTTAGAAGTGACATTTGTCTGAATAAACTGCTTGAGTTCGTTTTTCAAACTCGGGCAATCTGACATTTCAGGAAATTCAATTTTAATTTGACCTGAAGGCAATATTTGAAATCGGAGGCTCATTAGTGCGCCCTCTGCGGTTATCTTTTAAGTAAGAGATATTTTACTCCCAATCACTCGGAAGTGTAAATATTACTTATTGCAAATAATATATGAATAAATTTTATCTAACCATATTAAATTTTCCGTACAAAAAATATGGAAATAACCCCGCACTATCATAAAAACAGAAAAACCAACCCGCTCTCCGCTTCCTTAGCGATCTTCTAAGATAGACATTCCTTGCCATGAAGAGCTTTCAAAAATATAATTTTTGCATTGAGTATTAACACTTTTCAATCACCCCTGGCCAATCACTGAACGTTTTATAGGTGAGAATGTTATGGTGCTTGCTAAGAAAGTTTAAATTAACTTCAAGAAACGCATCCATACTCGCCATTTACAGTAAAAACGGAATCTTCATGACCAAACATTCAGACCAATCGCCTCCTTCAACAGCTCAGGAAAAAGAGATAACAAACCTTGAAGGAATAAAAGGCTCAGAATCTGGTCAACTTATTGTCGTTGGAATTGGCGCCAGCGCCGGTGGCTTAGAAGCGCTTCAGGCTTTAGTTGCTAACCTCCCCCCCAATTCTGGAATGAGTTTCATCCTTGCGCAGCATTTATCTCCTTCATACCGGAGCATGATGGTCGACCTACTGGAAAAAGGGTCAAACATTCCTGTGGTTGCTGCTCGTAATGCAGATAAATTAGTGCCTGACACCTTATATATTTGCCCACCCAGCTATAATATTGAGGTAACCAAAGACGACAAAATTTTGCTGTCATTAATGGGAGAAAACCGCCACATCCCGCGCCCTTCAGTTGATATGTTATTTGAGTCCATTGCCGTTGCAAAAGGGGAATCGGCATTATTCTTTCTGGTACAGGTACCGATGGATCAAGAGGAATTCGAGCCATTAAAGGGGAAGGCGGATTTGGTATAGTGCAAGATCCAAACACTGCCAAATATGACGGCATGCCAAACGCGGCAATAAATTCCGGTAATGTCGACTTAATTTTACCGCCTGAAGAGATTGGTCCTGAGCTCAAAAATATTTCTAGCTTTCCTTTCCAAGCCTCTCTTGGACTGGAGACAAACCTGTCAAAAGAATCTTACTTCAAGATCCTTAATATCCTAAAAAAACGCTTCAAAATAGACTTCACTCTTTATAAAAAATCAACCATCATGCGACGAATCGAACGTCGTATGACCGCTTTAAAAATTAGCAAAGTGGAAGAGTATGTTGAGCATTTGATGAAACATAAAAATGAAGTCGAGCTGCTTTTCAATGACATGTTAATAGGGGTGACCTCATTTTTCCGTGATGCCAGAGCCTTCAATGTGCTTCAAGAAGAACTTAGCCTTTATTTAGAAAAAAAAGACAATACAACGATTCGAGTCTGGACACCTGGCTGTTGTACAGGCGAAGAACCCTATTCGATTGCCATCATTCTGTCCGAAATCCTCGGTGCAAAGTTCGAAGATTACAAAATACAAATTTTTGCTACTGATATCGATAAACATGCGGTTGAATTCGCCCGTAACGGTATCTATCCTGAAAGTGCTTTGCACAAATTACCAGATAAAATAAAACGCAAGTATTTCACGGTTAACGGCGCACAATTTCAAGTTATCAAACCGATAAAGATGTCAGTGATTTTCTCTGTCCACGATGTAACCGTAGACCCTCCTTTCTTGCGTTTGGATTTATTGTCGTGTCGTAATCTTTTAATTTACTTTAATCTTGAATTACAACGCCAAGTTATTCCATTATTTCACTATGCGCTGAACCCGCAGGGACTCTTATTTCTAGGGCAATCTGAATCTATTGGGGTTTATCAAGATACATTCCGCACTATCTCTAAAAACGGTAAGATTTTTGAAGCAAGCTTCATTGGCAAAAAAACGCCGCCTGAAACCAAAAAATCAAAAGCGCACCTTGTTGATTTTGCCGCAGATATGCCAAAAATCAAAAAAGAAAACATTGCCTCTAACGCAAATAAAATAACGGATACGCTTGGCGATTTAGTCACTCTCAAAACACGTGAGCTGATACTTCCTCATTCCATATTAATCAATGACAATATGGATATCGTGTATTCGAAAGGAAAAAACCCGTTGCTTCTGCGTCCTGAAGGCTTGCCGACAAACAACATTTTTCAGAACTTACACCCAAGCCTATCAATTGATTTACGCTCAGCTATTCACGTTCTTGGCTCTGAACAATCGATTGTAAAAACGGCTTTCCAAAAACTCACCATTGACAAAGAAACTTATTGGACGCGTTTGATTTTAATCGAAATTGAACACCAAGCGGGTATGGGACGATTAGTACTTATTTTATGCCAGATAGAAGATGTCTTGGATCTTCCCCTGTCTAAGCCCAGTGACAATGATACCGATTCAACGTTATATCAGGAACAAGAACGCCAGTTAATCAAAGCCAAGGAACAGCTACAGACCGTAATTGAAGAGCTTGAAACCTCAAATGAAGAAATGCAATCCATGAATGAGGAATTGCAAAGTTCCAATGAAGAGTTACAAAGTTCAAACGAAGAGCTTGAAACTACCAATGAAGAGCTCCAGTCGACCAATGAAGAACTGCAAACCGCCTATGCCGAACTGCGAATTGCCTATGAAGATAAAGACCATCAACAAACGGAACTAGAGCAATTAGCAAATGAACTCGAGAGAACAAATACACTGCTAATCGATGCTGAGTCACTTGGCAAAACGGGATCTTTTCGCTGGGATATTCCCAAAAATACAATGGCTTGGAGTCAGGGCGTCTTTAAGCTTTTTGGGTTAGACATAGAGAAATACCAACCAACTTACGAGGCTTTAGTAGGAATAATCTACCCCGAAGATAGAAGTACCTTTGAAGAATTCATTGAAAATGTGCTCACCATGAAAAACCCTCAAACAATTTCCTTTAGAGCACTTAACTCGGAAAAAGAAATACTTTGGCTAAAACTGGAAGTTGCCGCGTCTTTCAATAACCTAAAACAAGCCGAATATGTAATGGGGACCTTAACGGATGTGTCTGAAATGGCGCAAGCGAGAGATGAAATAGATCGTCAGCAAACATTTACCGATATTTTGTTAAACAATTCACTCGGCGGTGTTTTCATCTATGACTTTAAGACAGGCTGTAATTCCTTTATAAATCCTGCTTACACGAAATTACTTGGCTATACGCTCGACGATTTAAAAAACTTAGACAGCAAAGCGTTTATGGACTTATTTCATCCAGATGATCTCAGTTCAGTGCTTCAGCATATTGAAAAGGTGAAAGCGAGTAACGTTGGAGAAACTTTTGTGATTCGCTACCGAATCAAGCACAAGAGTAGCAAGGATTATATTATGGTTCACTCTAAAGACACGCTGTTCAGCACAGCAACGAGCTCGAAAAAACCAAATGCTATGATGGGCATTTTTATGGAAATTAGCGATGTGGAAAATGGGGATTTAAAAATTACCGAGAACTAAAATACTCTGGCGCTTGAGCTAACAGCAAACCTCGTCGCGGATGAGTAACTGTCAGCTCAAGTCAAAATTAATACACATAGATAAACTTTTAACTTCTCAACCACGCAAGATTTTTCTTTAACGTCTCAAAATGTAAAAAATCAGAAATATCTTCAAAGTGCTCTTTTGCTAGTTCATATCCATCTCTATAACTTTCAAAATGGACGTTTTCATCTGAATACGCTTTTAACATGCAGGAATCAATAAACCCTTTCATCCATGAAGCGGGCGAAACTGCCGAACCATTCTTAAAACCAAAATGATAGCTAAACCTATCATATTCACCCGAAGGTTTAAACTCATTCTGATTCACACCATCTTCAAAACCTTTCTGCCAATAAATTGCATTTAATCTCATGTCGAATCCTCTCTGTTCTAAATCTTTTTCACAATGCCATATAATAAATTTACAGCACCAAGTAAGTATTTATTACACTCTATAAAACATGAAATAAAATTATTCCTAAATAAGTAAAAATACATTTAATGCTGATCTAGAGATTTTCTATACCGCGATACAGCCAAAATACTCGATCCAGAAACAATCAGATTAAGTCCTGAACAAGGTAAATCACTCGACCAAGTTAATCCCTGAAATAACTCTATTTCTGCCCGAAGCCTTGGCTTCATAAAGGAAAGCATCTGCTCGTCGAGTAATTGTTTCTAATGTATCGTTTGGTGTTGAGCTAACAACCCCAAAGCTACATGTTATTTTTAAGTTCTTGTCCGTAAACTTAGTGTCTTGTATAGAAAGTCGTAATTTTTCAGCGATATTTACAGCTATATCTAGACTTTGATCTTCAATAACAAGCACAAATTCTTCTCCGCCCCATCGAACGAAAACATCATTTTTACGGATACTATTTTTCACAATCTGTGCTATTGACTGTAATACCTCATCGCCAGTCAAGTGTCCATAAACGTCATTAACGTTCTTAAAGTAGTCAATGTCAAAAAAAATCAGCTGGACACTAAGGCCTTGCTCAATAGTCTTATCAAAGTACATATCGAGGCTCTTTCTGTTATAAACACCGGTTAGCGTATCGTGTGTCGAAATATATTCCAATGCGACAATTTTCTTTTCGCGGTTTTGTTGCCATAAAAACAGTAAAAATGACAGAAAAGCACTTAATAAAATGATCAGAAAAACAATGACGTAATAATTAGTACGTATAATTCTTAAAAAATTGTCTTTTTCATAAGAAACTATCCACCCAGAACGTTCTTCTTCAATATTATTTATAGGAATAAACGTTGCCGTGTACGGCAAGTTATCGAAAGCCACTTCTTTAATAAAACCACCCAATTCCGTGCCTATTGGACTAAGATTAACCATGCTCTTTAATTTGGCATTAATTCCTTCAATTATCGAGTAGTCCAGTGATTTAGCTTGCAGGCCTGCTTGTAAAGCCTTTTTATCGATAAGCCAATCACTACCAAAAGGAGAGGCAATGTAATTCGTGCGCTCACCTATAAATACTTTCTGTTCAACTCGTTTTTTTAAAATCAAGAAGATTTGATTCGTATTTTGGTCGTATCTCAACTCATTACTAATGGCATCCATTCCAAAAGACACCTCAACGCTTCCAACAAATTCATCATGAAAAAATAACGGATAAACATGTCTAAACCCATTAAAAATCCGACCTTCTTCAAAACCAGTGACCGGTTTATGGATTTCATTAACTAAATCCAACGAAGCACGAATACCTTTTAATGAATCACCATATTTAGAGGGGCGATGAAACCGTAAAAAACTTATTGGGCCTGGCAGATGAAAGTGCAGTTGGCGTATGTGAAATTGATGTTTTAGTATTTGATATTGGTCATACAACTGAGTGTAAAGTTTTGATCTTATTTTGTTTCTTTCGTCGCCCTCACTATATTTGGCCTGATACATCAAACCAACTACATCATTATTCATGATTCGCGTTTGAACACTCAAGTTTGCAAGTTCATCAAGAACACTCTTAGCTCTCAAAAACTCTTCATACTTATTTTGCTGAACACTTTCAAGATAAATGACTTTTTGCTGCTGATAAATAATTTGGTAACTAAAAAACATTAAAGCAAAAAGTGAAAAAAAAGCGCCAACGATACCTAACCAAGAAATACCTTTAATTCGTCTAACACCTTGCTCAGGCAGATTATGCATAGCGATCCTTGCTGTAAAACCCTGTATGTAAATTTTTTTTATCAAAACACATATTACTAAAAATTCCTTACGAGCAACAGTCGCCAAAAGTATAGTAAAATTACTTATCACCAAGCCAATTTAGTTCTTATCCTCAACTAAAATATAGATAAAACCCCTCCTATTTAAAAAATTCCATTTTTTCTGAAAAAATGTTTGACAGCTGTAGACCGCATCACTACAATACGCCGCACAAGTTGAGGTCGCATAGCTCAGTTGGTAGAGCAATGGATTGAAAATCCATGTGTCCCTGGTTCGATTCCAGGTGCGACCACCACAATGCGAGCGTGGTGGAATTGGTAGACACGCCAGATTTAGGTTCTGGTGCCTTTGGTGTGAGAGTTCGAGTCTCTCCGCTCGCACCATATTCAAACCCTAGGTTATTGATTAACCTGGGGTTTTTTATTGCCTGAAGAAAATGATACCCTAGAAAATACCCTAAATTGTAAATCCTTCTCAGGCATGAAAATTGATCTTTATTCAGTACTTACATAATTTATTTAAGTTTTATTAAATTCATCAACACGATTGCTCTACGCCCATAGGTTTTAAACTCCTAACGGAGTTTAATCATCTTTTATCCCTTAGCCTTCTGGAGTGCACCATTCCGCTGCGCTGCATGGCTTCTCCAAGGCACGGGAACAAGATGACCACCTTTAATATAAAAGGGAGGGAGGGTAGTTCAGATAGCTTGCTTGGAGAACTAAGGTGTTATACCCATAGTTTCAATATCAAACTCATTATTTACTTTATATGGGATTTTGAAACTATTTAGCCGGTCAGCAACCCTCTCCCTCCCTTCACCTTATCCAGTGGTCAGTTTTTACCCGTGTCGTTGTGTCGTAGCGAAGGATGTATGGAGCGAAGCGGAATACTCCTGAAGCTGCGTAAACAAAAGACAAAGGGTAAGAGCTGATGAAGCCTCGTTAGAGGCTGAGAGCGTCTTGTATTGCGCAGAGCAGCGTTAGGAAATTTATTAGTTGAAAAAAGAGATCGCAGTCTATATAAATTAATTAGCTGTTCAGTGTTCGTGCAGCCTTTGTAGATGTTTTTGTGCTCCCTTGTTTCTAAAAGGAAATAAGGTGAAGTTACTTAAACAGCGATTTTTAAAACTATTAAAAAACAAGCAGCAACTAGCATATTTATGCCTGTTTTGGCTTCATGGTTTTATTAACTTAACTATATGTGCAGTTAACGCGCAGATAAAACTATATTCTAGTCTTCGTTTGTTGAAGGAGTGTCTTGAGGTATTAAATCAATTAGTTGTACTTTTAATTGGAATTTAATTTGTCTTTAGAAATAGGAGTGTTTCTATGAGTCCATGAGTTACTAGTTATTAAATTCTTAGAAGTTAGTTTTTTATATAAAGGAAATTATGATGGTATTAGCATTTAGCTAAGCATCTACAGTAGTTGAGGGAGCTAGAAGCCCTTCAATATAATTGATTAAATGCAATGCAGTGCTTTTTTTCAGTGAGAACACATTTTTGCTAAAAGTAATTGAAATATGGTTGATGAAACTTTGTATGACAGTTCAAGTATAAAAATATTAATGCAGTTGGATTCTGTAGTAAATCGTCCTGGACTGTTTATTTCAGATTGTGACTTTAATACTTTGCATCACATGGTTTTCGGGGATTTTCTCGATGAAGATGTATGTGAAGACGCATTATTGAAAAGAGCTTTAAGCTTTTTATCTGTCTATGCAATTTCAATAACTATTGCTTTATTATACGTGACCCATTCTGTATTTATAAAGTATGCCGTTAGCTTCACCAGACTGCTTAAAATAATGGGAATGAAGGTTAGATCACCACCTTTTATGTACTAGATATATTTTTATTCTCTTGTAATACATACCTTAAAATCATCACCTCTTAACATCAAAATCGTTAAGGAAACACGTAACAAGTCCGCCGTTTTTGTCTCTGTGAGATAATTCGCACTCTTTTGACTATTTTGGGATAGGTTTCATGACTCAACTCAGCTTT
>NZ_JAGETV010000013.1 GCF_017571465.1 Thiomicrorhabdus marina | reverse complement strand
GTCTGTGGCATTGGGCCATCCGCAGCAGAACATACTAGGATTGCGCCGTCCATCTGTGCAGCACCGGTGATCATGTTTTTAACATAGTCAGCGTGCCCTGGGCAGTCTACGTGCGCGTAGTGACGTGCTTCTGATTCGTACTCAACGTGTGCGGTTGAGATTGTGATACCACGCTCACGCTCTTCTGGAGCGTTATCGATGTTTGCGTAGTCTTTTACTTCACCACCGAACTTCGCACCCTGTACGATAGTTAATGCCGCAGTAAGAGTTGTTTTACCATGGTCAACGTGACCGATAGTACCTACGTTTACGTGCGGTTTCGAACGTTCAAACTTTTCTTTTGCCATGATGCAAAACTCCGTGTTAGCTGCGACTCAACCTTTCAGCAGAAGCCGTCGGCTTAATTTCTAAACAAAATTAAATGGAGCTTCCAACCAGGATCGAACTGGTGACCTCATCCTTACCATGGATGCGCTCTACCTACTGAGCTATGGAAGCGATATTTAGTAAAAAAGCCCTCTTTCGAAAAAGAGAGCTTCTTAGAATTTGGAGCGGGTAGGCGGAATCGAACCCCCATCATCGGCTTGGAAGGCCGAGGTAATAGCCATTATACGATACCCGCATGGTGGAGGGTGGTGGATTCGAACCACCGAAGACGTAGTCAGCGGATTTACAGTCCGCCCCCTTTGGCCGCTCGGGAAACCCTCCAAATTGTGGATGCGTATTTTAAAGCTTCTTTTCAGAGTGTCAATATAAAATTGAATTTATTTTTGACTAACTTTAAATTCGCTAAACATCGCTAGGCGCGTTGTTTGTGGGTGCGCATTTTACAGCGCGAATGCGAAAGCACAAGGTTTTTTTGCAAAAAATTTTAAAGATTGCCATTTAACAAAATCACAACCAACCCAATAGAGCTCACCACCAATAACATCGCCCCCATAACACGCTTAAATAAACTGTTGTTATGTAAGATAAATTCGTGTGCTTTCAATCCAGCCACATGGCCTATTGCCGCGACGGGAATTAGCATCAACGCCGTTTGCCATTCGATCACCACATCCAGCATCACAAAGGTACTCATTTTGATCGACACCAGAATAAACCACAGAACAAACAGCGTATTGCGTAATAAATGCGCCGCAATATGCCGTGCAAATACCGCCACCATCAACGGCGCACCGGTTAAGCTCGTGCCTGCAACATAGCCACCAAACACCAATAACGTTCTATCGACCCATGAATTCTCGGAGTGAATCGCTTTATCCAACATCCACATCACCGCGTAAAAAATGGTGATGGTGTAGACAAAAATCACCAACCAACTGGTCGGCAGACTCACCAAACCAAACACGCCCAATAAGGTCGGCGGCAAAATCCACCCCAAACTGCGTTTAAGATATTCCCAATCTACCTGTTTCAATGCTTTGCTTAACGTCAGGCTAGAGAAAAACAACAGGTGAATACCAATAATCGGTAGCCAATACAGCAGATTATCTTCAATCATCAGCATAAACGGCAACCCTAACGCCGCACCGCCAAAACCTAATCCAGTGCGCACAAAGCCAGTCCAGACAAAAATCAGCGCAATCAAAAACCATTCAAGGGTACTAAATTCCAAAACACTTTCCTTTCAAGCCGCGGTGAGCACGTTAAAATAAGCGACAAAGTTTACGCCTGAGATCTTTAAATGCAAACACAATGCCAATTAGACAGTTTAAAAGTGCTTTATCACGACGAACATATCGTAGCGATTCATAAACCCGCTGCCCTCTTGGTTCACCGCTCACCCATTGATAAACATGAAACGCAATTTGCGGTTCAGCTGACCCGTGATTTAATCGGTCAAGAAGTCTTTCCGGTTCATCGTCTCGACAAACCAACTTCCGGCCTACTGCTTTTCGCATTAAACAAAGAGAGCGCACGCCACTTGGGCGAGCAGTTCACCCAACATTCGCTACAAAAGACCTATCTAGCATTAGTACGCGGCTGGACGGCAGCACAGGGTGAAATCGACAAAGCATTGATGTATAAAAAAGACAAATACGGCGACCGTGACAAACAAGAACCGACTACAGCGCAAGAAGCCTTTACCGCTTATCAAACACTTGGACAAAGCACGCTCGATAAACATCTCGGTAAATTCGAACAACAACGCTATTCACTGCTAGAACTGCGCCCAAAAACTGGGCGTAAGCACCAAATTCGTCGTCACCTAAATGGCATCAGTCATCCCATTATTGGCGATGTCAGCTATGGGGACCGTAATCACAACCATTTATTTAATGATTGGCGCGGCTATCATCGCCTCTATTTGGCAGCAACGTCTTTAGCGTTTACCCACCCGCACACAGAACAACCTATTCGTATTCAAGCACCACTGCAAAACGATTTTGTGGCAACCTTGCAGGCGCTTAATTTAGATTGCGCCATGTTTAATCACTTTCAAAACCTTTAACCGACTCACACCGCTATGAATTATTCCGACCACTGGCAATCACTTATCAACGTTGACCAACAGCACATTTGGCACCCTTACTCCTCATCACCGAATCCGGTTGCGCCGATAGGCGTAAAAAAGACCCAAGGCTCGTTAATCACCTTAGCGGACGACCGAGAAGTGGTCGATGGCATGAGCTCATGGTGGGCGACGATTCACGGCTATAACCATCCTGTAATCATGCAGGCGATGAAAGATCAGATCGACAGCATGCCGCATATTATGTTTGGTGGACTAACTCACGAACCGGCAGTGGAACTGGCAAAACGTTTAATTAAGATTACCCCTGACGGACTTAACAAGGTGTTTTTTGCCGACTCCGGCTCGGTGTCGATGGAAGTGGCAATTAAGATTGCTCTGCAATATTGGATTAGCAAACAGCGTCCAGAAAAAAATAGAATGCTGTCGATTCGCAATGGCTATCACGGCGACACCTTTGCCACCATGGCAGTGTGTGACCCGGTCAATGGCATGCACCATCTGTTTAATGATGTACTGCGCCAAAGCATTTTCGCGCCAGCGCCACAAATGGGCTTTGATATTGACTCCGACAATAATGATTTAGCCGAACTGGAACAAATTCTACAAAGCCATTCACATGAAATCGCAGCCCTGACATTGGAACCGATTGTGCAAGGCGCAGGCGGCATGCGCTTTTACCGCCCTGCTTACCTAAAAGCCGTGCGTGAACTCTGTACAGAATACGATGTATTGATGATTGCCGATGAAATTGCCACCGGCTTTGGACGTACCGGTAAACTCTTCGCTTGTGAATGGGCAAACATCACCCCTGACATTATGACCATCGGTAAGGCGCTGACTGGAGGTAATTTAACTATGGCAGCGATGCTCTGTACCGATAACGTCAGCGACACCATCTGCCAAGGCGAACCGGGCGTACTGATGCACGGTCCAACCTTTATGGCCAACCCATTGGCTTGCGCGACTGCAATAGCTTCAATTGATTTACTTCTAGAAACGCCTTGGCAAGAGAGTATCGCCCAGATTGAGCAACATTTAAGAACCGAACTTTCACCACTCGCAGAACTGGATGGCGTTGCCGATGTGCGTGTACTCGGCGCCATTGGCGTCATCGAAATGCAAAGAAGCGACCTAGGTTCACAAATCCAAGCATCCTGCCTAGAAAACGGCGCATGGCTCCGCCCCTTCGGCAAACTGGTCTACACCATGCCAGCGTTTAATATTCCAAAAGAACAGTTACAACAACTCACGGATGCAATTAAAGCTGCGATTACAAAAACATTAAGCGAATTCAAGCTAAAAGGATGAACTTACAAAAAAGCCAATAACATGAACATTCCGATCATATTCGCCATCAATTATCGCATTACTCACTTTCGAGCTTGAGTAATACGAATAGTTATAAGAAGCCCCCACTTGGTAGTCTTTACTGTACTGATAACGTACACCTAAACCCAAAGCGCTCACTTTGCCGTCTAGCCAATCAAAGTTAATGCTTTCCTCTGGTGCCGCCGTACCTAAATCTTGGGAAAGCCCCATTAACAAAGTCGTTTTATCGTTATATCGGTGCGTTAGACCTAAATGTACCGTATCGACATCTCGCCAATTTTTTTCCGCCTTTGCTTGGTATAGCGATGCAGGCCCAGTTAGCTGGCGATCTAAACGTAATTGAATTGAATCATATTCACTCCAAAGAACTCGACTGGCAACAAACTCAACAATCGTGTCATTGAACTCATAAGCGCCTGACAAACGAAATAGCGCCGGCGTTAAGGCATCAATTTCTGCGGCACCATCATAATTATCAATGCCGTCCAACGCCTGAGCATCCCCTTTCAAGGTTGTTTCGGTGGCCGAACGATACACTGCAGAAAGCGTAAAGTCCTGATTTACTTTATAAGTAGTTGCCAAAATATGGCTAAGATCAAAACCATCCGCATTTAAGTCCAAACTCATATCGGGGCCAAATAAATTGCCTTGAGAGGATTGCTCCAACATCGAATAAGTCATCTGCAATCCACCGCCAATCGAAAACTGCTCACTTACTTTATAACTGACCACTGGACTGAGAATAAACGTGGCGACCGTCGCTGAGCCGACTAAGAATGCCTGCGGCTGTCCGCCCCATTGACTGGTTACGCCTTGATACGTGGTGGAAAGCCCCCAACGCCAATTATTATTTTCGGGCGACACATAAAAAACATAGGGCATCACCGCATTAATCGCATCCGCTTGTCCAGAGGCAGGCGTATCCTCCACAGGAAGATTAATTGTGCCGCGAAACGCTTGCTGTGGTTGATGCGCAACAATGCCATCGAATTCCCAAAGCCCTTCTGACTCTTTGATAAAAACCAAATTAGCCGGATTGTAATAAGCGGCATCGACACCAAGTGCTTGAGATTGATAAGCACCAGCTAAGCCAAAAGAGTTATTGGAATGATTAAACGCATAAAACCCGTTCGCGAAAACAGAACTTGAGCAAAAACTAAGGAATAGCAAAAAAGACTTTTGATAGATACGAGACATTGTTAACTTAAAGCTGAATTAATAAGAGTACAAAATTAGTTTAATACAATTACCGAAAATAATGTCTTTCACATAAGAAAACTAGCCAATACTACCTATAAAAAACCTTTAGCACCCACCATCAAACAAGTAAAAGACAGTATATTTTTTTAAAAAAATGCCTCATTTTGGATTTATCGCAATAAATCTTGCTTAGCCCATGCTCCTTATATTTTTTGCCATCTAAACCCCTTAAGATTTTTATAAAACCACTTGAAGGTAATTTTAGTGAATCACTCAAAGGCAAGGCAATCAATTATGTATACAGCAAAATTAAACACTCATTTAAAACTACTACCGGCAGCCTTAGTTGCTACGCTCGGCTTAACCGCTTGTGGCGGTGGGAGTGGAACAGCAGCTCTTCCTGACGACGTAGAATTACCAACCCTTTATGCGGTAGCTTTGTCAGATGGAGGGACAAGTCGATTCAGTGATGCCGATGGTACCGTTGACTATTTATCAGTTTCAAAATTTGAACCAATAGAGACGACTATCGATTTGTTTTTGGACAGAATTAAAGTTTATGGAGAAAGCACGGGCATTTTACCGCCTGTTGGCTACGCGCTTACCCAAAATGCTTTTGATAATCCTTTGAGAGGCTATTTCTTCGGGTATGAGGAGTACTCTTTTTCTACCGCGAAAGACACCTACACCGAATACTATCCAAATTCGGGGAGTCCAACCCGCTATGACACAGATTTTATTTACAATTCAGATAACCTACTAACCAATATTGATAACTATAACAATGGTGCAGCTGATGGGAGCACCGCGATTGATGTTAGAGTTGATGACAATGGTACTGAAACAACCACCAGTCAATTTATTTATTCCGGCAAAGATACAGTTCCAACCGATGGTTCGAGTCTAAGTAGAGTCAATGCGGTGGTAATTAACAATGCGAGTGGTTTGATTGTTAAGAAAATCTATAACAGTAATCCTGGAAGTACCTCAAACCCAAGTTCAGTTCAAGCAGGTACTACGCTTGAAGAACTCATCTATGAATACGACACAAGTAATCGTCTAATTAAACTTCAAAGTCTAGACAAAGATTTTTCAGGAACAGTTGTTGCATACAACTCAACCTCCTATTGGGATTACTCAAACCCTGATTATGTAGTGAGAACCATTTACAACGTTAACGATCCAGAACCTAATGCACAAACTTCAGGTATAAACCCAAATTCAACCCAACATCTTGTTGTAAGTGAATCACTAGAGTCTCTGTATGGTAATGAGTTCAAATATGTTCCTATTTATGAAGAGAGTGATTTTAATCTAGATGGTACTAAAGACTCGCATGCTTTCTATACCTATAACGCTGCTGGTCAAAGATTGACTTACCTCTCCGATCAAGATTTGAGCAATAATGCGGTAACCCGTTATGAAGTAACTAGCTATAACAGTGACGGAACACAAAGTTCTCACAGCGTTTATCGAAATGCGATCGATGCTAACTCCGATGGCGACCTTGATGATGTCAATGATGAAGTAGGCTCAGCTTATGGAACAACCACTTATCAATGGTTTAGCTCTGAGCCAACCTGTGATCAGATTTACACTGACAATAATTTAACTCCGACGAATACCCCAACGAATTGCTCAATTCGCATTCCTGACCAATTTTAAATATTAAATACAGGCATATGAAAGGCGCTCAATGAGCGCCTTTTTTATGCCCGTAACTCTTTTCCTGTCAAAATTTTAAGTAATTGCATGACTAGCTAATGACAAAGCAACCATTAAATTAGCCAATTCTACCTATTGACCCGAAAAGGAAGTAGACGGGAAACGGTAAATATTTCTAACTTCTATGCAGTTAAGTCCACTTAAAGCAATACAGAGGATACTTTAGCCTTTAAAAACAAGCAATTGACACTAAAAACGCCTAGTGCAAATACACTATTCTTCTCGATTTAGCGCCCTGCTAGTATCACCAACATTAACACTCAAAGCTTGTTGCTGATACATCATGAAAAACCCAACTTTCATCAATAACCTTTTACCCCCAAATCAAAAGACAAGCACTTTTAACACAAAAGCTTACTGCCCTTGCATAAAGGATTAAAAAATGTTCCAACTACACAGCAAACATTTCTCCAAGCCAGTGCTTGGCGTACTCATTTCTATAACGCAATTACTCGCTTTTTTCGCACTGAGTTCACCTGCTCATGCCGCTCAAGAAACCGAAATGGTGATGGCTCAACAACTCGGTTATCCATTACATCGCGACTTTGTTCCGTTAAACCATGTCATGGTCAAAAAAGTCGACATCAATGGTAATACCCGCATCACCATTTCTCCATTTGACAAGCCGAACGCCCCTTGGCTTGAATTTGCTGAAGAGAAAAACGTCAACCAACTTGTGGACAGCAAAAACACTTTTTACACCCTGATTTCTGGCCAATTTATGGCGTTGCATCCAACTCAACCGGGGCAAGCGATTACCGTTCAACAAAACACCCTTTTGACTCGTATAGCCGAACAGCCAGACGGCTCTCTTATCATGTATATGGGTGATCCTAGCCATGTCGACGAAAGCAAAGCGCCAAGATTTATGGAAACACCCTACTTCACTACTTTCGTTCTAAAAGAAGCCGATCTTGCGAACTACAAGGGCGTGCAGTATGAAGAGTTAATGGCCGACCCGAAAGCGCAAGAAGGAGTGCTAAAAGCGCACTTTGACAAGGTTAACAATCAAGATCTCGCAGCCCTCAAAATTCCGTCTAAAGGCAAATTGCATAGCGGTAGCGTAGCTAAACAATCCATCAAACTCGCCAAACGCATCGCCGAACAAGACGGCCAGAAAATGGGCACAACTCATGTGGTTTCAAATGGCTGGAGTTTCAAAAAACACGCGATTACCGGCGTACCACTTTATCGCTACGCCAACGTCGCCTTTACACAGAAGAACAAAAACGGCAAATGCATGTTGCTCGGTTTCCAAATTAGACAGGATTACGACGGAAGCGGTTACAACGATATGGTCTACTCAAAAACCATGCTCCGCAATCCGCCATACGGCCAGTATATGAGCTGTAAAAACCTATAAAGCTGACAAGACTTAATAACAGAGGTAAGAATCAATGAAACTCAATACTCAACTTAAAGCCGCAAGCATCGCGGTGATTACCGCACTGGGGCTAACCGCTTGTGGCGGTGGCAATGGAACTGCTGAAACAGCAGATACAACCGCACCAGCTTATTATGCTGTTATTTTGACTGATGATGAAGGGAGTGTGCCAGATGATAACGCCGACGGCAATGTTGATTATTTAAGTGTCGCAAAGTACGAAAAAGTCGATCGAAATATCGATTTATTCTTAAACCGATTGCAAGTACTTGGGGAATCCAAAATGTTGCTAGCACCTGTCGGTTACATTGATACTCAACTTGCTTACGACGGTTTAACCGGTGCTTTCGAAGGCTATGAACAACGCACCTTGTCTGCTGCAAAAGACACCTATTCAGAGTACTATCCAGATGACACTAATCCTGAACGCTATGACACGGACTTCATCTACAACGCCAACAACTTGCTCAGCAATATTGACGATTACTTTAATGGCGTAGATGATGGAAGCAGTGCGATTGAAGTGGTGGTTAATGACAATGGTACTGAAACCACAACCAGTCAATTCTTCTACAGAGGAGCAGACGAAGTTCCAACGAATGGGCTTGTTCCAACTTATGTCAATTCAGTCGTAATCGATAATGCTACGGGCCTGATTACACAAAAAATTTATAACAATGACCCTGGCAGCACTACTGACCCAACAGCTACTGCAACCCAGACCCCGAGCGGCGCCACTTATTCTGAACTTAACTATGAGTACGATTCAAACAACCGCCTAGTTAAACTGCAAAGCGTGCAAAAAGATGGCACGTATATATCAACCTCTTACTGGGACTACTCGAATCCAGATTATGTCGTTAGAACCATTTACAATGTGAACGGCCCTGATCCTGCTGCATCAGGCTCAGGCTTATTCCCAAATGAAACCCAACATCTTATTGAAAGCGCACAAATGCAGGCTTTATACGGCGATGAGTACAAGTATGTTCAGATTTATAGAGAGCTAGATATAGATGCTGTGCCAGATGGCACGAAAGACCGCCACTATTTCTATACCTATAATGACGATGGTCAAATGTTGACCTCTCTTTACGATGGGGATTTGGCCGATACTCGAGTGAACCGATACACAGTGACTATCTACAACACCGATGGTCAAGCAACCTCATATAGTTTTTATGAACAAGCAAACGACCTTAACAATGATGGTTCAGTTGACACATTAAATTCACCAAGCTCTACAACGGATATTCTTTGGTTCAGCAATGAGCCAACTTGTGCAGATATTTATGATGACAATGGCTTAACACCGACAAACACGCCAACCAATTGCTCAATTAATATGCCTCCACAGGTATAAGCATTATTGGGATTCACTCAAAAGGCGCTCAATGAGCGCCTTTTTTATTTCAATCATTTTTAACTTTTAATCAAGCCTGATTCAATAACGCAAACAGTTCCGAACGGCTAATCTGCCCGAGTTTGCGATAGATATTACCTAGATGGTTCTCTACCGTCTTTCGAGAAACCCCCATCACTTCAGCAATTTGTTGATTAGAAAGCGCCTGTTTCAAGTAAAAACAGACCTGCAACTCTTTTAAGGTAAGACGGTCATGGCATTTTGCAAAACGGGTTGCTTGGAGACTAAAAACATCTAGGGTTCGAACACAGTTAATCGCCACATCACCCAATAGCATAAATTTGGATAAATCAGGTAGATTAAAAGGAACATTGGTTCCTGAAAACTGTTCAGAAACAGATTGCATTAACTGATTGAATTCTTGATCTGCTGCCAGTAAATTACCTTGCCTATCGCACAAGGCGCAATGTAGAGAACAGCCTTGTTGTTGTCGTTGAATTCTAGAAAGCACATTGAGCCGAAAAGCTTGCTGCAAATGCGGTATAAGCTGATTGAGTTTTTGCAAATCCGCATCCGAATTTTGCAGCGTTAACAAAAACTGATGAGTAACGCCCTCATCATCCGAAACCATTTCGCAAACTGCAAAGTTGCTTTGCGAATTTAATATCTGCTTCGGCAGTTCTACCCTCTCCAATTGATTGCTGAAAGAACAACCAGATAATGCATCAATTAACGATGAATTTGCGGAGTCACCAGAAAATACCTGTAATTCCTGTGAACTATCTGGCAATAGCGTCTCGCTTCGAATCACCCAGTAACATTCACCAAGCGGAACCAACTTACTCAGCGCCTGATAACAGTGACGCTTAAAATCACTCAAATGAGCACCTTGCGAGTAATGATAAATTTCTGCAACCGTTTCACCAAGTTGCTGACTGGCTGACTTTGTACTTAACTGTAAAAACGACATAATTTAAATTAGACTCTTAGGGAAACGCTGCCTAGAATTTATCTCTTCAAGCTCCTCACTGAAGTCAATGGGGACTTGTTCTGCGTTTCCTTAGTTATTTAAGCGCATTCTGCCGGATAAGATACGACATGGCTTCATGCCTAGAACTAACATGTAAAACTCGAAAAATTTCTTTCAAATGGTTATTAACGGTATTCGGCGAAAGATCCGCCTTTTTGGCAATTTCTTTATTGCTCAATCCCTCAAGCAAATAACGACAAATCTCTAATTTACGTTGCCCTAACGATTCCAAAACCGGGGCGGTTTGCAGTTCAATAAGAACTAAACCATCATTATTTTGGTAACTGAGCAGATAATCATCAGCTTGCTGAGTACCTTCATCTGATTCCAGGCTAATCAATAATTTGTTATCTTGTAGCAGTCCAAAGCGATTGATAAGCTGCATAAAACCTTCCTCAGCTTCAATCAAATTTCCGTAGCGATCACTTACCGCACGATAAGCACTCGGATCACTACGGTTAATATGAAAAGCGTTCAACAAATTAACGCGCATGGCCTCAATTAGGTTTGGAACAACAAATTCTTTTGTCGCTTTTTCCTCTTGCGTAAATGGTCGTTCAGGATTATTACGTGCGAACGTGACAACATTAACCGCTTGGTTTAAGGGATTGGCGGTAACCGTCATCAAAGAGTGATGTAAATCAAATTCTTCACAATACAATTTATACATATCCGAACCAAACCATTCATCCTCCGGAACCACATCTAGAATATCCAACGTCTTACCGAGATTGCCGAGCATCACCCCGAAAACTTGATGTACCTGATCAGAAACCGTCGATAGATGGTGATAGTGTTCCATAAATCCATCCGGCAATTGGTAAGTAAAACTGTCTTGTGTATAAAATGGAATTTCACGCTCACAACGAGTAATCCATGTTCCACTATCAATTGCGAAAGTCTCAGCCATTAATTCAAAGCAGCGCTGTTTGAATTCTGCAATCGGCGTTGCATAAGCTTCACGATACAGTTGTGTGACTAATTGATTGGCTTGTGTAGAAATCATCATTTAAATAAGACCTATTTTCATCCAGTGTTACTACATATAAATAATCGTTGTTACATTAGCACGATACAAAAATTTAAAAAAACGATCAGTAAAAATTACTTTACATGTTTCTAAGTTTGCCGCGCAGTAGACGCAATACTTTTCAAACGCCACCTAGAATTTTCTCTTCAGAAATATCCCTGAAGCCAATGCGGATTTATTCTGGGTTTCTCCCTAAAAATACGGGGAATACAGCATATCGACAAACAATGCTAATCACACAACAATTTACCTAACACGGCACACTTTTTACTAGCAAATTTAAAATTTCAAGATAAAATCCAATTTTTAGCCTTACCTTATGCATGCTTATTTCTCACGCCTGCACCACGGTTTTGTTGCGGAGCACTTGCCCATGACGGTCTTACCTGCTGAACTCTTCCCAGACGACGATCCTCTGCGTTTTGCCGAATATATTGATTTGTTAAAGTCGCTGATTCGCGAGCCTTGTGTGGTCGGTGCTGAACACGCTTTTTTCCGAGTTTTACAGCGCGAATTGGAAGAACGCGGTGCGAAAGTAACTTGGTATGAAGGCTTATTGGTCGCACAAGGCGATGCGCCTCAAAGCTGTATGTTTTCCAGCCATATCGACCGCCATGGTTTGATTTGCACCGGCCCGAACGAATTCCAGTTTGCTGCTTTTGTTGCCGGTCAAATGACCGACCTTTTAGGAAAATCCGTCAGTGAAGAGCTGATGCTAACGCTGGCAAACCGTTTCGACAATACGCCGGTTATCGCTTATGAACCTTGGTCGGGCGCTTATCGTGGGCGCGGAATTATCAATAACGCCTATATTTGCGAAAACCGCAATAATTTGATTTTTGAAGTAGAACGTCTTGAACATGTTGTTGCAGGCACGCCGGTCGGTTTTCTCGACCGCCTAAAAATCGAAAACGGCTTGCTTTCCGGTCAGTTGGATAATATTTTGACTGCGGCGGCATTAGTGCATCTATTCAGCTTAGGCTATCAAGGCACGGCATTCTTTACCGCCGAAGAAGAATCCGGCGGCAGTTGGCGTTATCTACTAGAGTGGTTCCGCCGTTTTGGCGGTTCCACCAATGAACTTTATGTGGTCGATACCAGCCCATACAAAACTCGTGAGGAAGCGGATAAACAACAGGTGGTGCTACGTAATCGCGACGAGTTTGCCGAATTCAATGTGCCAACAACGCAGAATTTAGCTCACGTTTGTGAACAGCTTGGCATCAGTTACGGTTTTAAAGATCACTACATTGAGAAAATGAACCGCGATAATCGAGGCACTGACAAGACTCCAATGAGCTTAGGCCGTACCGAACTTGGCCGCATTACCGATAAATCCAACGGCTTGGTGCACGGCACCACCTTGCAGATTCCGACCACCGGCTATCACACAATGAACGAAACCGCCTCGATTGACAGCACCAAAGCGTTTATCCGCTTGCTGATCAAATTAGGGAACGCGGAAATTTAATTAGACACGTTCGACAGCTATCAAGAAAAAGTACTTTTCAGACTTTATTTAAACCGCAACAGCAATCAATAGATGAGGGGCTCCGATTTATTTCGAATAGATTATCGTTCTACGCCTGGGGTACTACTTACCCCTTCCGATAACCCGATATCTCGAACTAAGCGAACATAATGTTTATTGTTCTTTGCCTGGAACATAACTATGCCATAATCTAAGCTTAACGAGGCAGGTCTAAACACTGGCAGTTAAGGTTTCGGTGATTTATTTTCTTTTCAAAACTGTGACGATGTCTTTATTAGGAAAGTTTTTGATATTCATTGTGTTTTTTGGATCAATAAGGGCTAAGTATCTTTCACCTTGAAGCTCAATCGTTAGTGTTCCAATGCCAGAACTTGAATAGTGATATTTAAATGGCAAACCAATAACAGATATTTTCATTTCAACCTTATTGGGGTTACCTTTTTTGGGTGCTGAAGCTTGTTTTACAAAGATTTCACCCTTTTGTTGCCCATTTATAGTGATGGCTGGCTGGTTTTGATTCCAACCAAACTCTTTATCGGCTTCTTTGGCACTAATTTTTTCTTTATCATAGGTTAAAAATTTTGAAAAATACCAATCCCCAACGATTTCATCAGGGTTAGCATGAACAAGGCTAGTGACCAAAGTCATAGCCGTTAGTAACAATACTGGTAAACTTAATTTCATTTTTTCTCCTCAAAAAAACAGGCAACATCTCTTTTTACGTATGCCTTGATATACATCAGTGCACTTACCCTTCGGCAGGTTTAAAAGTTATCATCAACAGAGACTCTCCCTGGTCGCCTGCTTGTGTTCAGCGATCTCCTTCTTGGGTGGTCGGCGTACCATTTCCCCCGCCACCGTCTGCTGACTCATTTTCAACCCCTGCCTGACTTGACACACCAGCTTCGTTACAGGTTTCATTTTGGTTATTTTTTCCTCTGACATCATTAATGTGGTCAATTGGTGAAAAATCTTGAATACAGTTTTCATCAATAGATAACTCAAGCTCAACGGATAATTTAGATAAAGGACTCACATCACTGATTTGATTAACACTTAAACTCAACCTAGCTAGGTTAGTTAGATTAGCTAGGCCACTGAGATCAGTAATCTGATTATTGCTTAGATGCAGGTATTTAAGCGTAGTCATTTGATACAGACTATTGATGTCGTTAATTTGATTATTAAACAATGTCAAACCTGTAAGATTCGTCAGATTAACTAAACTACTGATATCTTTAATTTGATTAAATGAAAAATCTAAAAATTGCAGTTTAGTTAAAGATGCTACAGCACTGATATCATTAACTTGATTTCCCCATAGACTCAAAGATTGCAGAGAAGTTAAGTTGTTTAGACTACTGATATTACTAACCTCATTAAAATCTAAATCTAATCGTTCCAACTCTGTTAAGTTGGACAAGTTGCTAATATCACTGACCTGGTTATTGTACAAAGATAAAACCCTAAGCATGGAAAGGTTCGTTAAAGCACTGAGGTCAGCAATTTGGTTACCACTTAACTCTAAAGTTCTTAATGAGTATAGGTTTGCTAAAGCATTGATATTACTAATTTGGTTATTTTCTAAATATAGACGATCCAGATTAGTAAGATTTGATAAAACTCCAATATCACTAATTTGATTATCACTTAGCTCTAGAGTTTCTAGTGCTGCCAGGCTTGTTAAAGCAGTAACCTCATTAATTTCATTATCATACAAAGATAGATATTTGAGCTTTGTTAAGTTGCGCAGGCTACTTAAGTCACTAATATGATTGTTATGAAGACCTAAAGCGTCTAGAAAACTCATGTTAGCCAACGCACTGATATCATCAATTTGGTTACCCTGTAACATTAAAGTTTCAAGATTGGTTAGGTCAGACAAGCTATTTATATTACTAATTTGGTTATTACGTAAATCTAACCCAACCAATGAGCTTAAGTTCTGTAAAGCACTTAGGTCACTAATTTGATTATTATCTAAATATAGACTTTTTAAAGCGGACATATCTTCTATTCCGCTAAGCTCTTGAATATTTGCATCTCTACAAACCAAGCTTGTTACAGATAAATATTGTTTTCGTGTTGGCGTCGCTTCAGGATCCAGTCCAAGCTTTCTATTTATACAGGCTTTTAAAGCAGAGTCTGAGATAATTAAAGGCTCTTTGGTAATCTCATTAGTATATTCGTAAACAGGTTGGTTGTACTGTATTCCTTCTTGAGAAGCAGGGAGGATTTGATAGGTATAATCCGTTGCACTATCGCTGGTTTCATCTACAAAGGAAAAACTAAGTTCTTCAGTTGCATTAAAAGCCTGAATAAACTCACCATCACGATAAATTAGGTATTCTGTTGCGCCAGCTACTGCATCCCATTGCACCGTCACTTTATTTTCCGGCGTGGCGGAGAATTGCAAGTTTACATCCCCAGATGGCGGGTTGTAAGCAATGGTAAAGTCTTGAGTTTGACGGAATAGCTGTCCTAAGTCACTCCAATAAACGAGTCTAACTGTATAGCTTTCACCTACGACAAGTTTGGTTTTGTCCGCAACCTTGACTAATTGAGAAACAATATCACCGTTTTTAAGCGGCAAGGCTATTTCATAATTAAACGCATCGACGGCAAACACCTCTTTGGCTTTGCCAATAGCTTGCCATTCATAGCCAGCTACGTTGTTATCGCCAAAAAATTGTTTTCCTGATGTTGTCCTAGCTTCAAGGGTGAAGTCTTTACCTAAAATACCATTTTTAGCGGTACTGCTAAGGCTAGGTAAAGTCACCACAGGGAATTTATTATTACCACCAAATTCGTAGCGCTCTTCTCGGTTGCATATGCCAAGTTCTAATGGAAAACATATGCCTGCTGTTTTTTCTTCTCCACTTTTTTCATAAATCAAACCAAAGTCTGCTCTAAAACGGCCTCTTAACTTTGCACCGAGTTCAAAATTTTTAAAGCTGTAACTTTTATCAAGGGATCCTTCTTGGATTTGATCTTGATCATCTATTATCGCCTGCGATTCAATATTGGCTGCGAGCGATGCTGCAGTATAAACCCCTGGTTCAACAGAGCCCGTGACACTTGCATTTCTGTACAGCATAAACTCGACTTCTGGATATAACCATAAGGTGGCCTCTGCCTCTGCTTCACCCTCAATAGAGGCCGTTGCAGTGATGGCATTTTTTTTGGTTACTCTGCATTTGTAGAGTTTAATTTTGTCTGTTACCGATTCGGTACAGTTTTCACCATCCAATGTAAAGTCTGCTGCGTTTAAACCTGCGCCAATTGCAAACAGCTCTTCTCGATCAAAATTAAACTCTAATTCTGCATTTGCATTTAATTTACCGGAAAACTCCGCCTCGGCAAACATACTAATTCGTTGCGAAAGCACTACCGGAACGCCCACAGGAGTAGGATAAACTTGAAAAAAACGTTTTGATAGCAAGCGTTTTCTAGGTGATTTAAATTGTGTTACCACAGCTTGGTTAGCACCCACCGTTGCCTTTACATTGAATGAAAAGGGTTTTTCAGACGGAGTGTAAAGTAAAAGCTGCCCCGTTTTTTCTTCTTTGTTTAGCTCGCTTATTAGCTCTGGCCTAAAATTAACACTTCCAGCCAATTTAATGTACGCTTTACAAGCGCTATTACCTTTACATTCCATCTGCTCTTTTGATAGCCCAATGTCAGGTAAGCCCGATTTTAAATTATTAAAATCAGAATTATACTTAGCTATGAGGCCTTTAACTTGTTCAAGGTCTTGCTCGGTGACTTCATCAATGTTCTTAGCAGCCAAAAAAGTGAGTATATTTTGATTTTTCGCTAACTCGGCTTGTTCATTGGTATCAACAACCGCCTTTAGGTCATTGGTTAAGAGTTCATCCAAGCCACTAATAACATCACCGAAAGAAGCTGCCGTTGAATCAGCGTCTCTTTTTAGTTTTTCTAAGTCTAGAGACTTTAGCTCTGTTATTAAGGTTGAAGCATCAGTAATAATGTCTAAACCTGAAATTTTAGGTTTATCTTGCTGATCCAAATAGAACAACGTATCAAATTCAAACGTTTTAGGTTTAAAATCCTCGGCATCACCACTCGCTAAAATGTATAAGTCTAGGCTCGTTTTAACTTCTTCTGTTTTGCTGTCGTCTGTATAGACTTGGAAGGTAATCGTTAATTCATATGGGTCATTTGAAATATATTGAGATTCTATGGGTAGATGGATTAAATCAAAACTCCCAGAGTTATGCCCTTCTATATCCTTTTCACCTCTAAGTCTCAGTGATTGAACATCACCCGCTACGCTTGAACCTTTTTGTTTAATCTCAATGTTCGCAACTGCCACACTCCAAGGGAAAGGGGATTCAACGCTAATCGATAAGTATTCTTCCTTTGAGGCATTGAATGCAATGACTGAAGGGTGCGTTAATCGAAACAATTCTTTACCAAAACCCAATTTTAGGTCTTTTTTTACCTCTACAGCGTCTGTGCTGCTACCAAACTTAACGGGTGAAATGTCATATTGAATTGCTTGCACTGGAAGTGAAAGTAAAGAAAGGCATAAGGCAAATAATGATGCCAAAGTTAATAATGTTTTTTTATTCATTTTTACCCCCCCTTAGTACAGCTCAAGGCTGGTTGACGAATTGATGGATATAGACTCAAAAACATCGCCAACATCCGCTGGTTTTACAGTAGCTTGATTAGTAGTTGCATCGACATCCTCAATAATGAGCGCCGTGCCGGTGGATTCATCAACAATAACATCGCCCCGTTGTAAACCATCATTCGGGTCTATTGCCAGCTGGTTGTCTTGAATGTTGTCAACTTTTGTTTTTATATCGGCCGTGTTTTTTGCTGTAACACCTGCTGCCAATTTTGCCTCTACTAAAGAAACCGTCACGGCTTCTTCATTGGAAACCGCCTTTTCTGTGCCATTACTGGCAACCACTTTAAAGTAGTAAGTTAATCCGGGTTCTAACCCCTTTAACGTATCATTTTGTATTGTTAAATCATCTTTAACCAGATTTGTTGATCCAGGGTCAAAAGCTTCATTTTTACTGGCATAAGCCGAATATCGTATGCCGTCTTGCAGCGATTGCTGGCTTGCCGAAGCCTGCCAAGATAAGACTACCTCTCCTTTTGAGACAGATGCCACAGAACTTATAACGGGCGCCGAAAGGGTATCGGATAAGGTTTTATTATCCGCAACAGGCGCGTTGCCATCTGAGCTTGTTCCTCCTCCACAAGCAGTTATAAGAACAGTGAGAGTTGATATTGCAAAAAGTTTGCTGATGTTTTTGAACATATTTGTGTTCCCATAAGCGCCGCCGTATTGAATTAGGCAGACTCAATCTTGAAAATTAAAACTTTCAGAAGATTAGCAAACAAAGTGTCCAAAAAGTTGGACACAGAGCATGAGAATTCAAACTTTTTAAGGATTAGGATTAGGATTAGGGACAGAAAGAAATTATTAGATCGCCACGCTCGACTCGCGATGACAAGCAGGCCAGTCATTGCGGACCCAGTGAAGCAATCCATCGCAACTTATGGTTTGATTGCTACGATTTGCTTGCTATGCATAGTTTATGCAGAATCTGGTTGGACGGCGAGGCCTTATCAAAAATAGCGAATTTAGAGAATGAGCACGATGATTAGGAGTGATAAGCAGAGGCAAGGCTTATAAGCCCTTGCTCCGCAGTTCTTTTTATTAGCTTTTTGATTTTTTAATTCTTTTAGGGAGTTCGCTTTCCGTAATTAAATTTCCGAGTGAATCTCTTTCCGGTGCTCCAATTAAATCCAGATCATTCGAAAGACCTAAAGCATGTAAGGCCATGCCATACAGGCCGAATCCAACAGCGGGATCACCAGATTCAATATTTTTCAGAGTTGTAATACTGATTCGACACCTTTCTGCGAACTCTTTTTGAGACTGCTTGCGTCGTCTTCTGGCCATAGAAATGTTTTTACCAATACTTTTTAGTTTTTTACGAACAACAGGGCTTAAAAATTCAAGTGCTTTGCTTTTCATTATTTAGGCTCCAAGCCGAAATCATCTAAAGAGAAAACGAGCATGTTTTTTGTAACTTCATCATACTCAGAAGTCGAAATTCCGTTTAATTTTGAGTATTTCTCCATCTTTTCAGATATTAGCTTAGCGGTATTCTCGATCCACTGAGTTGCCGCAATTTCATCCAAGTAGAAGAACCCGCAAATACCGATAGCATTTTCGATATTTGCATCGTATGAATCACCGTCACTGGATAATGAATGGAAGTTTTTGTCATAGGCAGGGTTAACATCAAAAACAGGTGAAAGTCGCCACTTTCCATCTGCTAACAAAAAGCCATGGTTTCTTAAATGATCATCAAAGTTACTAGTAAGCATTGAAAAAACCATTCTCTTCCAAAGCTCTTTCGCATCATTAACATCGCCATACTGAGTAATGAAATCGGCAATTTCCAAGTAAGAACCATCGTCGGTTCCATCTGAATACCCTAATGCTGTCATAGCGGACATATAGGGTATTCTGTCCCCATTATTATTACGATCGAACCGGTCAAGAATAAGAGTGGCATGCCGAGAGAGCTCTTTGTTATTAATTATTCTATGTGGAACCGTTGTAATACCTTCACAATCCTCGCAAAGCTTAAGCATGACGCTTTCCCACGCCTCGATATTAATAACATCGTCCTTCTTTGGGAATTTCGCTATTTTTAATTTACCGGCATCCATTATTCCGGCTTTTGGTCTGGCGCCTCCCAATGAAGAACCTGGACCGTAAAGTTCCTGAATATCTGTATCAAACTCTTCTGCCTTACGAGCAAGATTTTGCAGCTCTCTAATATTTTTCAAGGTTGGAATACTTGGATCCTTGGATAGTGGCTCTCCATTTGAATCCCAAATTCTTATCCCGCCAAGTCGCATTGAGTCACTTGTCAAAATGGTTGCCTCAATATTTGAGGGGGCACGGCCAATTTTCTTTTTAAGAAGATTGCGCCCCCATCGGTCAGGAGAAACATCTTCAATGAATCCAAAGTTATTTTTGTCAGCAGGCGGGTATTGACGTCCTCGGGCCTTTGAAAGCAGGGGGTCGATATTGATAAAATCTGGAGACGACAGAAAATCTTCACTGTATTCAAATGAAATCATTTCCTTGCGGCCTGGTATTGAGTATAGAGTTCCTATATCAATGTCTACACCGTTCAGCTGTAAGGTCGTCTTAAATTCATCTTCCATAATATTAGACAGTATATTAGTTTTTATAATATTTAACAGCTAGTATATTAACCTTTTAATTTCGTGTCAATGGATTGAGAATAAAGGTTATATTTTAGCAATCCGAATATTCCGTTTTTCTTTTTATTACACCAATCACATCAAAAGGTCAGCCACTAGGCTGTCGTCCAGAAGTTGCTTTTAAAGGTAAGTGTAATCTAATTCGTAGAAAGCAGTTGTTGCCAGTGATTTTCAAAACGAGGAACAAGGCCAAGTTTTAACCCGAGCGGTTTAAAAGCTTGGTTTAGCACAGCGCTATTGGCTTGGATTTTTCCATTTTCAATATCGGATAGCGTTCGGCGACTAATACCGGCTAGCTGACTGTATTGTTGTTGAGTAAGCCCTAAGATTTCTTTGCGCAAATAACGCAGTAATTCACCTTCGGTTTTCTCTCCGGCCCAAACTTGTTTTAAGCCTTCGATCATGAGTTGTTCTTTGCTGTTTTGATTTTTCATAATAGTTGCCACCGCTGTAGTCGGGCATCAATGGTATTCATTCCCAATACAGGAATTTCCAAAAAATCTTCATCCACCCCGTATTCAACTAATCGCTGTTTCAAGCCTAACAATTGGCTTGCGAGCTGACGCATTTCTTGCCAGAGCCTTTCGGTATCGGTTAATTCATTTAATTGATCGACAATCCCTTGCCAGTCAAATTCACCACCGGCTTCGTACGGCCTTCCCCATTTGATAGTACGGACAATTTGCTCTAAGTCAGCGCGCATTGGCGCAAAGTCATAAATCGGCGATAGTTCGATATGCCCATGTTTTTTTATCAACGCGCTGTTTCGGCCATGGTTATCGGAATTAGCAAATATCACATTCAAAAAATCCCGCTTAACCCACTCTCGAACAAAAGCCTCTGAATCAAATGTTTGTGCATTGCGTAACTTATCACACACACCGTCAATCACGTCAAAATGATTCAAAACGCTTCCGGCCGGTTTTTCTAAAATCGAGAAGACTGATTCCAGCGCAAAATGTTCGACCTTGCCGGATTGATAACACACATCAAACCTTGGTAACCATAACGACATGGCCTCACCTTCAATTTCGAGTCGAGTTTTGCTTATATCAATCGCATTCATCTGTAAACGATGCAGTTCTTGCAGATAAGCATACTCGGCCTGCAAGATTTGACGATCCCGTAAAGCGCCTCTGCCTCGTGGAAACTTGACCAGATAGTGTTGATCTAAGTTGTCTAAATCATCTTGATAGGTATCAATCCAGATTTGCTGATCATCGCTTTGACGTACTAATAATTTTGGCGCTTCGCCGCCGGCGCCGGTCGCACCGCCACTAACCGCACCCATCTCTTGTGCGTATTCAAGAAAATCGATATTCAGCGAAATCACCTCTTGGATTGAAAAACGCTTTTGCTGCAAGCTATCTTCGAATTTTTCCGGAACCGCCTCTTTAATGCGCAAATTGCCGACCGGAGCGATTACCGCTTCCTGCAATAACTGCAAATCTTGTTGCCAGACGGATAACTCAGCGATCCCCAGTTTTTGTAGCCAGTAACGACGGCTGGAACCGGAAGGCAAAATATCATCAATGAATCCAAACCAACCCTGCCTACGATAAGTTTGAAAAATTTCCACCGGATAGTTGACTGAACAAGCGGTTTCTAAGTTTTCAAAAAGATAGGCAACCTTATAGCCGTCCAGATACTCTAATGAGACCTGCCTAGTTTCCAAATCAACCGCTAAGCTCGCTGCATCCTGCCAGACTTGATGATGAAAAATTTGTAGCGTAAATATCATAGCCATTACAAATGAGAAAAATTATGCTCAAATTTACCATAACAAACCAAAAAAGAGCAAAATAATTCTCATTAAAGCAGTTAAACGATAAAAATGCGCAAATTATTGCACATATTTAAAAAATCAAAAGCAAACAGCCTTAGATCGCCGCGCTCCGCTCGCGATAACAAGCAGCCAGTCATTGCGAACGTAGTGAAGCAATCCATCTAAATTCAAATAACAAAGACATTGCCAAATCTCCAGTCTTTGCCAGCAATGCCGCTTTATACCCCCTCAAAAATCTATAAACAAAAAACCCCAAATTTTTAGCTTGGGGTTTAGGGTTGAAAAACGAAACTGAATTAAGGGAGATACATAAAAGTTATTGAACTACAAACTAGCATGTAAGGTTTCACTAAAAATCGCAAAACGGCACTTATAATTATTTACCAGTACAAACATTCCTCTAGGCCTCTCAGGTCTCTTTAAGGGATTTGCGATAAATGTCACGAAGCTCTGCGTTTAAAGAGTCACCAAAAGACTCTGAGTGAATCGTTAAGGGTTTTCCAATCAATTTTAATTGATAGGCTTCCCAAGCCTGCAAAAAATCATCCTCTCCTAATTCGCGCCAAAATCCATGCTCATCCCTATACCCAGGCTTAGTTTCTTTTACAAAATTTGAAAAGGAAGGAAGAACAACTTTTCTCATTGCACTTAATTTATCACGCCCCAAGCTATGGAAAAGCCCAAAATACCAAATCACTGCTCCAACGGCACCCGTAATCACGATTCCCCAACTCTTGTATTCCAAAGCAAAACCTAAAGTAATAAAAAAAATCACCGGTAATCCAAGCAGCGGCAGTGCGCCAATGATCGTTAACGCAGGATTGATAGAGAGAATCTTGTTTTTTAAAAAAGGGTTTGTATCACCACAGTGTGTACATGTCTGTGCTGATACCGACAAAGCTGCTCCACATGTATTACATCTACTTTTTAAACTCATTATTTTTTCCTGTTTCAAAAATTAGTTAATAACATTACATTTAGAAACCCAAATTCCATTTTTTTTATTTGTTAACTCACCTCGGCATTCAAAAAAGTACGTCTTACCTTTTATAAAGTTTGTATTCTTCACCTTTTCCGTTAGTCTCATATCTAAGCTTACTTTTTTATCGGACTGAGATTTTACATAAATAGTTAGTCCCATTACCGGTAACCAACCCTCGACTACACCAGGAAAGCGTATAGGCCTTCTCGCAGCAGAAGCAGCAGGATAAACACCATTTTTATTAGTCCATGCAATCATTGAATCCACGCTTTGAAATTCCAAAAACGGATTCTTCTGTAAACGCAGTTCTGCAACCGCAGCACCAAATTTTTCTGCATCACTTCTATTGTCACCACACCCCATCAACGAAACAGTAAGGAAAATAGCAAGGCCTTTTATCATGATTTCAGAAGAAATCAAACGTAAATTCAAAAACTTATTTAAGTTATCCAATTGGAAAGCCTGTCGAAAATATTTTTGTGTCATTAAACTCCTTCCTTTTTTCATTTCTTTAAAAACGCAGATTCAAGTAATAACTGCAACTCCTAAATTGCGCCGGACTTTGTAAACAGTTGCCATTTTTAATTAGGCCTACTCTCTACAAACTCTCGACAGACATTAATTGAAACGATACGCTCTTTGTCCCGCATCACTGATTAAGCGTAACAAACAAGGTGTCCAAAAAGTTGGACACCGAGCACAAGAACTTAAACTTTTTTAAAGATTTGGGGACAGAAAGAAATTATTAGATCGCCACGCTCCGCTCTCGATGATAAGCAGCCAGTCATTGCGAACGTAGTGAAGCAATCCATTAAAGCCCCGAGAAAGAAACTATTTTAGATCGGCACACTTCGCTCTTGGTTCTGGGTGACATAATTTTTGTAGTAAAAAGTGTTAGAAGTGATGCGTCCAACCTAAGCGAATGGTACGCGGATCGCCAAAACGAACGTAGTCATTTAGGGAGCTGTAGCTAACATAGTTAATGTCGGTGAGATTTTGTACTGTGAAGTTAAAGCGGTTTTGTTTATCGGCTTGGTATTGAATGGCCGCATCGTAACGAGTGTAAGCATCAACATAGAAGCTATTGGCTAAATCACCGGCGCGCTTGCCTTGATAGACGGCACCACCCTGTAACAGCCATTGCGAATTGGCTTGATAGCTTAACCAAAGTGAACCATTGCGTTTTGGAACACTAAAGAAATCATTGCCTTCATTTCCGTTATTGTCTTCGGCAACATAGCCTTTTATCAGCCCGATATTCAGCGTTGACTTGAGTTGCGGCGTGATTTGCCACTGACTTGCCAACTCAATACCTCTGGCTTTATAAGTTCCCGCCAAAACCGAATAGGCAGGATCATTCGGGTCATCCGTCAAGAGGTTGGTTTGCGTAATATCGAAAGCGCTTAATTGCAGGTGCAAATTGGAAGACGGCTGATACAGCCAACCTAATTCATACTGCACACCTTCTTTAGGATCAAAGGATTCGCCATTCCGGTCGGTATCCACATTCGGTAAAAACGAATCGCTGTAACTGGCATAAAGTTTATGGTTTACCGCAAATTCCCAAATCATGCCGGCACTGTAGCTGATATCGGAATTTTGGTTGTCGATGCTTTGATTATCATTAATCGTCTGGCGGGTTTCAAAATTCGACTTACGTAAACCAAACGATAAACTCAACTCGTCTGCCAATTCCATTTGATTAAACAGAAAAACGCCGCGTTCTGCGGTTTTGGTATAAATATCTCTTGGCGCCAGTTGATCTTTGCTCGGCAACTCAACATCAAAATCCGGGTTATAGATATCAAGGGTAAAGGTATAAGCGGCCAAGTCACTATCGAACTTATCGTCTAACCAAACTTTTGATAAACCGAATTGCCAAGTGCCTTGCCAATCGCCTAACTGATAATTGCGCAAATAGGCGATTTTTCCGGATGCTTGCAAATAGTCATCGGTACTGTCTTGATAGTAGCCGAACAGTGGCTGATCATCCCGCCATAAAAAATAGAAACCGACTTTACGCTCTTCGCGATCGCCGACATAAACATAGGTCTGAGCTTCAATCCATGAGTGTTCGTCTATCGCCTGCTCCCAACCTAAAGAGAGGCGCTGATACCATTGATCATTCGAGGTCGCCGGATGCACATAGGACACATCGTAAACCGGCGCTCCGTTAGCATAGACATTATCAAAATCCCATGGGTAAGTTTGATGCGAAATCTCATAAGTTGCCGAGAGTTTTCCGCCCGAATTATATTGCCAATCCAAAACATTCATAAAAGTGAACTGGCGATCACGAACATTTTCTTTCCAAGTATCCGCATCGGTTCCAGCCAGAATCGTGCGATAGCTCAAGCTATCAGCCAAAGCACCTGTTGAATCAATCACCGAACGCTTGTAGTTATCATTTCCAAAGACGACTTTGAAGGTATTTTCCTGTTTGGCCTGCGGTTTTTTGGAGACAAAATTAACGGTTCCACCCGGTGCTCCTGAACCATACAACACACTGGCGTGACCTTTTACGAATTCGACCGAATCAAGGGTTGCCGGATCACGAACAAAACGATTTTGGTTGCCTAAAACGCCATCGAGCATTAAACGACCGCCCAGAGAAAAACCGCGAATAATAAAATCTTCCGAACCGCCTGCGCCAACTCGTGCGGCCTGAATATTTGGCAAATAAATCGCTAATTCTTCTAATTTAGTCGCCTGACGCTGATCAAGTTCTTCGGTACTCAATGTCTGTTTAGTTTGCGCCGTTTCATTAAGATAAACCTCATCTGCACTGTAAACGTCAACCGACGGTAACTCCGAAGCCAAAACATTCAAACTCTGCACTACGCTAAGGGTGATCAAAGACAACCTGATTCCGCTGTTCATATTTCGAATTCTATAAACTGACAACTTTCACTAAACAGTACAGCGGAAACTTGCTGCCTAAAACCAATTGCCCTTGTACATTTTCGGCTTTCCATTCAGAACGCACACTCCCCGGAATCACTGGTGCCGTTAGAGTAACAGTCAACTCGACTTTCTCGCCTGGCAAGGTATATGGGATAGGAATTTTTCTATATTGCGGTTTGAGGCCAACGCACAACCCTCGTATTTCACACGGTTCATCTTGGCAAACTAAATACAGATCTTCCCAAGGCACGCTGCCGGTGTTGATAACCAGCCACGTTTTATCAAAGGTCTGATTAACACTTACCGAAGAATAATCAGGATAGGTGACATCTTCAATAAATCCGGCATTTAAACCTTTTATAAGATTGGATGAAGAGCGGCTGTCACAATCAAGTATATAGCCATTAAAGTAGGGTCTTAATAACTCTAAAGGATGGACACGTAGTGCGGAAGCCAAGTTAACCAAGGTAGAAACCTTAACCTCAGAAATATCACCATTTAATAGGTTGTATAGACTTTGACGAGAGATTTTGGCTTGTTCCGCAAGCGCTTTCTTAGAAAGTCCTGTTTGGACAACCAAATCTTTTAACAAATGAGCAAGATCAAACTTAGACAATATCAACAACCCTTTGAATAATTCAAAATATTATATATCGCTAAGTAATTATTTTTAATACATAACTAAGCCGCACTTAAACAGTGATTACCAACTATTTCAAAGTATTTATAGAGACTTTTCATAAACACCATTTATAACGGTTAATATTCGGACACATTGACTTTAAAACCTAAAACTAAACCCCAAGTTTCCGCCAACTCCATTATTCACTGCATATTCGCCTTGGCGTTGGTTGTTTTGATCGTATAACGTCAGTGTGTTGGAAATATTGGTCTGCAAGCCTAGATGCAACTCAAGATCGCTGTTCCATTGATAGTGCGTACGCCAACTGGCACGCCAATTTTGCGATTGTAAATATCCGGCTGGTTCAACCACACTTTGCTCGGCGAGCTTAACCATCGCTTGATGATAGAAAAAGCCTACTTCGGTGCGTAGTTTTGGGGACAAAAAATAACCGACAATGGATTTGGGAAAACCGAGATGACCGTAATAGCCGTGACGATTTTTAAACGGATAGTTATAGGTGTATTCAATTATTGGGAGGTATAAGGTCTCCACTGGATGGTAATTAACGTAGGCACCAATTTGCCATGATTTCAGCGATTGCCAATATTGACTGTAAATCAGATATGCCTGCAAACTGAGCGCATCATCCATCTGCTCTTCATAAGCCCATTCCGCGGCTAGATGCCCAAGCCACATTCGCTTTTCATCTAAACGATACGGAATATGTCCTTTTAAAGTCAAACGTTGCAAATCGCTCATCGGCACTTGCTTTCCATCACCAAACGGCAATTGCGAAAGCCCATTCCAATCCACGGCAAACTGTTCGTATGCAGCACTGACAATGAAGTTACCAATCTCATATTTGGCGTGTTTCACATCATAGCCGCCGCCCTGTTCAATCTTGGCATTGTGGAAATTATCAATGTCGACATTTAGCTTGACTGCCAATAACTCTTCAACCGATTTATCGGCTTCAGTGGGCAACGTATCACTAGCGAACAGCTTGGGGGACAACACAACGAAGGTAAAAATCAGAAAATAACGCAACATAAGCAGAAAGAGAGATAGGCTTATATTGAGTGTAAGAAATGAAGATGACAACTAAGCGGCAATTGTTTTACAAGCGCAAGACAATTGCCGTAAGAGATTATTGCTGAGTTAACACTTCCGATTTAGCGGCGTTTGCTTGACTCTCGGTTAATTTATCGAAGAAGTAATGCGCTTGGGCAATCACCGCCAAGACAGGAACAATCAATCCCATAACCGGGAATAAACTTAACGAGAAAATACCTGCCTGCGCTGAGGTCGGTGTCCACTTGCTCAAAGCATTATGTTTCTCATAAACGTCTTTCGGCAGAATCACCATACCCACATCCAGTACCACCGAATAGCGGAAGAACATAAAGCCAAGCAGCCAGAACCAGACGATATTAACCACCGGAATAAACAGCATCGGAATAGTCACCAAGAACAGCAATAACATGCCAAGTGCATATTTAAAGACTTTCCAAATCATCTCGGTCATCGAACCATGACCTTGGTACTCCAATCCCGGATAATTCAAATCACGCACCGCTTTGACCAAGGCATCGGTCATAAAACCGGTAATAATCATCGCGAAAATCAATATCAGATAACTACCGAGAAGGAAACCTAAGATACCTGCCACCACGGTCACCGCGATACCGATAATCCACAGCAAAATACCACCGATTAGCGGAATTGAACCAATCGTCTCTTCCGCGCTTTCCATTGATTGTTGCATCTCCAGAACCATTGGATTCTGAGTGATAAAATCACTGAAGATAAAAAAGCCGAAAATGCCATAGCCAAGCAGGGACACTAAAATAATCGCTGCGACAAATGGAATAGCCATTAACATTAAAATTTTCGCTGAGCGTAAATCACCCAGCGTTCTTAACCATAAATCGAGCATATTTTTCGTCAAATTCCTTAAACTTAAAGGTCACTGCGAACAAAGTGAAGCAATCCATTTTGAATCGAAACGATCCAATTCAGAGATCGCCATGCTGCGCTCGCGATGACAAATTATTGCAACCTTAAAACTCGGGAGCTATTTAATCCAGATGGATTTGATATTGGTGAATTCTCGAATCCCTTGCACCGATAACTCGCGGCCATAGCCGGAATTTTTCACTCCGCCAAAAGGCATGCGCGGATCTGAGAAGGTGATGCTATTCACAAAAGTCGCCCCCGATTCCATACCACGCGCCATGGTCTCTGCAGTAGCAATATCAGAAGTCCAAATCGAGCCACCTAAACCAAAGTCGACGCCATTGGCGATACCCAAAGCGTGTGCCGGTTCGGTCGATTTGATGATAATCGCCACCGGTCCGAAAAATTCTTCATTCCATGCCGGCATAGAACTATTTACATCGGCCAGAATAGTCGGCGCATAGTAACAACCTTCGCGATCCAGTTGATAGCCGCCACACACTAGCGTCGCGCCCATTTCCACCGAACGCATTACTTGATCGTGCAGCTCGTCAAGAAGGTCCTGACGCGCCATTGGCGCTAAAGTGGTTCCCGCATCCATCGGATCGCCGGCGACAAAATGCCCTTCAACCGCTTGTTTGAACATTTCAGTGAACTTATCCGCCTGCATCTGATCGACAATAAAACGTTTCGAAGCAATGCAGCTCTGTCCCATATTTATAAAGCGACCCTTAACGGCGTTCTCAACGGCAGTTTTCATACTGGCATCATCCAGCACAATAAATGCATCCGAACCGCCCAACTCCAATACCGTCTTTTTCAATTCCGAACCGGCGATGGCCGCGACCTTACGGCCGGCAGATTCCGAACCGGTCAAAGTCACTGCCTTAACGGCCTTATGACGAATTACCTGCTCGACCTTATCCGAACCGATCATCAAAGTTGAGAAGACAAAATCCGGGAAACCGGCTTTACGGAATACTTCTTCAATCGCCAAGGCGCACTGTGGAACATTGGAAGCATGTTTCAACAGCCCGATATTACCGGCAATCAACGCTGGCGCAGCAAAGCGGAATACCTGCCAAAACGGGAAGTTCCAAGGCATAACGGCCAGCACAACACCTAATGGCAAATAAGCAACATAGCTTTTCGAGGCATCGGTTTCCACCGGCTCGTCGGCTAGAAATTCCGGCCCTTTATCGGCATAGAATTCACAAACCCAAGCGGATTTCTCTACCTCTGCTTTCGCTTCGGCGTACGTTTTCCCCATTTCCAAGGTGATTAGCTCCGCCAACATATCGGCATCGTCACGCAGTACATCGGCAACGCGGCGCATTAAAGCAACACGGTCTTCAATCGGCGTCAGCTTACCCCAGTCACCGAACATATAACCGGCTTGCGTAACCACATAATCTAGGGTTTCGTCATCCCAAGTTTCAAACTCACCAAGCAGTTCGTTGGTGGCTGGATTAATGGATTGCATCATAATATTCTCCTCTAAACTTGCCAATTTATCGGTCGAACAATAGACGTTCACCTGGTGTAAATTCCGCAAATTCACCTTTGTAGTATTTCAGCTCACCAGACACGAAAGTCCCGATAACCGTATTGGTGAATTCATGCCCTTCCCACGGCGACCATCCACACTTATAAAGTACATCTTCTTTTTTATCGACATGCGGTTTATTTAAATCAACCAATACCAAATCCGCCCAGTAACCTTCACGGATATAACCGCGGCCATCAATTTCAAATAGGTCGGCAACGTTATGCGCCATCTTCTCGACCACTTGCTCAAGGGTAAATACGCCTTGCTCAACCAAATCCAACAACACATTTAGTGACTTTTGCACTTGCGGCAAACCGGCAGGTGCAGAGAAATACGGATTGTGCTTTTCTTCTTCCAAGTGCGGTGCATGGTCGGTCGCGACCACATCAATACGACCGTCAATCAATGCTTGGCGAACTGCATCACGGTCTGCTTGGGTTTTAATCGCAGGGTTACATTTAATGTAATGCCCTTTTTCTGCGTAATCTTTATCCGAGAACCAAAGGTGGTGGGTACAAGCTTCGGCAGTGATTTGCTTGCCTTTAACCGGGCCCGGCTCGAACAGTTCAAGTTCATCGGCAGTGGTGATGTGCAGAATATGCAGACGCGCGCCGGTCTCTTTTGCCAATTTGACCGCCATTGACGATGATTTATAACAGGCTTCATGAAAACGGATTTTCGGATGCTCTTCAGCCGGAATATCTTCGCCGAATTTTTCTAGCCATTGCGCTTCACGCTCTTTAATCATCGGCGTGTCTTCACAGTGTGTCGCAATAATGGTCGGGCTGTGAGTGAAAATACCGCGTAATGCTTCTTCTTGGTCAACCAACATATTTCCGGTTGAAGAACCCATAAACACTTTCACGCCACAAACGTTCTTTGGATTGACCTTTTTGATCTCTTCCACATTGTCATTAGTGCCACCAAAGTAGAAAGAGTAGTTAGCCCATGACTTTTCCGCACCAATCGCATATTTTTGTTCCAACAGATCAATCGTGACGGTTGGCGGTTTAACATTTGGCATTTCCATAAACGAGGTGGTTCCACCCGCCACCGCCGCTTTCGATTCAGTACCAATATCTGCTTTGGCAGTCAAACCTGGCTCACGAAAATGCACTTGGTCGTCGATAAACCCGGGTAGCAGATGCAGACCATGCGCATCAATCACTTCCACACCTTCCGGTGCGCTCATCTCAGCATCGATCTTGGCGATACGACCATCCTCAACCAAAACATTGGTTAGAGATTGCGAACCTTCGTTGACCATAGTCGCTTGCGAAATAAAGTAGCTTTTACGATTGACTGACATATTCGTCCTTTTCTTACTAATTGCGATTGCAGATATTCAAAATAAATATCGAAACAGTTTAAACCATTCACTCTGCATTACTAAAAAATTGTGATGATTTGATGCGAGGATTTACAAAGTTTTATCTTTAGGAAGCACAGAATTAATTGCAAGCCGCTTGGAAGAATGATCGAAAACATGATTATAAAGAGTAATTTGATGAATAAAGTAGCAGAGAACCTCCATTTTTCATTAAACTGTGAGATGGTTTTTATATTAAAAATAACTTAAGCAATTGCACATGGTTCAACAGCAAAAAGAACATTCAATCTGGCACGGCAAAGTCAAAAAATGGACCTGGCTACTCGCTCTGTTCTGGAGCGCCGCTTTTGTGCTATTTCATATCCATTTGCAATCGGTCGACTTCCAACGCGATTTTCAGCAAAAAATCGGGCAAGTTCAAAACAGTCTATATATTGAAGAACAAAAAACCCTCTCTCTATTGCAGTCCATTAGCCAGCAGTACTCCGGTCATCTTGTCAATGAACGCAACGAAATGAAAATTTTTTCGCAAGGTTTGCGAAAAAACCAAGATTATGTACACGCCGTCGGACTGGCAAAATTGGTTGCCGCTAAGGATCAACAAAGTTTTATCGAACTGCGCCAGCAACTCGGTTACCAAAATTATCAGATCCTCGATAACGATTTATTCACAACGCAAATCAAACGGAAGAATCCGCTACATTTTCTAGCGGTCACCCAAATCCAGCCGAAAACGCCCCTGAATTCCTCTTTTATCGGTCAAGACCTTTTTGTCTTGCCGAAAATGCAACAAAAATTGCAGCAGAATATTCAACAAAACCAGCCTTTCACAATATGGTTTGAAGCAAAGCATGACCAGCATCCATACGTTATGGTTCTTAATCCGGTATATACCAATGAGCCGAGTTCTCTTTCGCTGCAACAAAAACAGCAACAAGCCATCGGTGTTATGTTTTTAATGGTAGATGCACAAAAAGCGCTGTTAACGCCGATAATTAACCGGCTTGGCAACAGTCAGCTACAGGTTAATTTCCACCTCAGCGATACACAGCAGGACTTTTCATGGCGTTGGAATAACTCGCAAGCAAGCACAGAAACACCTTATTTCTGGGAAATTTTTAGCGCTACGATTCTGCCATCACAAGATTGCTCAACCTGCACCATAACCATCCAACAACATCTGCCGTGGTCACAAATCGATTGGCAAAAGGCATCACTATTCGGGCTACTCGGCCTGTTAAGCTTTCTACTGCTGAGCATGGTCATACTGAATATTCTCAGTAAAACCCAAACCCTGACCGAAATGCATAACCGTCTTCAGGAAATTTTAACCTTCTCACAAGAAGCGGTCGTCATCACCGATAAAAACGGCATTATTCAAGTATGGAACCCCGCGGCAGAAACCCTATTCGGCTATAAATTTTCCGAAGTGGTTAATAAATCGCTGGTGCAATTAGTGTTCGATCATCAAAATTTGAACACCGTTTTCGACATGTCAGGCAAGCTTCTTGATCTTTTTGTCGCCTCCAAAGACAAGAGTTTCGTGCCACCAAAAGCATCTAAAATAGAGATGCAACTAAAGACCAAAGACCAACGTCTTATTCTTGCCGAAATCTCCTATTCAGTTCTGACCGTCAATAATGAACCGGAAATCAGCTTATTTATTAAAGACATCACCAGTCAACGTGAAAACGAGCGTGAAATACGCCAATACGCTTACTATGATTCGCTCACGCAACTGGAAAACCGAATTTTCTTCAAAAGCCAAGTACAGCAACAGATTGAAGCCTACCCTGGTCAACCGTTTGCATTAATGTTTATGGACTTAGACGGCTTTAAGCATGTCAATGACTCGCTCGGCCATGACATCGGTGATGAACTTCTCAAGGTGGTCGCTAATCGCCTGAATCACAATATCCGCGGTGTTGGTCGCCAGTCGCATATTGCTCGTTTCGGAGGAGATGAGTTTGTCTTGATGATTCGTAATAGCTCCGAAGAAAACATCGGCTCTGTCGCTTTGCGCATTCTAGATAATATCGAACGCACCATTCAAATTGAAAGTCACGAGTTAAAAGTCAGTGCCAGTATCGGCATCTGTTTCTATCCGGAGGACGCGAGCGATGTCGATACACTATTGAGGCTCGCAGACACCGCTATGTACGAGGCTAAAGCGACGGGCAAAAACACTTTCTCTGTCTACAAGGAAGAGATGGGGAAACATTTGTCGGCACGATTGCAAATGGAAAAACATCTACGCAATGCCATTAATCAGGATGAACTGTATTTAGTTTATCAACCCAAAATCAACCTTTTTAGCGGGCAAGTAATTGGCGTTGAAGCCCTACTTCGATGGCGTAATCCTAAACTTGGACTGGTTCCGCCAAATGTATTTATTCGCATTGCAGAAGAAAGCCGGATGATTATTCCGATTAGCGAATGGGTCATCGAAAACACCATCCGACAGCTCCAAGCTTGGCAAGGCACCGAATACCAAAATCTGAGCATTGCAGTCAATATCAGTTCCAACCAGTTCAGTCACGAAGATTTCATTCACGATCTTGCTCGCCAGCTGGATGGCGCCAATTTGCCGCGTCGCTTACTGGAAGTGGAGTTAACCGAAAGTACGGTCATGACCAATGCTGATGAAAACATCAAGCGCCTACAATTACTGCGTCATAAAGGCTTCGATCTAGCGGTCGACGATTTCGGTACCGGTTATTCTTCTTTAAGCTATTTAAAACGTTTCCCTTTAACGATTTTGAAAATCGATAAGAGCTTTATTGATGGCGTACCAAATGACGACGAAGACATGTCGATTAGTCAGGCAATTGTGCAACTGGCGCACAGTCTGGATATTAAGGTAGTTGCAGAAGGCATAGAAACTCATGCACAACTGGAGTTCTTGCAAGAATTGGGTTGCGAATTCGGTCAGGGTTACTTTATTAGCCGTCCGCTAGAAATAGCAGATCTAAATAAATGGTTACAGCAGCACGGTAAAAACTTTTATCAAAGTGAAACTTATTTAGACTATCTAGCCGATAACGATAATAAGGATTAACTCAAAATGCGCTGGAACCCTCTTTATTGGTTAATGTATCTAATTATTCGTTTTTATCAACTATTTATCAGCCCGCTTCTCGGGCCACGATGTCGTTTCTATCCAAGCTGTTCAAGCTACACTATCGAAGCCCTACAGACTCACGGCATCCTGAAAGGGTCTTGGCTGGCAATCAAACGTATCAGTCGTTGCCATCCGGGAAATCCCGGCGGGGTTGATCCGGTGCCGCCCTGCGGTTGCCAGAAACAAGAGCATGCCGAACACAATGAAAGCAAAGACAGACCGAATAAAGATTAAAAGATAAAGATTGCTTCACTGCGTTCGCAATGACCGTCAAATTCGCTAAATAAAAAGCATCGCACGCCCACTAGGGCAAAGTTTTTTTGCACAGCATCATAAATATTTAATCTTTTTATTTTGCAAAAAAACGATAATACTTCACCGTCTTGCTAATAGAATCCGCGCAAGACAATCCATGTAATGAACTGGGAAGGAAAAATGAGCACACCTGAGTCAAACAACGCTGTTACCAATACCGAATACCCGCGCTATATCAACCGCGAACAAAGCTTATTGGAATTTAACCGACGAGTTCTGGCGCAGGCAAAAAACCCGGATATTCCGCTGCTGGAGCGTTTGAAATATCTATGTATTTCCAGCAGTAATATGGATGAATTTTTTGAGGTTCGTCTTGCCAGTTTATATGAAGTGGTGAATCAACCGGGTGCACTGACTCGCCCGGACGACATGGCACCGCAAGATGCGATCGAAATGCTATCCAAGACCGCTCACGAAATTGTAGCGATGCAATACAGCACACTGAATCACATTCTGATTCCAGAACTGCAAAAAGAAAACATTCGCTTTCTACGTCGCACACACTGGAACGACACACAAAAAGCATGGATTAAAAATTATTTTATCGAAGCCCTGCATCCAGTATTAAGCGCGGTCGGCTTAGACCCTTCACATCCATTCCCTCGCGTTTTGAATAAGAGTTTAAACTTCATTGTCTCCCTAGAAGGAGAGGATGCTTTCGGTCGTTCTAACGGTTTGGCGATTGTGCCGGTGCCGCGTTCTCTGCCGCGTATTATCAAATTGCCGCCGGAAGCGACCGACGGCGAAAACGACTTTGTCTTCCTATCGTCAATTCTACACGCACATGTGTCTTTGATGTTCCCAGGCATGACTGTAACGGGTTGTTACCAGTTCCGCGTCACTCGTAACACTAACTTGTTTATCGACGAAGAAGAAGTCGACGATATCATGAGTGCTCTGCGTGGCGAATTATCGAGCCGCGATTACGGCGGTTCAATTCGCTTGGAAGTTGCCGACAATTGTCCGCCGCATATGGTCGATTATCTATTGGATCGTTTTAATTTGACCGAACAGGCTCTGTACCAAGTACATGGTCCGGTCAACCTGCATCGTCTAAGCACCGTGCCAGATATGGCTAAACGTCCAGACTTACAATTCGAACCTTTCTCGGCGCGAACCTTAAGCAAGAAGTCGCCGAAAAAAGCATTCAAACTGTTCACTCGTCAGAAGAAGAACGACTCGCTGTTCTCTTTAGTCAACAAGAAAGATCTGCTGCTACACCACCCTTACGAATCTTTCACGCCGGTTATCGACTTCCTTAAAGAAGCCGCAACCAATCCGGATGTGTTAGCGATTCGCATGACACTGTACCGTACCGGTGAAGACTCGGAAATCATCAAAGCACTGATGAAAGCGGCACAAAATGGTAAAGAAGTTACCGCAGTGGTCGAACTACGCGCTCGTTTTGACGAAGACAATAACATTATTCAAGCGACACGCCTGCAAGATGCCGGGGTGCACGTGGTGTATGGTGTGGTCGGTTATAAAACGCACGCCAAAATGATTCTGGTCGTGTGCCGCGAAAATGATCGAATTAAATATTACACCCATATGGGAACCGGTAACTACCACCACATCACGACCCGTTTCTATTCGGATTTCGGCCTACTGACCGCTAACCAAGCAATTGGCCGCGATGCCTCGAAAGTGTTCCAACAATTGACCAGTCTCGGTGAAACCAAAGACTTGGAAGTGCTATTGCAGTCACCGTTTACTTTGCAGTCCGGCATGTTGGAACGCATTGCTCGCGAAGCGAACAATGCCAAAGCAGGAAAACCGGCGCGCATTATTGCCAAAATGAACGGTCTGGAAGAGAAAGAAATTATCGACGCTCTTTATGAAGCGTCACAAGCCGGCGTAAAAATCGATTTGATCGTACGCGGTATCTGTAGCCTACGTCCGGGCGTAGCCGGCTTGTCGGAGAACATTACCGTCACCTCAATCATTGGTCGTTTCTTAGAGCATCACCGCGTCTATTATTTTGAAAACAGCGACGGAAAACCGGAACTGTTCTGCTCCAGTGCCGATTGGATGCGCCGCAATCTGCTGGCGCGTGTTGAAACCTGTTTCCCGATTCTTGATCAAGAGGTTTTCCAGCAAGTGTACACCGAAGGTTTGGCAGCCTATCTGCAAGACAATACCGGGGCATGGAAACTACAAAGTGACGGAAGCTACCAACTGGCAACGCCGGTCGGGCGTCCGGCGTATAGTGCGCAAGCTTATTTAATCGACAAATACAGCCAATAAAAGCAACTCCTAAGGCAAACCGATAGAGACACAATCCTCTGTCGGCGACCATTTTCTTCGCAAGATTGGTGTTTTTCCTGATTCACAACAAGGTTAAACGCCTATCTTTGACTACCCAGCCTTGCCATGACCGAGTAAACTAGCGCTAAAAAACGCGACAAAACCGCACAGCTCTTGCAGTCTTGTTGCGGTCGCTTAATCGATTTATGGCTAGAGAGAACCATCTATGAGTCTAACCACTACCGCTCAAATTCCCACGCAACTTAATGTTATTAACCGCCAACAACTCGGCATTGTTGATAATGATGCAGAAGAGACTTATGCCGCGATAGATCTTGGTTCGAATAGTTTTCATATGATTATCGCCCGTCAAGCGCATGGTCAGATGCAAGTGGTCGATAAACATAAAGAGATGGTTCGCTTACGCTCCGGTTTGGATAAAAAGGGTTATCTGACCGAAGAAGCCTTTGAAAGTGGCATCGCCTGTTTAGAGCGCTTCGGGCAACGCCTTAAAGGCGTACCACTACAGAATATTCGCGCGGTCGGCACCAACACCTTACGCAATGCCAAAAACAGCCGCGAGTTTTTAGCCAAAGCCCGTCAAGCACTTGGCAGCAGTATTCAAATTATTTCCGGTCAAGAAGAAGCACGTCTAATTTATCTCGGCGTTGCACTTGGCCTGCCGAAAAGTGACGAACAACGTTTAGTGATGGATATCGGCGGCGGCAGCACCGAATACATTATCGGCCAGCGCAACCAACACCATCATCTGACCAGTACCGAAATGGGCTGCGTCAGCGTCAACCAAAAGTTCTTCGGCAACGACGAAACCAGTGCCATTAATTTCGCTAAAGCGATTGATGCCTGTCGTAATATTCTACGTCCGCACCGCCAACAATTAATCACTCGTTCTTGGGATACGGCAATCGGCGCGTCTGGCACCATTAAATCGATTGGTCAGATTTTGGAACAAAATAAATGGTCGGAAAACGGCATTACCTTAGAAGGAATGTTGAAATTTAAAGACGCTTTAATCGATGCGCAACAGATTGAACAGGCCAAGATTGCTGGCTTAAAAGAAGAACGTCGCCCGGTGATCTGTGGCGGTCTATCCGTGTTGATTGCAACTTTTATGGAACTAAATATCGACGTCATGCAAGTTTCTGCTAACGCCTTACGAGAGGGTCTGGTCTTCGACACCCTCGGTCGTCTGCATTCCGACGATGCTCGTAATGTCAGCGTACACGCAATGCAGAAGTGGATGCAGGTTGATGAAAAACAGGCCGACGCAGTTAGTACCACAGCGATTCATCTGCTCAAGCAAGCGCATAATGTTTGGGGACTGCACTCGGAAACCCTCGACTATCAAAACTTATTACGCTGGGCTTCAGAATTACATGAGTGCGGCATCGCCATCAACTACCGACGCTACCGTAATCACAGTGCCTACTTGGTGGAAAATTCCGATATGGCCGGCTTTGATCAGCAGGAAAAACAAATTCTTGGCGCAATGCTGCTGAACCATCGCGGGAAATTCTCCAATAAGGTATTGGACGGTTTAGACAGCGACTTACGCGAAGCCGTTTTGTACTTAACGGTTTTATTGCGTTTAGCGGTGCGAATGCACCGTGGTCGCGACTTGGAGAAACTGGAACCGGAGTTACAAATTATCAGTAACGAAGACAGCACCGGGTTAACTCTGGTATTTGCCGATAAATGGTTAGAAGAGCACCCGCTCAGCCAATTAGATTTGGAATCGGAAGCGAAACGCTTAGCGCCAATCGGCTTTGAATTGAACTTTAAATAACAACGGCTCTAGTAAACATCAAACTGAATGCGGCGCTCTTTGCGCAGGCTTTGCCAAATTTGTGTCGCCTCTTGTTCGCTTCCCCCTTCTTCGGCGAGCCACAGCTGCCATAAACGCTCCACCGCCGGTGCTAAGGTTTTCTGGCTACCGCACACATACAAAACGGCACCATCCTGCCATTTCTGCCAGAGCAAAGCTTTCTGCTCACGCATCGCATCTTGCACATAACGTTTCTCGGCTTGGTCTCGCGAGAATTCCATAAATAACTGCAAATCACCTTTCGCTTGTGCGGCCTGTAATTGCTCACAACACAAACAGGCATTGGCTTTTTCGGTTTCGCCAAAAAACAGAATATTTTCGCCGGCTTGCTGACGTTGACGCGCTTCGATAAAACCAAGAAACGGTGCCAGACCTGTTCCGGCGCCGACCATAATAATCGGCGTTTGCGGATTTTCTGGCAGTTTGAATAGCGGATTGGTTTTTAGCTCACCTTCAACCACTGCATCAATCGGCAACTGCGCCAAATAATTGGAAGCAACACCCGATTTATCGCGACCGGCATAATGATAATTAAGCGCTTTAAACAGAATTTTGACCTGCTGACTCTCGGCAGATGCAATCGAATAATAACGCGGTGCCAACGGTGACAGCCAACTTAAGAATTCCGCACCCAGTTCGGCCATTTGCGGAAAGGCATTCAGCAAATCGACAATATCACGTCCATAGGCATAATCCATCATCGCTTGTCGGCCGTCCCACTCGCCAATCTGTAGCTGACGCTGCATCTTATTAAGAATAGCGGGATTGAGCTGCGTGATTTCCAGATACTGGCTTAACGCTTGTTCGGCGCTAACTTCGCCGATGCGGCGCAATTGAACCGTTTCATCGCCCTGCAAACCGAGTTGATTTAAAATCTCGGCCACCAATACCTCGGGATTAATGGCGTGCATTAATAGCCAATCACCGGCTTGGTAATCCAGTTGACCGCCATTGGCGGCAACATAAGTCTGTAAATAAACCTGTTTAATTTGCGAATTTTCAGTCAGCAGTTCTGATTGAATGAGTCGTAATTGCATTGATAATGCCCTAATTGAGAATCATTAGTAAATGATACCACTGCCAATGCAAGTTATAGCATGGAGAGAAACTGGAATAGCTTGATTGCGCATTCCAGTGCAAGAGAAACACAGAACAAGTCCAATGGCTTAGCGCCAAATCAATAAGAACTGATTCCGAGTTTCCTTAAGGAAAGCTTTTGTTGTTGGAGAATCAAACGACGCTAAGTTTTTGCAATAACATGACTGCAAACGGCGACGCCGCCAAAATGGTAATCGCCGAAGCCAAACCGGCTACCACACCAATTGCCACTGATTGCCAAGCCTTGTTATTTTGAATATGCATATCGGAAACCTGACGCTCCATCACGCTAAAGACATCAATTTGTTTTTTCAACAAACCGTTCAAGGTATGTATCTGCTTGAACAACAACTGTTGCTCTTTTTCAATGTATTGACGCGAGCGTTCGCTTTTGCTCTGCACTTCGGCTAACTGCTGTGCCAGTTGCCCAACCGATGCATCCATCTGCGTTACTAGATTTTTAATCGCTGCCTGATCGTCTTTTAGCCACTCAAAATCTGGCTGCACCATATCTTCGTGCATATCCGCATAGTAATTAGCAGTGGCGCCCATCTTTTTCTGTTCACGCTGGCGCCGCATCGCCTGTTCCATCAAAACACTTTTTGAGCCTAGTGGTTCTACCTGACTTAAATCAATTGCCATCTTTACTTCCCTCGATGATTAATGCGCGTAACCTTGACTGCTATAATGCCTGCCAAAGTTATGACAGGCCGTCAATTTATGTTGGTGTTAAAACATAAACTGTGCCAGAACTAGGAATCAACCATGAAATATATCGGAGCTCATGTTTCCGCCGCCGGCGGTGTTGAGAATGCCCCACTACGCGCCCATGAAATCGGCGCCACCGCATTTGCCTTATTTACCAAAAATCAGCGTCAATGGGTTGCCAAACCACTGACCCCAAAAAGCATTGACCTATTTAAAGAGCGTTGCGAGCGTTACGGTTACGGGCCGGGGCAAATCCTTCCTCATGACAGCTATCTGATTAACCTTGGTCATCCCGACATTGATAAGCGCCAAAAATCTTTGGATGCCTTTATAGATGAACTCCAGCGTTGCGAACAACTTGGGATTGACCGCTTGAACTTTCATCCCGGCAGTCACTTGCGCGAAATTTCGCCGGAACAGTGTCTAGACTATATCGCTGAATCGATTAACTTCGCATTAGAGCAGACCAAAGACGTGATTGCCGTACTGGAAAATACTGCCGGACAAGGCTCCAACCTTGGCTACCAACATGAACAGTTGGCGCACATCATCGACAAGGTTGAAGACAAAAGTCGTATTGGTGTTTGTCTAGATACTTGCCATGCCTATGCAGGTGGCTATGACTTAAAAAATGATTACCAAGGTTTTATGCAGGATTTTATCGACGTGGTCGGCATTGAATACCTAAAAGGCATGCATTTGAACGATTCCAAAGCGACCTTAGGGCAACGCGTTGACCGCCACCACTCGCTTGGCGAAGGGGAAATCGGTTGGGATTGCTTTAAGCAAATTATGCAAGACGAACGCATCGATAATATTCCGATGACGTTAGAAACCATCCAACCGGAAATCTGGCCACAAGAAATTGCTGAACTCAAACGTTTAGCCGGTTACATTGACTGAAAAGCGACACAAATTATTCTAAAATAGCCATTAAGTTTTTCAGCTTGCGTCAAGCTTTTTGCTTGGAGTAATATAAATCATTAAAGTCAAAAGGAACTCGTTCCCTCAAATGGATAAAAATCAGTTTATTGAATTCGTTATGCAGACCGGTGTGTTAAAGCTTGGCGATTTCACTCTCAAATCTGGGCGTCAAAGCCCGTACTTTTTTAATGCCGGCCTATTCAATACCGGCGCTCAATTAAGCACTCTTGCCAACGGTTATGCCGCAGCGATCGCAGAATCGGATCTGGATTTTGACGTCCTATTCGGACCGGCCTATAAAGGTATTCCTCTGGCCGCAACGACAGCGGTTTCCCTTGCCAATAACCATGCCACCGATAAGCCTTATGCATTTAATCGCAAAGAAGCTAAAGATCATGGAGAAGGCGGTAATATCGTCGGGCATGCACTAGAAGGTAAAGTGCTGATTATCGATGATGTCATCACTGCCGGTACCGCAATCCGTGAAGCCATCGACATCATTAAAGCAAATGGCGCAGAACCAGCGGGTGTAGTCATTGCTTTGGATCGTATGGAAAAAGGCAAGACCGAACTATCAGCGATTCAAGAAGTAGAACGAGACTATGGAATCCCTGTAGTAAGTATCATCTCACTTGAAGATATTATCGCGTATTTAGAAACCACAGCAGACAGTGACAGTAAAGCTTACCTAACTGCCATGCAACAATATCGTAAAGAGTACGGTATTTAATTTGTTTGCCGCCCGCACAGGATTTGCGGGCAGTGCAATCAAATGCTTTTTGCAGGAGAAAATTATGGCAAATAAGCTGCGTGAATTATTATTGGTGCGGCACGCCAAATCTGACTGGCGCGAGCCAGAACAGCAAGATATTGATCGACCACTTTCGGAAAAAGGCAAAAAAAACGCCAAAAAAGTTGGGCGCTGGTTACGTGAATGTAATCTGATGCCCGATCTGATTTTGGTCTCTCCGGCAAAACGCGCCCAGCAAACCTTCAAGCGCATCTGTAATGAATGCCCTTGCCTCTCGGAAACAGTTGACGCTCTATATATGGCTGAATTAGACGATCTAAAACAGGTACTGGCATCAACTGAAGCCCATGACCGTATCATGATTATCGGCCACAATCCGGGATTGGAAAAACTGTACGGTTTCCTACATAACGATCCCTTGGTAGATGATATTCATCTTTTCCCAACGGCATCGATTGCACATTTTATCCTTCCGGAAGATTGGCAAAACCTCGAAGCCGGTGACGGTAAATTACAACAATTTATTCGCCCGAAAGACATTAAGCACATGCATCATGCTGCTTAATTTCACGGTAAGCACGTCTATCTTTTGCTCTTGAAGGTAATTGCTGATTACTTTCAAGAATCAATTGATTGACTAAACTCAAATAACTAATTCATTTATAAATAATTCTGTGCTATTTCCGTTAAATCATCTGCAAGCTCAATTATTGAATATGTTATGATTTGCCAGAATTTTGATATTTTTTTCCATCTAAGGAATCAGAGGAATCTCTATGAAAACTAAGTTACTGCCTCTTGTAGCAATTATCTCTGCAGCAGCTGCGATGCCAGCAGCAGCAAACAACGCTTATGTTACCGACAGCTACGGAAATATCGTTCGCGATAGTTCTGATCGTTGTGTTCGTACTATCCACTGGACTGCAGACAAACAAGACGCAAGCTGTAAAGCGGCCGACGAAAAAGCGGCTCCGGCAGCTACTGAAACTGCAGCAACCGAAGCTGCGGCTCCAGCGGCAGAAGCTAAACCAGCATATAAAGTACCTGCAAACATTGAAGGTAACGGCACTAATGCATACTGGGTTGGTTCAAACGGTTACGTTGTAAAAGACGGATCTGGTCGTTGTGTTCGTACTATCAACTGGACTCCAGAGAAGCAAATTGACGCTTGTGAAGGTGTTGTTAAAAAGCCTGAGCCAAAACCAGAGCCAGCTCCGGTTGTCGCTAAGCCAAAACCAGAAATCAAACCATTCCCAGCGCCTGTTGCTAAGCCAGTAATTGCTCCGGCTCCAATCAATGCGCCAATGCACTTCACTGGTTTCTTCGACACTAACAAAACTAACCTAAGTGATAAAGCGAAGACTCAGCTTAACGATTACGCTGATTACATGAAAGCCGTTGACGACGTTACGCTAAAAATCACTGGCCACACTGACCGCACTGGTTCAGATGCTTATAACCAAAAGCTATCTGAAAAACGCGCTATGGCCGTTAAGACTTATCTTGAAGAAAGCGGTGTTGCAGGTGACCGTATGACAGCTATCGGTAAAGGTGAAACTTCTCCAATCGCTGACAACAACACCAAAGCAGGTCGCGCTGAAAACCGTCGTGTAGAGATTGAGATTGTTAAGTAATTAACAAAATCTTTGGTTGAAGTTACCGTAGGTAACTTCAAAACCATACAAGATTGAAATCGTTAAATAATGATTTTAATTTAAGTTGAAGTTGCCGAAGGTAACTTCAACCCGCGATATAAAAAAACCGCTTCGGCGGTTTTTTTATATCTTCTATTTTGCGATTTTTGAGCACTTCAAATCAGCGAATTAAATCAAGCTTAATGCTCTAAAAATTAAGCTAATACCGACCAAAACGGTCACAACTTCAAAACTGCGTTTTACCAGTTTATTGCCCTTTACTATCGCAAAGTGCGCGCCAAGATAACCACCAATCAGCGAACCTAAAATTAACGCCGGTAACCAGCTCCATTCAATTTCGCCAAGAATTCCCAAGGTCACTGCACCTGAGCCATTCCAGAAAATCCCCACCAACACCAGAGTATAGGCGACCGCAGATTTATAATCCAAACCGAACCAACGAACTAGCCACAGAGTCACAAACAGCCCGGTTCCAGAAGTAAGGGAACCATTTAAAGCACCAATTGAGAACAACACGACTCCACCAATAAGATAGCCACGTATATCACGATTTACAGCTGCGGTACTCTGCCCTAATTCGGGTTTAAACCATGAATACAGACCCAAGCCTAAGGTTAGAAGACCTAGCAAACCTTGCGACACTCGGTCATCAATTTGCAAAATAATCGATGCTCCCAGCACAACACCCGGCAAACCCATGGCGAGGATAAAGGCAGCAAACTTCCAATCCAAGCTGGAAGATTTCATATGTCGCGCTGTAGCGCCTAAACCGAGAAAGACACTGGCCACTTTATGAGTCGCCAAAGCCACACCGAACGGCAAGCCCAAAAAGAGCAAAGCGGGGAGCTGCAATAAGCCGGCCCCTCCGCCCGCCAAAGCGGAAAACAGATTGGCAACCAAGGACACCACAAATAATAAAAATTGCTCAAATAAATCCATACAAAATTATCTTTTAGACCCAATAAACAAACGTTTCGGTCATACCAAACAAAAAGCCTCTAAACAATTAATGCTTAGAGGCTTTTATTAACTTAATCTTTGCGATTAAACAATCAATCAGATAGCTCGTTACTTTTCCGCTTCTTGGTGTACATGCACATCCATTTGCGGATAAGGAATAGAAATTCCTGCTTCATCGAAAGCCGTTTTCACGCGTTCATTCATATCCCATTTTAACTTCCAATAATCACCAGATTTAACCCAAGGACGAACAATAAAATCAACACTGCTCGCACCTAGCTCACCCAAGGCAATCACCGGCTCAGGTTCAGGAAGAACACGCTCATCTTCAGCAATCAATTTCTGCAAAATCTCTTTCGCCAATTTGATGTCATCGTCATAGCTGATGCCAAACACCATATCAACACGTCGAGTTTCACGCGCAGAGTAATTGGTAATCGAATCGCTGTAAATCGAACCATTCGGGATAATCATCTCTTTGTTATCACCAGTACGCATAATGGTATTGAAAATGGTGATTTTCTCGGCAACCCCCATAACACCGGCAACTTCAACAAAATCACCTGCTTTGAATGGCTTCAACACCAATAACATTACACCGGAAGCGAAGTTCTGCAATGAATCTTTTAACGCTAGGCCGATGGCTAAACCGGCAGCACCGACAAGAGCGACTAGAGAAGTGGTATCGACACCCAATTGATTTAGAGTGACAATAACCAGAACGAGGAATAATAGTGCTTTGGCAATCGACTGCACAAAATCAATCAACATCTGATCAATATTTGATGTCTTGGCAATCGCCTTACCGATTAGTGACAAAACGCCATTAATCACCCAACGCCCGATAATAAAAATCAGCAGAGCCGTGGCAATATTAATTCCCCAAGGCACTGCGTAATCGTTAATCAACATGGTTAAATCAAAGTCCATCATTCCCTCCGTCACAGCCGATAGATTTTCATCTAAGAATAGCTAAAAACTCTCTTGATACAAGCCCTTAAACTGTAATTATTTCACTAATTAAGCGTAAACTTATTCTGCGGTAATCAAGGTGCCGACACCTTCGTCAGTAAAGACTTCCAGCATCACCGCGTGCTCAACCCGACCGTCAACGATATGTGCCGCATTCACGCCATTTTGCACTGCATCCAAGGCACACTGAATTTTTGGCAACATACCGCCGTAGATGGTACCGTCGGCAATCAGCTCGTCTACCGTTTCCGTATTTAGGCCGGTCAGAAGATTACCCTCTTTATCCAAAAGCCCCGGAATATTGGTCAATAGCATTAATTTTTCTGCGCCCAGCGCTTCGGCAACTTTACCGGCAACCAAGTCTGCATTGATGTTATAAGAATGTCCGTCCGCACCGACCCCAACCGGCGCGATTACCGGAATAAAATCATCCTGAATTAACATATCAATCACCTTAGTATTGATTTTATCGACTTCACCGACATGACCAATATCAATGATTTCAGATGATGATGCACTCGGATCATTCGGCTTTAGATGCAGTTTTTTCGCAGTAATTAAATTACCGTCTTTTCCAGTCAACCCAACGGAATTACCGCCATGCTGATGAATCAGATTAACAATCTCTTTGTTTACCAAGCCACCGAGCACCATCTCAACGATGTCCATAGTCTCGGTATCGGTAACACGCATGCCTTGAATAAATTCTGATTCTTTACCGATTTGATTTAGCAGATTGCCAATCTGCGGACCACCGCCGTGCACGACAACCGGGTTCATGCCCACCAGCTTCATCAAAACAATATCTCGAGCAAAACCGGCTTTCAATTTTTCATCCGTCATTGCATTGCCGCCGTATTTAACGACGATAGTCTTACCGGAAAAACGTTGAATATAGGGTAGTGCCTCAGCCAAAACCGAAGCGATGTTGTGCGCCTGCTCTTTATTTAAGTTCATTGTCTGTTGTACTCGCATTCTCTTAATCTCTAAAGTTATTGAACTGCAACGGCATTTCGATGTCTTCGCTACCACGCAGCAACTGCATTACCGCCTGAAGATCATCACGTTTCTTACCGGTCACACGCACACTCTCGCCTTGAATTTGTGCTTGTACTTTCAACTTACTGTCTTTAATCAGCTTAACGACTTTCTTCGCTAGAGGTGTATCCAGACCTTCGCGCATAACAATATCCTGTTTGGCTGATTTCAACTGAATGGTCGGATCTTTTTCTTCAATACACTTCACATCAATGCCACGGCGGTTCGCTTTCTGAATCAGAATATCCAACATTTGCTTAAGCTGAAAGTCCGATTCCGTACTCATGCTTACGGTTGTACCGTTCAGCGAAAATTCGGAAGCCGTTCCTTTAAAATCATAACGCGTGGTCACTTCTTTATTCGCTTGATCCACTGCATTTTGTAATTCGTGTTTATCCAATTCAGAAACAATATCAAAAGACGGCATTTCAACTCCCAGTTCAATTAAAATCACAAACCACAAATTCTATCATGAAGCACAATTCAATGAGCCTACCCATTTCAAAAACCGCTGCACAAATTGCCCCGTTTCGGGTCATGAAAATTCTAGGTCAAGCCAAACAACTTGAAGCCGAAGGCGCAGACATCATTCATATGGAAATCGGCGAACCAGACTTTCCTTCCTTGCCATGCGTTCACCAAGCGGCAATTAAAGCCGCCGAACAAGGCTGCACTCACTATACGCCGACTTTGGGCTTACCGGCACTACGCCAAAAACTAAGCGCGTTTTATGCGGATTTCTATCAAGCCGAAGTGAATGCCGAACAGATTGTCATCACCCCCGGCTCTTCGTCGGCACTGCAGTTGGTTTTGACCGCCATCCTCAATCCTAACGATAAGGTTTTAATGGCCGATCCAACCTATCCATGTAATCGCCAATTTGTCGAACTATTGCAAGCGCAAGTAATTAGCGTGCCGGTCGATGCCGACAGCCAATATCAACTAACCGTAGAGCGACTGGAAAAACACTGGAACAGCGATGTTAAAGCAGTGATGGTCGCTAGTCCGGCAAACCCGACCGGAACCCTAATCGAGCAGGATGAATTACTAAAAATGGCACACTTCCTTGCCGAGCGCGACGGTTATCTGATTGTCGACGAAATTTACCAAGGCTTAGTGTATGAGCGTCCGGCAGAGTCGGTTCTCGCACATAATCACTTGCCGGAGAATGTCATTGTGATAAACAGCTTTTCCAAGTTTTTCGGCATGACAGGCTGGCGTTTGGGTTGGGCTGTCGCACCTAAGCAACTGATTGATGTACTCGACCGCCTTGGTCAAAACCTGTATCTTTCCGCACCGACACCGTCGCAATACGGGGCTTTGGCGGCATTAGAAAAAGACGCTTTAATAGAGTTGGAACAACGTCGACAAATTTTCCAACAACGTCGCGACCGTCTATACCAAGCGATGCAAGCGGCCGGCTTCACCTTGACAACACTACCGCAAGGCGCTTTCTATCTGTATTGGGATGTCTCGGAATACACACACGATTCCGAACAGTTCTGCGCTCAACTTCTGGAACAAACCGGCGTGGCAATTACTCCCGGCACCGACTTCGGTAAAGTTGCCGGTAACACTCATGTCCGGCTGGCCTATACCAATGACCGAATCGAAGAGGCTGTTGAACGAATTCGACAATTTATTAATAACTTGGGTGACACAAGTATTTAAGACTTCCGTCAAACTTTAAGGATTGCGCCGATTTAAATTTTTAGGCTATACTCGAAACCATTACGGAATCAACGGTTAAATCAAGTAACCGACTTCAGGCTAAAAGAATGCGTCAATCCACAACCTCAATGCTGCTTCTGATGGTGCTTGCCATCAGCATTATGCTTAGGCCAATTTTGGCAGAGGCAGCTTTGTGGACGCCATCATCTCAGCACGAACAACACATGGCGATGCAAGCCGAAGCACCGCAAATGATGGGCGAACACTGCCCATCGATGATGGCACAAAATGCCAACCATCAATCTCTATCTGCACATCACCACCATTTAGCCGCCAGTTATGATTTAACTCCCTGCGATGATTGCGGCGAGCAGTGCGACTGCGTCAAACACTTACATCTACAGACCCTGAATTTACCAACCCTTGCGCCACTTGTTTTATACAACAACGCGCAATATCCCGTTAATGCCTATCAACCGGTATTGATTTCAGCACCAAGCCAAAACCTAGAACGCCCTCCAAGAGCTTTTAACGCTTAAATTTTTACTAACCGCTAATGCCACGGCTCAATGCCGAGTTTAGCGACGTTATCTCTATGCGTTAAAAGGAATTTATTATGTCTAAGCGACATCTTGCGCCATGGGTTTGGGCGCTAACCGTTTTCAATTTTCAAGCCGCAAACGGTGCTGATGGGCACACCAATCACGATACCGAAATACAGCAGATGGCTCCGGCCGACAATGCCGGTACACTCTACAAATATGTCTGCCCGATGCATCCGCAGATTATTCGAGAGCATGAAGGCGCTTGTCCGATTTGCGGAATGGATTTAGTTCGCCAAGCTTTCGAACAGCAAAGCAATCAATTGCAGATTGCCAGCAGTCAAAGCATGCCGAGTGACTTACGCCAAGGTTTTGCCATTCGTACCACACGCGTGCAAGAAACCACCATTTGGAAATACATTCCAACCTTTGGCAAGGTGGTCGCTGACGAATCCAAAGTGATCCACATCCACCCCCGTGCGGAAGGCTGGATTAGCAATCTCAGCGTACGCAATAACGGCGAAGCGGTTAAACGCGGCCAACTGCTATATAAAATCTATTCACCAGAAATCGTCGCCGCCCAACAAGATTACCTGCTAGCCTATAAAAAGTCGAAGATGCGCAACGGCAATCAAGCAATTCTTGATGCGCTTGAATCACGTTTAAAGTTTCTCGGCATTAGCGGCGGCACCATCAAGTCTTTGCAAAAACGCGGCCGTGTATTTGATGAAATTCCGGTCTATGCCGCACAAGACGGCATAGTCGCTAATCTGATAGTACAAAACGGCATGTATGTGCAACCGCAAACCGAACTAATGAGTCTTCAGGATTTAAGTTCGATCTGGATTGAGGCGCAAGTTTTACCGTTACAACAAGCATGGCTGACAGAAAACCTCACTGCCAATATCACCTCTAGTGCACTTCCCGATCAGCGCTGGGAAGGCGAAATCAGCTATATCTATCCGGTGGCCGATAGCAAAACTCAAGCGACTACGGTGCGTATTCCACTGCTTAATCAAAACGGCAACCTAAAACCGAATATGCTGGTGGACGTGGAAATCTTCGGCGGGCCGAAACATGGCGTGCTCGCAATTCCTCTGGAAGCGGTAATCGATGACGGTCAGCAAAAACGCGTGGTAAAACGTCTCGGCAATGGCAAATTCGAGGTCGTTGAAGTGATTACCGGCACGCAATCACGCGGTGTGGTCGAAGTGGTTTCCGGCCTTGCTGTCGATCAGGAAATCGTTACCTCTGGGCAATTCTTAATTGACTCGGAAAGCCAAATTCAAGCTAACTTACGTCGTTTGATTAGCGGCGAATAGGAGGCGATGATGTTAAATTCAATTATCGAGTATTCGCTGCGCAACCGCATCTTGGTATTACTGGTCAGCATCGCCATTGCCGTCTGGGGCTGGCAGTCGCTACATAAAACCCCGCTGGACGCCATTCCCGACCTATCCGATGTACAAGTGATTATCAAAACCAACTACACCGGACAGACTCCGCAAGTAGTGGAAGATCAAGTCACCTACCCGATTTCCAGCTTGATGATGTCGGTACCGCAAGCTAAAGCGGTACGCGGGTATTCCTTCTTCGGCGATTCCTATGTGTATGTCCTATTTGAGGACGGCACCGATCCGTATTGGGCGCGTTCGCGGGTGCTGGAATATCTATCACAGGTGAAAAGTACCTTACCGGCTGGCGTACAACCGAATCTCGGGCCGGATGCTTCCGGTGTCGGCTGGATTTATCAATATGCACTGGTCGACCGCAGTAATCAGCAAGATTTGGCGCAATTACGTTCGATTCAGGATTGGTTTTTAAAATACGAGCTGCAATCGATTTCCGGCGTTTCCGAGGTCGCCTCTATCGGCGGTATGTTGCGTCAGTATCAAGTGGAAATCGAGCCGAATAAATTGCGTGCTTATGGCATTACTTTGACGCAAATTCAGCAAGCAATTAAAAATAGTTCAGCTGAAGTCGGCGCTTCAGTTATCGAACAAGGAGAAGCCGAATATATGGTCGCTTTTAAAGGTTACGCGACGGGCTTAGAAGACCTGCAACAGATGACCATCGGCCTTAATTCCAGCACCGGCATTCCGATTTTACTCGGCGATCTCGCCAAGATTAAATTCGGAGCTGAAGCACGTCGCGGCATTGCTGAACTGGATGGTGAAGGCGAAGTGGTCGGCGGCATTGTCGTAATGCGCTCTGGAGAAAATGCTTTGGACGTCATTAATAACGTCAAAGCGAAACTGAGCGAATTGCAGAGGGGCTTACCGCAAGGTGTAGAGCTCATTGAAACCTATGACCGCTCGGCACTGATTGAACGCTCTATCGACAATCTCAGCGATAAACTAATTGAAGAGATGATTGTGGTCGCGCTGGTATCGATTCTGTTTCTGTTTCACTTGCGCTCGGCCTTGGTGGCGATTATCTCTCTACCGCTCGGCATTCTCGGAGCCTTTATCATTATGGAATGGCTCGGCATTACCGCAAATATTATGAGTTTAGCAGGAATAGCCATCGCCATCGGTACCATGGTTGATGCCGCCATCGTGATGATTGAAAACACCCACAAACACATGGAATTTTTTGAGAAACAGCAACAACGCTTGCCGAGCGTCACTGAACACTGGGCTTTGGTATTGAAAGCCTCCAAAGAAGTAGGCGGCGCACTGTTCTTATCCTTGCTGATTATCGCCATGAGCTTTGTGCCGGTGTTCGCTTTACAAGAACAGGCCGGCCGCTTATTCAGCCCTTTGGCAATGACCAAAACCCTGTCCATGGCGGTTGCCGCCGGTTTAGCGATTACTCTTGTGCCGGTGCTACTCGGTTATTTCGTACGCGGCAAATTGCCGAAAGAATCCAGTAATCCGCTGAACCGTTTTTTGGTTGCGATTTATAACCCAGTCATGACCTTTTTATTGAACTGGCCTAAAGGCGTGATTCTCTTAGCGACGCTATCACTGGCTACCATCATCTATCCTTGGCAACAACTCGGCTCCGAGTTTATGCCGGAACTAGAAGAAGGCGATTTACTGTATATGCCGACCACTCTGCCGGGGCTGTCGATTGGTAATGCGCAAGCACTATTACAACAGACCGACCGTTTAATTAAACAGTTTCCGGAAGTGAAAAGTGTGTTCGGTAAAATCGGTCGTGCTGATACCGCCACCGACCCGGCGCCCTTAACGATGATTGAAACCACCATTCAACTCAAAGACAAATCCGAATGGCGCGACGGTATGACCTTGGAAAAATTGATTGAAGAACTCAATCAAACCGTTAAATTACCCGGAGTGACCAATGCTTGGGTGCAACCGATTAAGACCCGTATCGATATGCTATCGACTGGGATTAAAACCCCGATTGGGGTCAAAATTTCCGGCGATAGCCTCAACGAAATCGAAAACATCGGTAAACAACTCGAAGCGACGCTGAGTAAAGTCGATGGCACCCTCTCGGCTTATTCCGATCGTGCCGAAGGCGGCCGTTATATTGAAATCCTGCCGCGCCGCAAACAACTGGCGTTATATGGTTTACAAGCCGCGGAACTGGCCGATATTCTTGCCACCGCAGTTGGCGGTAAGAAATTGCAAACCACCTTGGAAGGCCGTGAACGTTACAGCATGAATTTGCGTTACCCGCAAAGCTGGCGTGATTCCGTGCAAGCCTTGCAGACCTTACCAATTGTTACTGCCAGCGGGCAACAACTGCAACTCGGTATGGTTGCCGATGTGGTGGTGAAACTCGGCCCGCCGATGATTAAATCGGAAAATGCCCGTCTTAACGGCTGGACCTTTGTTGACCTGCAACCTGGCACCGACTTGGTCGGCTATATCGAACGCGCCAAACAAGCCGTTGCCGACAATCTTGATCTACCGACCGGCTACAGCCTGACGTGGAGCGGCCAATATGAATACCTACTCAAGGCACAACAAAGCCTACAACAGATTGTGCCGCTTGCTCTGCTGATTATCTTTGTCCTGCTGTATGCGATTTTCAAAGACGCCATTGAAGCACTGATGATTATGCTGGTAGTGCCATTCGCTCTACTCGGCTCGGTGTGGTTTATCTGGTGGCTGGACTTCGATTATTCGGTTGCCGTGGCAGTCGGGATGATTGCGCTCGCCGGCGTCGCCGCCGAGTTTGGCGTAGTCATGCTGCTGTATTTAAAACAAGCGATCAACCAAGCGATTGACGAAAACCGTCTCAATAATGCCGTTGAACTACGCGCCGCGATTCTGCAAGGCGCAGTGCAACGCGTGCGCCCGAAAGCGATGACTGTCAGCGTAATTGTCATTGGCCTGCTACCGATTATGTTCGGCGAAGGCACCGGCTCGGATGTTATGCAACGTATTGCCGCACCCATGATTGGCGGCATGATTTCCGCACCTTTGGTATCGATGATTCTATTACCGATACTGACTTATCTGTTAATGCTCAATCGTCTAAAACGCGGCAAGCTACAAACCGAAAACCGGACTGATAATCAAGGAGCTCACGCATGAAACTGACATCCATAATTTTGGCAACGTTCTGCTTAATGCCGTTGCCGACAAAAGCCGACTCGGCGCTTAAAGAGCTACTAATCATCGCCGAGCACAATCATCCACAAATCGATTATCTACGCGCGGCGGAAAATCTATCCTTGGCGAAAATTCAGGAACTGCAAGCGCAGCTGCAACCGCAGGTTAGACTGCAAAGTGAGCTCAGCTATACCATCGCCGAACATAAAAACTATCCGCGTTTTGCCAATACACTGGCGCTGAATTATCCGCTGTCAGACCCGATGCTCAGCGCCGGTGAAGAGGTTGCCATCAGCGATATGCAGAGTCAGTCTCTGCTGTTGGAAGCCGGCTTGCAGCAAATTCGTCTAGCGGCCGCTCAATCCTACTATCAATATTGGCAGGAACAGGCGCAACTCGACTATCTGCAACGCGAACGAGATTTTCTTATCGACTTGCTGTTTCAGGTAGAAGAACGCATGCAACTCGGCATCGAAGCCTTGGAGGACATGGCACAAGTGGAAAGTCGCCTACAGCAAAACCGGAGAACACGCCTGCAATCGCAAAGCAAGCTTGATACCCTGCGGACAGCTTTGCGTGAACAGCTTGGAATCATCGACCGACCGGAGATTGCATTGCCTTCATTCAATACTAAAGCGATTGCCGACGAGAAGCCGATTGTGCCGGAAGATTTGCTAGAGGCTTATGTTAATCCTCTCGAACAGAAGGCTTTCAGCACTCGAGAAGAGAGCATTTGGCAGTTGTTGGTGATGCATAACCCCAAAGTCGAAGCGATTCAACAACAAGTCAAAACTGCACGTAAGAAGATCGCTCAGCAAAAGCATTTCGCCGCACCGCGCATCGAAGCGTTTAGCGCGCTGGTGTACAACGATTCCAACCGTAACTTCTACGACGATATGACTGGCATCAAAGCTGGAATTCGTCTCAACGCACCGCTTTATCTAGCGGGTCAAGACAAAGCGTTAAGTGCCCAAGCCCGTGCCCAAATGCACCAGTTGCAAGCGCTACAACGCGATCAGGAAAATCAGCTCATTGCACTGGCAGAAAACAGTTGGCAACAAATCCGTAATCTCTATCAACAACGTGCTGTACAACTCAAGGCATTGAACACCGCGCAATGTTATCTTGAAACCATTGAACACGCCTTGGTCAGCGGCGATAGCGATACATTAGAATTACTCGAGGCGCAACGCAAGGTGTACCAAGTGCAAAGCAGCTTACCGCAAATCGAAGCACAAATTAGCCAACTGAAAAGCAAACTGTTTTGGGCTTTGGGAATGCCACTGTCATAAAACAGAACGCCATAAAAAAGGCGCTTAACTGCGCCTTTCTTATTTTAGGCTGTTGTCAAACCAAGCTTTTCGCGTTGACGCTTTTTATACCATTCGTGATTCAGCAACAGCAAAATCGGGAATGGAATCAGTAGCCATAGATATTCCAGTGGTACCGTTGCGGTATTAAAGACAGTCTGTACCGGTGGCGCATATAAAATCAACAAGACGATAATCACCTCGGTGCCGACACCGAACCAAATCATCTTATTCACGCCCTGCATATTCCATAGCGAATCTTCCCAAGAACGTAAGGTGAAGACATTCGCCATCTGACAGGTAATCGCTCCCAATAGCGTCATGGTCATCGCTTGACGATGATACTCGTCGGAGATATCCAGATTACCGTATTCCCAACCGGTCAAGAACAGGAAACCAAGGAAAGCGAACATCGCTGCCGCCCCTTCAAATACACCGTTCATAAAATAGCCGCGTTTAAACACTTCCTTATCAAGAATCCGCTCGTTCTTACCGACCGGCGGGCGTTGCATAATGTGTTTTTCCGGTTTTTCAGAACCTAATCCTAAGCCCGGCAACTGGTCAGTCCCCAAGTCAATCAACAAGATTTGAATCACCGATAACGGCATCGGTATTTTCAGGAAGAAAGACAACACATAAGGCACGATTTCCGGCACATTAGAACTAAGAATATAAGTGGTGATTTTCTTGATATTGAAATACACCGTACGCCCTTCTTCGACTGCCGCAACAATCGAGCGGAAGTTATCATCCAGCAAAATCATATCGCCGGACTCTTTGGCAACATCGGTACCCGAGCCCATAGCGATACCGATATCCGCTTGTTTCAGAGCCGGCGAATCGTTAACTCCGTCGCCGGTCATTGCCACCACTTCGCCATTATCTTGCAACAACTGCGCGATACGTAACTTCTGCGCCGACGCCATTCGCGCAAACAACAGATGTTCTTCTTTGAGCTTACTACGTAGTAAATCATCGCTCATATGGTCTAGGTCAGGGCCGGTCAAGACTTCATCGACTTTCAAGCCAATCTGCTTGCCGATTGCTTGCGCAGTAATCGGATTATCTCCGGTAATCATCATCACTCGAATTTGTGCTGAATAACATTGTGCAACTGCTTCTTTAACGCCATTTCGCGGTGGGTCCATTAAGCCCATCAGACCAAGGAATACCAAGTCGTTTTCGCCATCACCTTTTTTCATTGCGATTGCTAAGACACGATAAGCTTGTTGTGCCATTTTCTGATTTTGCTGCTCAATCTGCGCGATTTTATCGGCATCCATAGACTTGGCTTCACCATCGCTTTGCCAGGTCGTACACAGCGGTAACACCGCTTCAAGCGCCCCTTTAACCGCCAAAACAGGCTGGTATTCCCCCTTCGGCTTGACCAAAGTCGACATCATTTTACGCTCTGAAGAGAAAGCGTACTCTTGCTGCTTTTCCCAACCGTCTAACGAAGCTTCTGCTTTCTCGGCAGCTACTACCAGAGCGATTTCTGTCGGATCGCCAAAAGCGTTTTTCGCCTGATAATCAACCTGCGCATGGGTATTAATTGCCGCCAATTGCAGCATTTCCTGTAGCGGTTCAAAGGAACTTTTTTTCGATTCATGCGGCGAACGTCCCGGCTCTCCGGTAAATTGCCATTCGCCTTTTTCGTAATAACCGTTACCGTCCACCGAGCAGGCGCAACCATTTGCCATCCAAACTGATTTAACCGTCATCTCGTTCTGGGTTAAGGTACCGGTTTTATCGGTACAGATTACTGTCGCTGAACCCAGTGTTTCTACCGAATTGAGGTTTTTAATCAAAGCTTGGCGACGCGCCATGCGTTGCGAAGCAAGCGACAACGAAAGAGTAATCGTGGGCAGTAAACCTTCCGGCACATTGGCAACAATCAGCGACAAGGCAAAAATGGCCGAAATCAATAAACCTCGGTCAGAGAACCAACCCAATAAAAAGAACACAACACCCGCTGCTAACGCCAAAATCGTCAGGATTTTGGTCATGTGCTTGATCTCTTTTTCAATCGGCGTTTCGGTTTTTCCGACCTCGGCGGTCATTCGCGCAATCTTACCGAACTCGGTCGCTTCACCAGTTGCCACCACTACCGCCAAGCCATTACCATTGGTAATCGAGGCACCGGCAAAAACCATATTCTTGGCATCCAATTCACGCTTTGCGTCTCCGGCATTCAGGCTTCGCAGAGAAGGTGTCGATTCGCCATTCAGTACCGATAGATTCAAATATAAATCATTCGATTCAAACAAAATCGCATCGGCAGCGACCTTATCGCCCTCATTGAGAATCAAGACATCGCCGGGCACAATCTGCGTGGCATCAATGGTAACGGTTTCACCATTGCGCAAAACCGTCGCTTCGGAGCGCACCAACTTAAGCAATGCTTCCATCGCCTTGTCGGCTTTAAACTTCTGCCAAAAGGTAAAGGTGGCATTGACGAACACCGCCGCAAACACTGCATAGGCCAGAATATCATTGCCTTCGTCCGGCTGAAAATAGTGCGCTACCAAGGCCAGTAAACCTGCAACTTCCAAAAGAATCGGGAAGAAGCTGATGTACTCCTTGAGGTATTCGATACGGTAATCTTTTTTCTCTGTCTTAGCGATCTGGTTCGGACCAAAATCACGCAAGCGACGCTCAATTTCGCCATTATGCAGGCCATCTTTGCTACTTTTAACCTGTGCAAAAACTTTTTCTATCGGCTTTTGAAATATCATCGATGCGTCCTCTTAACCTTTCCACGGGTGGAAAATAATCGAATTGACACCGCTGTGATCACCAATATGGTTCAGTTCTTTTTGCGGATAAACACCTGCGCGAATCACTAACAAATCGATATTATTTTCAACCTCATAGCGCATTAACGCTTCCGCATCCATCGGCTGCAAAGCGTTGACCACTTCAATGTTATCGGCAGAAATATCACTTAAGGTTGCCAACTGCATAAAGGGCGCGGCCAGATATTTAAGGCCGGATTTAGTCGTCGCCTTGGCAAAGGCTTTTTCTGAAGAAAGATAGATACGGCCAACGCCATCGTTCGCCTTAAGCAATCCAAGCCAGAGCACAAATACATGCGGATTAATCAGTTCTTTGGAAACCAGCATTAGGCGATTGAAACTGCGAACGTGAGTAACATTTTTGACCTTGACGACGGCAATATCCGTTTCAATTCCAGATTTGACGATCTGCTCACTGAAAGAACGCAGGCTAGATTTTTGCCGCGTCGCGCAAAACAGGGTATCGACTGCATAGAGCTGGCAGAAATGTTGTAGCTGCGGCACCACTTCGCCTTGCAGAGTGACGACCTCAAAAGAGACATTATTAGCTTCGGCATACTCTTGCAGCGCCGCGACTGATTGCTGTACACGCTCCTCAGATTCTTTACCGTTATCAACAAATAACGCAGTAAAAGGCAGTTGCACCGCTCGTGCATAAGACAGAGCGTAATAACTGGCCGATTCGGAAAGTAAAGAACCATTAATCATGGAAACAACACGCATAGCTCATCCTCAGTCTAAAGACATATTGTTTAAAAGTATCAGCTAATATTTTTTTTAAAAGTGCTTACTAAGGAAATTTGCTTAACAAACCGATTAAAATTATTGGAAATCAATTACTTCCTGCAACTCGAAATTTTGTGCACGACAACAGCGCAAGATAATTTTTCAACAGCCCCAATTTGGTAATCAATTGCACTAAGATATGGCTCTTTTCAAGGAACCAAAAGAGAGAAAAATGTCTTCAAAAGTTTACTGCATCGCCGAATTTCTTCCAAAAGCCGGCCAAGAACAAGCCTTATTTGAAGTTCTACGCGCACTGGAACCGCAAACGTTACGTGAAGACGGCTGCATCCAATACCGAGTAACCCGACAAATCGCCAGTAGCTTTGCCGAAGGCACGGGGTTTCCGATTGTCTTTAATGAAATCTGGCAGGATATGAATGCCTTTGAAGAGCACTGCCAGAAAGACTATATCGTCAATTTCTTTGAACAGCAGTGCTTAGCTGAGAATGGCTTAGCGGAAAAATGGAACGTTCGCGTATTTAGCGACCAATAGCACCAATTGTTTCAGCGCTATCAAAAAAGCATTAACCGCTTAAAGAAGCGCAGAATAAGTTAATGCCTTAGTTAAATTTTTCATCTTCACGACTTAAACGCGCGTAGTGATATTTTTTATCGCGCTCTATCTTTGCTTGGCGTTCGTATTTTACCTGCTCACGATCAAAACCACCTCGTGCGTCAGAGGTTTCTGCCATAGCGCCTTGGCTGAATAGAACGGCGGAGCCTAAAATAAGTGCTAGTTTCTTCATGGATTAAACCCTCTACTTAAGTGAGATTTCATCCTACCAAGCCAGTAGCATTCGAGAAAAGAGGCGAGTTTTTATGAATGATGGACTGAAGCCTTACAAAAGTCTGCTCAGCGAATTTAAAAGCAAACAGCACAGCCAAAGAAACCAGCTGTGCCGTTTTTATATCCTACACAATAGCAATCATAGGATAGGCCTAGCACAAAACATTACGCTTTTTCGCTGTTGGCAAAAACCTTTGCATCCATTTCACTAAAGACCAGTTCCTTCAATGAGTGCAGTTCAACATCAGGGTGATCTTCTGCCACTTTCGTCACTACATCAAAGAAAACCGCATTATCTTCCCGGCCATCAGCAAAGACTTTAGTGTAGTGGACATCTGGATTTTTATAACCTCTCTCCTGCCTAAAGTGGTTCAAGAGATTTTTAGAAATATAGCTCGCATAAATGTCATCAATTCCCATCCCTAAACAAGCAAAAATTTCTGAAATCACCTCTAAATACTCGTCCATATGGCCTTGTTTTAGAGTACTTAACATCAGTTTTTTATAAAGCTCTTTAATCCCTTTAATCTGTACTTCCGTTTTTGCGGGATGTTTTCTTAAGGCATTGGCAAGTGAGTGCGTGACATTATCAATATATTCTTCTCTGACTGGTGAATCAGTCGTTAAATCATTCATGGCCTTAGAAATCAAAAAGTGCAACGTATCGATGGTTTCGACTTTCAGATTCGCTATATCCGCGTCCATTGACTTCCACCACTTCCAAGGCGTGCTATCGATAGCTTCCGCGCACTCAATAACAATCGCTGTCTCCCAATCATTTCCATTACTTACCCAGTTAGCAATGGTTGCTTCATTCAAATCATCCTGTAATTGAACCAGGTGTTTTGATCTTGCTAAATAATCCAATGGTGATGTCCTTTTTCTTATTTTGAATATTTTAATGATGCAATAATATCACCAATTATCCTAGGTTACGGGACTTAACGAAGCGCAAAATAAGTCCTCATTGATTTCAAAATCTCGTTTAAGGAAACACAGAGTAAGTCCCCATTGACTTCATGCAAAGTAAAATTTTGGGTAAGCAAGGCGTCTGTTTACAGTCATATCTAGAACTGGCAAAAACAGACAACGCCCTTTACAAAGCCCCTGTCTCGACTTCCCCCTTCGGGCGTCGGCTTCTGTGTTTCCTTAACCTAATGAATTGTTCTGTGCTGCTCCGATTACCTTACCAATAGTTTGGTACAACGCCTCTGGAAGAACCGGCTTGGTAATAAAGTCGTTTATTCCAATAGCCATACTACGATCAATTTCTTCTTGGAACGCGTGGGCAGACAAAGCAATAATAGGGAGGGAGTTATATCGTGATTCCTCACGTAACCGAATAGTTGCATCATGCCCTCCCATTACAGGCATCTGCAAGTCCATCAAAACAACATCAAAATAATTATCTGGGTGAGAATGAATAACATCCAAAGCATGCTGCCCGTTATCGGCAACTTCAACCAACATGCCTTGGGAATGCAACAACTCCATGGCAACTTGTTGATTAATCGGGTTATCTTCAACTAACAAAACGCTTTTACCTTGAAGGTCAAAATTTGTCAGTGCCGAGTTTTGTTTGATTTCTTCCCCAGAATTTAAGAGCCATTCATGGAGCAGCTGACTCGGTGTCGTCAAGCAATGAATTTGCCCTGCCAGATCAAATTCAGTAATCAAGTTGACGATGTCTTCGATACCACAATTTAATAAGTAAGTTTTACTCATAATCTGCCGTTGTGTTTCTCGCATAAAAGTCAGTACATCTCTGGCATTTTCAAAACTTTCAGGAGACTCTAGGCCTTTAGATAATTCAATGAATATTCCATCAAATAACTCCAGACTATCAAAATCTAGCGTAAAAACGTCTGCTAGATCAAGCCTTGTAACCCTCACCCCTTTGCGTTTCAAATAAGATGCGACTACGGATGATTGCACGAGCAATTCACCAAACATTAGTACATGCTTATTTGCGGTATCAACATCCGGCTTCTCAACGTTTGAATTCTGCACCGGAAAACCTATGTCAAAACTAAAAGTGCTTCCTTTTCCTAGTTCACTTTTTAGAATGATCTCGCCGCCCATCAACTGTATGATCTGTTGTGAAATAGCCAATCCTAAACCAGTGCCTCCATATTTCCTCGTGGTCGATTCATCGGCTTGAGTGAATTGCTGGAAGAGTCGAGTTTGCGCCTCGGGAGAAATTCCTATTCCGGTATCTCTAACGGCAAAACTAAATTCTGCACGTCCATTCTTTTTGCTGCCTTGTACAGCAAGTTTGACTGAACCATATTCGGTAAATTTGGCTGCATTAGATAATAAATTGGTGATGACTTGCTGTAGTCGCAAAGCATCTCCCACAATCCACTGCCCACCTCTCTCAAAATCAGGCGCATCAAAATCCAAGATAAATGCAAGCTTACTCTTTTGATTAGATTCGGCGATTAACTCCATCTGATTCAATAATAAGGTTTCCAGATCAAATGCGACTTCTTCAAGCTCTAAATTGCCTGAATCAATTTTTGAAAAATCGAGAATATCATTAATGATCCCCATTAAGGATTCGCCCGCTCGCTGACTCTTTTGCACATAATCGCTCTGGGTTTTAGTCAAATCCGTTAACTTCAGGAGGTGAAGCATTCCTAATACAGCATTCATTGGCGTGCGTATTTCGTGACTCATATTCGCTAAAAAACGGCTTTTTGCTTTTGCAGCGGCTTCAGCATTATCTTTGGCACGAATCGCTTCCTCAGTTTGGCAGTTCAGTGCGTCAATGAGCGTCTGCTGTCGTTTATTATAAATTTCGTGTGAAATCATCACCGAGAAGGTCGTTTTAAAGCGTTCTAAATAACTCTGTGTTACTTCTATATCACCCACGACCAAATCTACACCGAAGAAACCAACCAATACCTCAGAGTGGTGAATAGGAACAATGATTTTCTCACTCCCAGGAACATCTTCCGGAAAAACCTCATCAAACAAAACGCTAATCTCTGGGAATTCAGACAACATTAATAGCGGCGATTTTTTAAATAACTCTATATAAAATTTTTCGTGGCCTTTTACATAAGAAGAACTCTCTGATTCATTATTTTTATCATGATGAGGAGGAACTTTAGCCAATATCTTAAAGTGAGGGTTATCTTGATCTAAAACCTCAACAACAAAACAACAATTTGCTCCGATTAGGTTCTGCATCTGCTGTAAGAAACCTTCCCAAATTACTTGAATATCAACCACTTGAGCCAATGTCGTTTCGGTGGCATCTTTTAAAATTTCCACCAAATCTTTTTGTTTGTTTTCCAATACTTTTGCATTATGTTTCTCCGTAAGATCGGATAACAATAAAAGAGACAACCTTTCATTTCCCTCGCCTATTTCTACCGCTGACAACTCAATGGGAAAAGCGTTTCCGTTATGTTTGATTCCGGTAATTTCTTTAGAAAAAACGGGTTCTTTATTTACCGTTTTTAGGAAATCAGCCAGTAGAGGCGATAACTTTCTAAGCGGCTGTTCTTGAATCTCCTTCAAGGAATAACCAAACATCTGCAATGCCTGATTATTAATCATATTAATATTTTGTTTTAAATCGATCTGCAGAATTCCCACAGGGGCATGCGCCAACAAGACTTCATTTTGGCGAAGAGGCAAAATGGCGTGCTTTCTAATTGAAAAAATCGATGCCAACATTAACAGCAGCATGAATAGCGATAATGCAATCACTCCAAATGAATAGCGAATTCCTTCATTGTATAGATCATCTGATTTCTGAACCAACTGCCTAAAAAGCTGGTCTCTTAAATTCTGGGGATACACTTGAAGTTGATTAAGCTCGGAAGGCAACACCACTTTATCTACTGCATAAGAGGCTTTCTTGTAGGGAGTCTGGCGTTGCTTTAAAGGCAAAGCAATTTGTCTAAGCTGCTGCAAATCTTGGGCAACTCTTAGCATCCCATCTGTTAATTCAGGATATTCAGCGGTGAGATTCGCACTCGGCTGAATAAGAATTGAGGTTTTTGACAATACAAACAGGTAGTTCTTAATTATTTCCCAATCGGGATCAGAAGGGTTATGGCTATAAAGGGAAAGAGAGGCCGCTAATTTTTGCAAGTTAGTTTGCCAATCATTTAATCGAATAATGAATAAATATAATTCATTAACAAATGGATCAAAATTCGCCTGAGACGAAGCTGACTGAAGCTCGTTTACCAATTGAATACTGGCTTCATCAATCGCCAGAGAAAACAAATCATAATTTGAACGACAGTCAGATGAAGTATTTTCAAGGCAAGAAAGAAAATCCTCTCTCGAAAATTGAACTTCTTCTAAAACATCTTGATGAATCGGCTTCCACTCGAATTCGACATCAAGTACTTTTAAATTTCTGTGTAATTTCTCTGCGTTACTCTTCTCGCTAATTTGGTTTATCTTATCTCGATTGCCAGAACTTAATCCTTGAATAGCCAATTGTTCAGACAACAATGCATCGTAAACATTCAAACCCGCTTGGAATTTATGCAAATACAACTGCCAATTTTTTTGAGCTTGAATCTGACTATAATTCTGATAGTTAATCCAACCAAAAACCCAGATCAACAAGACCAGAATGAGAAGCGATAGGCTATTAATAATATGTGTTTTATACATTGGTTCTAACCCCCAGACTCGCAGTCAACGTTTGGCCAACTCATTTAATGTGTCACCGTAACTTGTTGAAGATTCGAATCATTCATCATAACAAGCGGCAAGTAACCTATAGCCCCAGGGGTTTCATATAAGCGTTTCAACATTTTGTCGGTTCCATCCACTTCTTCCGGCATTGATCCCGTTCCACTGAAAATTAAACGGCTCCATGCATGCCTTAATTGGGTAGTCGACATATTTAGATTCTCTTTAACAAAGACTCTGTGAAACTCATTGCTTCCTGATAAAACAAATACCGAGATCGGCTGTCCATTACGCCATACTTTCTGACGCATTTTAAAAATACGACTCAACTCAGATACACTTAGTGTTACCGGAGCTTTAAGATTCGCAACCACAACAACCTTTTCAGGGTCCAGCGGGGCAGCTTGCACAAGAAAGGGTGTTCCCAATAGCACATACACAAAAATAGACGCACGAACTAGGCTCAACTTGATGTTTCTCTGGTTTTTCATATATCACCACCTAACAGCTAAGCGACTACTTAAAATAGATACGTTAACGTTGTCCCCCAGAACCCCCAATTCTCTTTTGCAGAAGTTCTTGACATCCCGTTAAAATATGGCAGTAAACCAATCCCATTATTGTCAGAATATTGGGAAGAAAGTGACCAGTCTTCTGTCATGTTCCAGCGGAAAGCCAGCGAATTGGAGGTTTGTTTAGAATCCTTAGAATTACCTTCACCAACTCGGTAGTTCTCATGAGTGACATACCATGTCCATTTAGGAGAGAGTTCCCAACCAAGCTGAACATAATAGCCATGAATATCTAAAGATTCATTGACTGGGCTCGTTTGAGTAAATGAAGGATTAAGCGTTGTTGTGGTACGAGAGTCCCCTTTAAATGCCAGTTCTCCTCTCTCATATTCACTCCGAAAAATGAACTCCGCCCATTTATATTCAACCGAGAGTAGATATAAATCTGCCACGACATCAACATTGAGATTGCTCAAGGCGGTGTATGGTATTGGGCCAAAGTTAGGATCGTTATAAACCCCTTGAGATGAAATCGCTCCTTTCACTGAGGTTGACGCTCTTAACCCACTGGCTCCAACCTGTAAACCGGAAACGTTTGCCGGGCGGAAAAACAATCTGGCTCCCTGCTTTCTTATATGGTCAAAGTTCAGATCATCCATTTCTTCCGTGACAAGCCCATCGATAACGCTACTCTCACGTTTTCCTGCATAAGCATCGAATTCTATTTCACCAGATTTAGTAAACCACTCCCCATAAAGGTTCACACCATCAGTAGAAATCATAAAGTCTCTTAAGCCTTCGAGATAAACCGAGTTAGGAACCGTAAATCCTGGCCGTGAAGTTGGAATATCTCTCACTCGGTTAAACAAGCCATATGGCGTTTTAACCCGCCCGATACGAATCCCTTTATTGGAATCGGCCTGCGGATAATTATATTCAGCCAATAAAAAATCAACCTTAGGTTTCCCATCCTCATATTGGCCAAGCTTCTGAGAAAGCACTTGCCCATTCATTCGAAAATTATCAGTAGCGAGCCAATTCACATTTAAAGAAAGCTCTCGCATATCAAACGACCCATCAAGAGACTTTTCGGTCAAATAAGGGTTCTCCCACGATTTGATAAAAGATTGGGAAACAAACCCCTTGTAAATAATATTATCTGTACTGTTTTTTTCATCAGCCAATGAAGTGAGAGGAATTCCTAACAGGCATGAAAAGAGAAGTGCCGGAAAAGATTGACTTAATAAAACAGGCTTTTTCATAGCACCCCCTTACACTTCACATTCACTGTGTGCCAAACAACAATGTGTGGTTATCGAATATTCATAACCCAATTCAGCAATTCATTTTTCCAGCCGACTAGAAACCTAAGGAAGCGCAGAACAAGTCCAAATGACTTCAGGCAAAGAAAAATTTAGGCTAAGCAAGGCGTCTGTTTGCAGTTATGTCTAGACCTGACAAAAAGAGACAACACCGCTTAGCCAAATTTTGCAAAGCCCCTACG
>NZ_JAGETV010000012.1 GCF_017571465.1 Thiomicrorhabdus marina | reverse complement strand
ATGGAAGTACGTGAGCTTCTAGACGAATACGAATTCCCAGGTGACGATACGCCAGTAATCATCGGTTCTGCGCTTAAAGCAATCGAAGGTGACGCAGCATACGTTGAAAAAATTGGTGAACTAGTTGAAGCACTAGATACTTACATCCCAGAGCCAGAGCGTGAAACTGACAAGCCATTCCTAATGCCAGTAGAAGATATCTTCTCTATCCAAGGTCGTGGTACGGTTGCAACGGGTCGTGTAGAGACTGGTGTCATCAAAGTTGGTGAAGAGATCGAGATCGTTGGTATCCGTGATACTCAAACAACTACCGTTACTGGTGTTGAGATGTTCCGTAAACTGCTTGACCAAGGTGAAGCAGGTGATAACGTAGGTATCCTTCTACGTGGTACTAAGCGTGAAGACATCGAACGTGGTCAAGTACTTGCACACAAAGGTACTGTAAACCCACATACTAAGTTCGAAGCTGAAGTCTACGTACTATCAAAAGATGAAGGTGGTCGTCATACACCATTCTTCAACGGTTACCGTCCACAGTTTTACTTCCGTACAACTGACGTAACGGGTGCATGTGAACTACCAGCAGGTACAGAAATGGTTATGCCTGGTGATAACGTTCAAATGACTGTAGAGCTAATCAACCCAATCGCGATGTCAGACGGTCTACGTTTTGCAATCCGTGAAGGTGGTCGTACAGTTGGTGCAGGTGTTGTTGCTAAGATTATCGAATAATCTTTAACACACTAAGTCGCATGACGAGAAAAGGGAGCTTCGGCTCCCTTTTTTTATGTCTATTATTATGCGTGCTAAATAGTTGTTTTTAAAAAAGATAACTGTTATAATTCGCGACCTTGGTTTGCAAGCAAATATAAGTGCTTGTTTTTGTAATGAATTGTTTGAGAGAAATATTATGGCGACTCAAAATATTCGTATTCGCTTAAAGGCCTTCGATCACCGTCTGATCGATCAGTCTGCACGTGAAATTACGGAAACTGCTAAGCGTACTGGTGCACAGGTTCGTGGTCCAATCCCAATGCCTACGCGTAAAGAACGTTTTACAGTTTTGATCTCTCCACACGTCAATAAAGACGCTCGTGATCAGTACGAACTTCGTACTCACAAACGTCTGCTAGACATCGTAGACCCAACTGATAAAACAGTTGATGCTCTAATGAAGCTAGATTTGGCTGCTGGTGTAGATGTACAACTAGAATTGCACTAAGCAATTTTTTGGTTAGTCATCAATCGTAATGACTGACACTTTTATAATAATGAGGTTAATGATATGTCAATTGGTATCATTGGTAAAAAAATCGGAATGACTCGTGTTTTCAACGATGAAGGTGTTTCGACTCCGGTAACTGTTGTACAGGTAAACCCGAATCGTATCACTCAGATCAAAACTGTTGACACTGATGGTTATTCTGCTATCCAGGTTACTACTGGATCTGTACACGCTGGTCGTGTATCTAAGCCTGCCGCTGGTCACTTCGCGAAAGCGGGTGTTGAAGCCGGTGAAGGTCTTTGGGAATTCCGCGCTGAAGCTGCGGACATCGAAGGTCTTGAAGTAGGTTCTGAAATTACTGTTGAGCGTTTTAACGATATCGCAGTTGTTGATGTTACTGGTACTACTAAGGGTAAAGGTTTCCAAGGTGGTATTAAGCGTCACAACTTCAGCATGCAAGATGCGACTCACGGTAACTCATTGTCTCACCGTTCTAACGGTTCTATCGGTCAAAACCAAACTCCAGGTCGCGTTTTCAAAGGTAAGAAAATGTCTGGTCATATGGGTGCTGTCCGTCAAACTACTCAGAACCTAGACTTAGTGAAAGTTGACGCAGAAAATGGTCTATTGTTGATCAAAGGTGCGGTTCCTGGTGCTAAGAACGGTACTGTCATTGTTCGTAAAGCTGTGAAGTAAGGTGAGCACGATGGATTTGAATGTAATTGAATTAGCAACTGGTAAAGAAAACGGAACTGTTTCAGTTTCTGATGCTCTTTTTACTGTTGACTTTAATGAAGCTCTAGTTCACCAAGTAGTGACTGCATATATGAATGCAGGTCGTTCTGGTACTAAAGGGCAAAAGAACCGTGCCGCAGTTAGCGGTGGTGGTGCTAAACCTTGGCGTCAAAAAGGGACTGGCCGTGCGCGTGCCGGTACGACTCGTAGCCCAGTATGGGTTGGCGGTGGACGTGCGTTCCCTGGCCGCAATCGTGATTTCTCTCAAAAAGTAAACAAGAAAATGTATCGCGGTGCGATGCGTTCTATCGTTGCTGAGCTTAATCGCACTGGTCGCCTAATTGTGGTTGACGACTTCAAAGTAGAAGCGCCAAAAACTAAAGAATTTAAAGCAAAACTTGCACAACTAAACGTTTCTGACGCACTGGTTGTAACTGAAGGTTTTGACGAGTATTTGTATCTTTCTGCACGTAACCTATATGCAGCAGACGTATGTGATGCAGCTTCAATCGATCCGGTTAGCCTAATTGGTTACCAGAACGTTGTAATGACTCAAGGTGCAGTTAAGCAACTAGAGGAGCAATTAGCATGAACCAAGAACGTATTCTAAGTGTATTGCTAGCACCACACGTTTCTGAAAAAGCAGCTCTAATGGCTGACTCAGCAGAACAATACGTGTTTAAAGTTGTGCCTACTGCAACAAAAACTGAAGTTAAAGCAGCTGTTGAATCACTTTTCGGTGTAAAAGTTCAATCAGTTAACATGATTAACATTAACGGTAAGCGCAAAGTATTCAAGGGTCGCGCTGGACGTCGTAACGGTGTGCGTAAAGCAATCGTGCGTCTAGTAGCTGGTCAAGAAATCGACTTTGCTGCTGCTGAGTAAGGAGTTCAAAGATGGCAATTGTTAAAAAGTCAAAACCGACTTCTCCAGGTCGCCGCTTTGTAGTGAGCGTTGTTGAGCCTACTTTGCATAAAGGCAAACCTCACGCAGCCTTACTTGAGAAGAAATCAAAGTCTGGTGGTCGTAACCACAACGGTCGTATTACTGTTCGTCACACTGGTGGTGGTCATAAACAGCATTACCGTTTGGTTGACTTCAAGCGTACTAAAGACGGTATCCCTGGTACTGTAGAGCGTTTGGAATATGATCCAAACCGTACTGCACACATCGCATTGATTAAATATGCTGACGGTGCACGTGCGTATATTCTTGCTCCGAAAAACCTAAAAGCTGGTGACCCTGTAGAGTCTGGCGATCACGTATCAATTAAAGTTGGTAACGCGCTTCCTCTACGTAATATCCCAGTTGGTACTATTGTTCACAACGTTGAAATGCGTCCAGGTAAAGGCGGTCAAATCGCTCGTTCTGCTGGTGCATCTGTGTCAATCGCTGGTCGTGACGGTGCATACGTACTTGTTAAGCTACGTTCTGGTGAAATGCGTAAAATCCACTCTGAATGTCGTGCGACAATCGGTGAAGTGGGTAACGGTGAACACAGTCTTCGTAAACTAGGTAAAGCTGGTGCTAAGCGCTGGCGTGGTGTTCGTCCTACCGTTCGTGGTGTGGCGATGAACCCGGTTGATCACCCGCATGGTGGTGGTGAAGGCCGTACTTCTGGTGGTCGTAACCCTGTAACTCCATGGGGTGTTCCGACTAAAGGTAAGAAGACTCGTAGCAATAAGCGTACTGATGGAATGATCGTACGCCGTCGTCACAAGAAATAATAAGGAAGGACACTGATGCCACGTTCAGTTAAAAAAGGACCTTTTGTTGATCACCACCTTTGGAAAAAGGTGGAAGAGGCACAAGAATCTGGTAATAAGCGTCCAATCAAGACATGGTCTCGTCGTTCGATGATCCTGCCTGAGATGATTGGTCTTACTATCGCCGTTCACAATGGTAAAGAGCACATCCCTGTTTACGTTTCAGAAAACATGGTTGGCCACAAACTAGGTGAATTCTCGCAAACACGTTACTACCGCGGTCATGCTGCGGATAAGAAAGCGAAGCGTTAAGGAGTTAGGACATGCAAGTAAGTGCAACACATAAATTTGCTCGTATCTCTCCACAAAAAGCGCGCCTAGTCGCTGACTTGATCCGTGGAAAGAATGTTGAACAAGCGGTTAACATCCTAGCGTTCAGCGATAAAAAAGCTGCAGACCTGTTCAAAAAAGTTTTGAACTCTGCAATTGCTAACGCTGAAAACAATAATGGTATGGATATTGACGAATTGTCAGTTACGGCTGCATTCGTTGATGAAGGCCCAATCATGAAGCGTATGCGCGCTCGTGCAAAAGGTCGTGGTAACCGTATCTTGAAACGCACTAGTCACATCACTGTGACTGTTGGCGAGAAATAAGGAGAATCAGAATGGGTCAAAAGGTAAATCCAGTTGGTATCCGTTTAGGTATCACCCGTGATTGGAATGCTCGTTGGTATGCGAATAGCAAAAACTATTCTGACTTCTTAGTGAGCGATGTTGAGATTCGTAACGAATTAAATAAGAAGCTGGCACACGCTTCTGTATCTAACATCAATATCGAACGTGTTGCGAACGGTGTTCGCATCACAATCCACACTGCTCGTCCAGGCGTGGTTATCGGTAAAAAAGGTGAAGATATCGAGCGTTTGAAAACGTCATTGTCAGCAATGACTGGTATGCCGGTAAATATCAATATTGAAGAAATTAAAAAGCCTGAACTAGACGCTAAGCTTGTTGGTCAATCGATTGCTCAGCAGCTTGAGAAACGTATTCAGTTCCGTCGTGCGATGAAACGTGCGGTAGGTAACGCGATGCGTCTTGGTGCAGAAGGTATTAAGGTTACGGTTTCTGGTCGTCTTAACGGTGCGGACATTGCACGTGCAGAATGGTACCGCGAAGGTCGTGTACCACTTCACACTTTCCGTGCTGATATCGATTATGCAACTTATGAAGCGGATACTACCTACGGTAAGATCGGTGTTAAAGTTTGGATTTTCAAAGGCGAGAAGCTAGGTAAGCTTGCTCTAGAGAATAACTCTTCTAAGGGCAAAAAAGGCCGTAAATAAAAAGGATAACTCACTATGTTAATGCCTAAGCGTACAAAATTTAGAAAAGTACAAAAAGGTCGTAACCGTGGTCTAGCGCAAGCTGGTAACAAAGTTAGCTTTGGTGATTTCGGTCTTAAGGCTCTAGAGCGCGGTCGTATGACTTCACGTCAAATCGAAGCTGGTCGTCGTGTGATGACTCGTCACGTTAAACGTGGCGCTAAGATTTGGATTCGTGTTTTCCCTGACAAACCAATTACTAACAAACCACTTGAAGTTCGTATGGGTAAAGGTAAAGGTTCTGTTGAATACTGGGTTGCTCAGATTCAACCAGGACGTGTCCTATTTGAAATGCAAGGTGTTGATGAAAAGCTAGCTCGTGAAGCGTTTGCTCTAGCAGCCGCTAAGCTACCTTTCAAAACAACTGTTGTAACAAGAACGGTGATGTAAGATGACTGCTAAAGAATTAAACGAAAAGTCTGTTGAAGAGCTTCGTAACGAGTTGCTAGAACTTCGTAAAGAGCAATTCAACCTAAGAATGCAACATTCAACTGGTCAGTTGTCAAACTCTGCGGGACTTAAAAAAGTTCGTCGTACAATCGCACGAGTTAAAACCATCATTCGTCAAAAAGTGAGTAAGTAAAGATGGCTGATCAAAACAAAGCACGTACCGTACAAGGTGTTGTAATCAGTAACAAAATGAACGACTCTATCGTTGTTCAAGTTGCTCGTTTCATCAAACACCCTAAGTACAAAAAATTCGTTAAACGTTCAACGAAACTAATGGCACATGATGCAGGTAATACTGCTGGGATGGGTGACACAGTAACTATTGCTGAGACGACTCCAATCTCAAAAAACAAGTCATGGACACTAGTTCAAATTGACGAAAAAGCGAAAATTTAATTTTTCCTAGCATTTGCGTGAATTAGTTGTTATAATTCGCGCAATTTCAAAAAGCCACCTTAGAGTTGTAAGCCGATTTTGATAATTGGAACTGCACTTTTCGGTGGTTTTTGTGCTACTTGTAATTTTTATTTATGGATGGAGTCCCACCATGATTCAGATGCAAACAGTGCTTGACGTAGCTGATAACAGCGGAGCACGCCGCGTCCAATGTATTAAAGTGTTAGGCGGTTCGCACCGTCGTTACGCTAACGTTGGTGACGTGATCAAAGTGAGTGTAAAAGAAGCTGCACCACGCGGTAAAGTGAAGAAGGGTGATGTTTACAACGCAGTTGTAGTTCGTACTGCAAGCGGCGTTCGTCGTCCAGACGGTTCTAAAATCAAGTTTGACGGCAATGCTGCTGTTATCTTGAATGCTAAGCATGAACCGATCGGTACTCGTATCTTCGGACCGGTAACTCGTGAGCTACGTAACGATAAGTTTATGAAAATCGTTTCATTAGCTCCTGAAGTTCTATAAGGAAGAAGTAATGAATCGTTTAAGAAAAGGTGACGAGGTAATCGTCCTAGCCGGTAAAGACAAAGGAAAGCGTGGTTCGGTTTCTTCTGTTATGGCTAACGGTAAAGTATTAGTTGATGGTATCAACCTAGTTAAAAAGCACGCTAAGGGTAATCCTATGACTGGCGCGCAAGGTGGTATCGTTTCTAAAGAAATGCCAATTGATGCTTCAAATGTGGCGCTAGTTAACCCTGAAACAAACAAAGCTGACAAAGTTGGTTTTAAAGTTGAAGGCGACGCTAAAATCCGCTTCTTTAAGTCTACTGGAAAAGCGGTTGACGCTTAATAAAGGGTAGAGAGAAATGGCAAGACTACAAAAACAGTATAAAGAGCAAGTTGTTCCTAAGTTGATGGAACAGTTTGGTTATAAGTCTCCAATGCAGGTTCCTAAGCTGCAAAAAATCACCATCAACATGGGTGTTGGTGAAGCAATTGGTGACAAAAAAGTTCTAGATAATGCAATTGCTGATATGGAAGCAATTACAGGTCAGAAAGCTGTTAAAACTTTGGCTCGCAAATCAGTTGCAAGTTTTAAAGTTCGTGACGGTTATCCACTAGGTTGTAAAGTTACCCTACGTGGCGAGCGTATGTATGAATTCCTAGATCGTCTAGTAAACATCTCGCTTCCTCGTGTTCGTGACTTCCGTGGTGTAAACCCGAAAGCTTTCGACGGTCGTGGAAACTATAACCTAGGCCTTAAAGAGCAAATTATTTTCCCTGAAATCGAGTTTGAAAAAGTTGACAAAATCCGTGGTATGGATATCAACTTCGCTACTTCAGCACAAACTAACGATGAAGCGAAAGCTCTTTTAGAAGCCTTTAATTTCCCGTTTAAGAAATAAGAGGTTTTTCTAATGGCGAAGAAATCTATGATCGCTCGCGAAAACAAACGTGCAAAACTAGTTGCTCGTTATGCTGCTAAACGCGAAGCACTTAAGAAAATCATCAGCAACCCAGAGACTGAATTTGCAGATCGTATGGATGCTGTTGATGCATTGAACAAACTACCGCGTGATGGTGCTTCAGTTCGTCAACAAAATCGTTGTCGTATTACTGGCCGTCCACACGGTGTTTACAGAAAATTTGGTCTGTCACGTAACGTACTTCGTCGTATGACGATGAACGGTGATGTTCCTGGTCTAAGAAAAGCTAGTTGGTAAGGATAAATATCTATGAGTATGTCTGATCCAATCGCTGATATGCTAACACGCATCCGTAACGGTCAAATGGCTGGTCACGCAAATGTTGTTATGCCTTCTTCTAAAGTTAAAGCAGCTGTTGCTAAAGTGCTTAACGATGAAGGTTATATCTCTGCATTCAGCATTAATGATAATAATGGTAAATCTGAGCTATCAGTTGATTTGAAATATTTCGACGGTAAGCCTGTTATCGAAACACTTAAGCGTGTAAGCCGTCCAGGTCTACGTGTTTATAAAAACAAAGATGAGTTACCAAAAGTTATTGGCGGTCTAGGTATCGCTGTAATTTCAACTTCTAAAGGTATTATGACTGATCATCAAGCTCGCACTGCTGGCGTTGGTGGTGAGGTTATTTGCTACGTAGCATAAGGATTTAAATTATGTCTAGAATTGCAAAGGCTCCAGTTACCATTCCTGCAGGCGTTGAAGTTAGCGTAAATGGTAACGATGTAACTGTTAAAGGTGCTAAAGCGTCTTTAACTAAAAATTTTAACGAAGCTGTTATGGTTTCTGTTGAAGATGGTCAGGTAATCTGTACACCGGTTGAAGGTGTTGTTAAAGGTTGGGCGCAGGCTGGTACTGCACGTTCAATTATTAATAACATGGTTGCTGGTGTTACAGATGGTTTTGAGAAAAAACTAGAACTAGTTGGTGTCGGTTACCGTGCAGCGGCACAAGGTAAAGTACTGAACTTAACACTAGGTTTCTCACATCCGGTTGAACACGCGATTCCTGAAGGGATCACGGTTGAAACTCCGACTCAAACGGAAATCGTTGTAAAAGGCGCAGATAAGCAAGTTGTTGGTCAAGTTGCTGCTGAGATTCGTGCGTACCGTCCACCTGAGCCATATAAAGGTAAAGGTGTTAAGTATGCTGATGAGCGCATTTTACGTAAAGAAGCTAAGAAGAAATAAGGCTGGGAATTAGTATGGATAAGAAATCAGCCCGTCTTCGTAGAGCTAAGAAGACTCGTGCAAGAATTGCAGAACAGAAAGTTGCTCGCCTATGCGTTCACCGTTCTACTCAGCACATCTATGCGCAAGTAATTGCTGCAGATGGCCACACGGTTGTTGCAACAAGCTCTACTGTACAAGCGGACGTTAAATCAGAAATTAGCAACGGTTCTAACAAATCTGCTGCGGCAGTTGTTGGCCAGAAAGTCGCTGAAAAAGCGAAAGCTGCTGGTGTAACCAAAGTTGCATTTGATCGTTCAGGTTTCAAATACCACGGTCGTGTTCAACAATTAGCTGAATCAGCCCGTGAAAACGGTCTTGAATTTTAAAGGAAGGATTAAGTATGTCTTCACATGAATTACAAGACGGCCAGGATGCTTTGATCGAAAAACTAGTTGGCATTCGTCGTGTTGCTAAAGTTGTTAAGGGTGGACGTATTTTTGCGTTCTCAGCTCTTGCAGTTGTTGGCGATGGCGAAGGTAAAGTTGGTTACGGTAGTGGTAAAGCAAACGAAGTTCCAGTAGCAATTAAAAAAGCTATGGAAAAAGCTCGTCGTAACATGAAATCTGTCTCTCTTAAAGATGGAACGATCCAATACCCAATCAACTATAAGCAAGGTGCTGCGAACATTGTAATGCTACCTGCTTCTGAGGGTACTGGTGTTATCGCCGGTGGTGCAATGCGTGCAGTTCTTGAAGCTGCAGGTGTACATAACGTACTTTGTAAGTGTGTTGGTACCACTCGCCCGGTAAACGTTGTACGTTCTACTGTTAACGCTTTGACTTCTATGAGCAGCCCAGAAATGATCGCTGCAAAACGTGGTAAGTCAGTAGCAGAAGTTCTAGGTGAGTAAGATGTCAGATAAGAAAATTACTATTACTCTGGTAAAAAGCACAATCGGCCGCTTACCAGCACACAAAGCGTGTGTATCTGGTCTTGGTCTAAGAAAAATGCACCAAACAGTAAGCGTTATTGATACTCCTGAAAATCGTGGAATGATCAATAAGGTGAGCTATTTGCTTAAAGTAGAGGAAGCATAAGATGCAACTAAATACTTTAAAACCAGCAGAAGGCGCTAAAAAGACTGCTAAACGCGTTGGCCGTGGTCAGGGTTCTGGCTGGGGTAAAATGGGTGGCCGTGGTCACAAAGGTCAAAAGTCTCGTTCAGGTGGTATGCCTAAGATCGGTTTTGAAGGTGGTCAAATGCCACTACAACGCCGTCTACCTAAGATCGGCTTTACTTCTCGTAAAGCGGCTTACGTGGCAGAAGTTCGTCTAGATACTCTAGCGAAAATCGAAGCGGACGTTATTGACGTAGCAGCACTTGTTGCAGCTAAGATTATTGGTCATAAGATCAAAGAAGTTAAAATTATCAACTCTGGTGAAATCACCAAAGCGGTTAAAACTTCTGGTCTTCGCGCAACTGCTGCAGCGAAAGCTGCAATCGAAGCTGCTGGCGGCTCGGTAGAAGCATAATTATTATGAATAGTTCAATTGCATCAACCGGAATGAGTAGCCTAAAGAATAAGATTCTTTTTGTACTGGGTGCCATTATCGTTTATCGACTAGGTACTCACATTCCAGTTCCGTCAATTGATCCGATTGCCTTAGCAGCAATGTTCGAACAGCAAAAGGGTACCATCTTAGACATGTTTAACATGTTCTCGGGTGGTGCCCTTGAGCGTTTGTCGATCTTTGCATTGGGAATCATGCCTTATATCTCCGCTGCAATTATTATGCAGCTTTTGACAGTTGTCTCTCCTAAACTGGAACAGCTGAAAAAGGAAGGGGAGTCAGGTCGTCGTAAGATTACGCAATATACCCGTCAAGGGACTGTTGTGCTTGCGACTTTCCAAGCTTTAGGTGTCGCGATTGCACTTGAATCTCAAAACATTAACGGCATGCCGGTAGTTATTGATCCAGGCTTTTTCTTTAAGCTGACAGCGGTTGTGACTTTGGTATCCGGAACTATTTTCCTGATGTGGTTAGGTGAACAAATTACCGAACGTGGTATCGGTAATGGTATTTCGCTAATCATCTTTGCAGGTATTGTTGCAGGTCTTCCTAGCGCGCTAGGTGGGACATTTGAGCAGGTAAATACTGGGGCGCTTCATGCAATCACAGTATTCGTTCTACTGGCTCTTATTGCAGCGGTTATTGCATTTGTCGTGTTTGTTGAACGTGGGCAACGTCGTATCCCTGTTCATTACGCACAAAAAATGCGTGGTCGTAAACTTTATGGTGGTCAAGAGTCACATCTGCCACTGAAGCTGAACATGGCGGGTGTTATTCCACCAATCTTTGCTTCAAGTATCATTCTATTCCCTGCAACACTTGGTGGATGGTTTGGTGCAGCTGAAGGTATGGGTTGGATGAAAGACATCGCGACAACTTTGTCGCCGGGTCAACCGCTTTATATCCTGTTCTACGCGACTGCAATTATTTTCTTCTGTTTCTTCTACACTGCGATTGTTTTCAATCCTAATGAGACAGCTGAAAACTTAAGAAAATCTGGTGCATATCTCCCAGGTATCCGTCCAGGTGCTCAAACTGCTCGTCATATCGACGGCATTATGGGTCGCTTGACACTAGCTGGTGCGATTTACATCACAGCAGTGTGCTTACTACCAGAATTTTTAATTCTGTATTGGAATGTTCCTTTCTATTTCGGTGGAACATCTCTATTGATTATCGTAATTGTTGTTATGGATTTCATGACTTCGGTACAAGCACAAATGCAATCAAGCCAATATGAAGGCATGATGAAAAAATCGAAATTAAAAGGTAGATAATCTTCAAGGTTATTTATTCTAGTATTTATAGTGAAAGACGTGTATAATGCCACGTTTTTCGGTAGATGGAATTAAAGGGAGCGCAAAATGGCTCGTATTGCCGGCGTAAACATTCCAGTTAACAAGCATATTGTTATTGGATTGACTTCGATCTACGGGATTGGTTCAACTTCTGCAAAAAAAATCTGTGCAGCAACTGGTATTGAACCATCTGCGAAAGTTCGAGAGCTAACTGAAGAACAGTTAGAAGCACTTCGTAATGAAGTGACAAACTTTACAATCGAAGGTGATCTTCGTCGTGAAGTGTCTATGAATATCAAGCGTTTGATGGACATGGGTTGTTACCGTGGTATTCGTCATCGTCGTAGCCTACCACTTCGTGGTCAGCGTACTAAGACGAATGCACGTACTCGTAAAGGTCCAATCAAACCAATTAAGCGTTAATGCTTAGATAGCGAGAAAGAATATGGCAAAAGCAAATTCACGTGTTAAAAAGAAGGCTAAACAGGTCGTAACGGATGCCGTTGCGCACGTTCACGCTAGCTTCAACAACACGATCGTAACTATTACTGACCGTCAAGGTAACGCACTTTGCTGGGCAACTTCAGGTGGAAGCGGATTCCGTGGTTCTCGTAAGAGTACTCCATTCGCTGCACAGGTTGCTGCTGAGCGTGTTGGACAAATGGCTGTTGAATACGGCGTTAAAAACTTAGATGTTATGGTTAAGGGCCCAGGTCCTGGTCGTGACTCTGCCGTTCGTGGTCTAAACAGTGTAGGTTTCAAAATTTCATCAATCACTGATGTTACTCCGATTCCTCACAACGGCTGTCGTCCACCTAAGAAACGTCGCGTTTAATATTTGAGGTAATCATGGCTAGATATATTGGTCCAAAGTGTAAACTTGCCCGCCGTGAAGGTACTGATCTATTTTTGAAAAGCGGTGTTCGTAGCATCGAATCAAAATGTAAGATCGATCAATTACCTGGTGTACACGGTGCAGCACGTAAGAAAGTAACTGAGTACGGTACTCAGCTACGTGAAAAACAAAAAGTACGTCGTATGTACGGTGTTCTAGAGAAAAAGTTCCGCATGTATTACAAAGAAGCGGATCGTCGTAAAGGGTCTACTGGTGTAAACCTTCTACAAATCCTAGAAAGCCGTTTAGATAACGTTGTATACCGTATGGGCTTCGCTGCTACTCGTGCAGAAGCTCGTCAGCTTGTTTCGCATAAAGCGATTCAAGTTAACGGTCAATCAGTAAATATTCCGTCTTTCGAAGTATCTGCTGGTGATGTGATTTCTATTCGTGAGAAATCTCGCAACCAAACTCGTATCGCTACTGCGCTTGAACTAAAAGCGCAAATGGGTGGTGTTAGCTGGGTAGAAGTTAACGCTAAAGCGTTCGAAGGTACTTTCAAGAATGTTCCAGATCGTTCAGACCTATCTGCGGATATTCAAGAAAACTTGATTGTTGAGCTTTACTCTAAGTAATAGAAACGGAGATCACCTCTGATGCAAGAGATGTTAGAACAGTTGTTAACACCACGTATGGTCGATATCCAACGTCTAACGCCTTTCCACAGTCGTGTGACTTTAGAGCCGCTTGAACGCGGCTTTGGTCATACTCTAGGGAATGCGTTACGTCGTATTTTGTTATCGTCTATGCCTGGTGCGGCTATCGTAGAAGCCCAAATTGATGGTGTTTTACACGAATACTCATCGATTGAAGGTGTAAGAGAGGATGTTTTAGAAATCCTTCTTAACCTTAAAGAGGTGGCGGTCAAATTAAACGCAACAGACAGCGCTGAATTAACGCTAAATAAGAAAGGTCCTGCGGTTGTTCGTGCTTCAGATATCGCACTAAACCATGATGTTGAGATTGCAAATCCTGATCACATCATCGCGCACCTATCTGAAGGCGCAGAACTTAACATGAGTCTTCGTGTTGAAAGTGGTATGGGTTACCGTGCTGCTCAAACAGATAATGACAGTTCAATTGGTATGCTACGTCTAGACGCTAGTTTCTCGCCAGTTCACACTGTTAGTTATGAAGTTCAGAATGCTCGTGTAGAACAGCGTACCGACCTTGATAAGTTAATTCTAAACGTTGTTACCGACGGTACCCTTGATCCAGAAGATGCGATCAAACAAGCGGCTACCGTGTTGCACCTACAACTAAATGCTTTCGTTGATCTTAAGCATAAAGAAGTAGCTGCTCCGCAAGAAGAAGAGAATGAATTCGATCCGATCTTCCTGCAACCGGTTGACGATCTAGAACTAACGGTTCGTTCGGCAAACTGTCTGAAAGCAGAACAAATTTACTACATTGGTGATCTTGTGCAGCGTGCTGAGCCACAACTGCTTAAGACACCAAACCTAGGTAAGAAGTCACTGCAAGAGATCAAAGATGTTCTTGCACAACGTGGTCTAAGCCTTGGTACTAAATTAGAAAACTGGCCACCAGCAAGCCTGGTGAGCAAAGAATCTTAATATAAGGAAGCTATCATGCGTCATGGTAAATCAGGTCGTAAGTTAAATCGTAACAGCTCGCACCGTAAGGCAATGTTTAAAAACATGTCTGCTTCACTTATCGAACACGAAGTAATCCGTACTACGGTTGCTAAGGCAAAAGAACTACGTACAGTTGCAGAGCCTTTGATCACGCTAGCTAAAAAAGACAGCGTTCACAACCGTCGTACAGCCTTTGCTCGTTTAGGTGATAAAGCAGCAGTAGGTAAGCTTTTCAGCGAAATCGGTCCTCGTTACGAGAGCCGTCCAGGTGGTTACATCCGCATTCTTAAATGTGGTTACCGTCCAGGTGATAAAGCGCCTATGGCGATTGTTGAATTGGTTGACCGTCCAGTTGCGGCAGCTGACAACAGCGACGCTGAATAATTTATTATTCAGTTATAAAGAAAGCCGGTTAATCCGGCTTTTTTTATGTCTATCGAAAACGTAAACTAGCTTTATGTTATTCGATACTCATGCCCATCTCATTGAAGCTTCTCAACAAGAGCTAGATTCAATAGATTATCCGATTCTTAATGTCACCGCCGACTCCAGTCAGTGGTACAGGGCGATTACGATTCAAAAACAGAATCCCTTTCTTTTACCTGCATTAGGTATTCACCCTTGGTTTGTTTCTCAAGAATCCTATGCGGATATTGATGTACTGGAAAATTTTATCGAACGTGAAAGTATTTTCGCGGTTGGTGAAATCGGTCTCGATTTCCAAAAACAGTTTGTTAAAAATAAACTGCTGCAGTTAGACATTTTTGAGTGTCAGTTACAACTGGCTGAACGCCATCAATTACCCGTTTCCATCCATGTCATAAAAGCTCATAGTGAGCTGCTCACTTTGTTAAAACAGTATTCAGTTGGTGGTGTTATTCATGGGCTTGGAGCCTCTTTGCCTTTGGTTGAGCAATATCTCGGTTTAGGTTTTAAGATTGGTGTTAATGGGGTTGCGTGCCGTAGTAATGCGAATCGCTATCACGCTATGCTTAACAATTTCTCATTAGCACATTTCGTCTTAGAAACCGATTATCCCAATATTTATTTACCTAATAGAGCGCAATCTTCTTTAAGTGATATTCGGCATATTGCCGAGATGGTTGCACAAATAAAAAACATTACCGCTGCAGAGGTCATTCAACAAACCAGTTATAATGCGCGTTCTGTTTTTGGTTTTAAAGATTAGGCGGTTATATGGATGCTCTGTTTGAACGCAGTTTATTGGTTTTTGAAGAACAAGGTATTCAGCAGTTACAGGCTGCGCATGTATTAGTTGCTGGTGTTGGAGGGGTTGGCGGCTTTGTCGCCGAAGCGCTAGCACGTGCAGGAGTTGGTGAATTAACCTTGATTGACCACGACATGGTTAATGCATCTAATAAAAACCGCCAAATTATCGCCTTAAATAGTACGACAGGGAAAAATAAAGCCGAGGTGATGGCTGAACGTATTTCAGACATTAATCCTGCCTGTAAGGTCAATATCAGCAAGCAGTTTATTCGCCCAGAAGATATGGAAGCGCTATTAAGCCCTGGTTTCGATTATGTGGTCGATGCAATCGATAGCCTTAACTGTAAAGTTTCGCTGGTTGCTACGGCGAAACAACTCGGTCTAAATGTGGTTTCCAGTATGGGAGCAGGGCGTCGTATCGACCCGTCTAAAATAGCCTTAGCCGACATCTCGAAAACCCATGGCTGTGCTCTGGCGCGAAATATGCGTCAGCGTCTTAAAAAACAGCGTATCGCCAAAGGGGTGATGACGGTTTTCTCTTCAGAAGTACCAAAAGCGCCAGGCCCGATGGAAGAAATTGAAGGCGCGCGTGGTCGTGTCGTTAATGGTACAGCCAGCTATATGCCGGGGATTTTTGGATTAATGCTGGCTGGATATGTTGTCCAACAATTAGCCTGTTTTGAAAGTAACGGCTAATTACGACCTGATAATTTAGAGGCAAAATGCGCCGCGCCTAAAAGCGGGGCTTCCGGGTTGTCGACAATACGTACCGGCATTTTTTCAATGGCATGGGTCATACGGCCTTTATCTAAGAATCCTTCCATAAATAATTCGCTTTGCAAAGCTGGAAGAATTTTCGGTGCAATGCCGCCGGCGATATAGACTCCGCCATTAGGTAGGCATTTCAATGCTAGATTGCCGGCCTCTGCACCATAGATTCGGCAGAATAGTTTCATGGCTTGATTACAAAGTGCATCATCAGTTGTCAGTGCTGATTTGCTGATAATTGCATTACGGTCTGTATTAGCCATTTGCGCTTCTATATCTGGATTGACTGGTGCAAAGTCGATGCTTTTCAGAAAGTCGTATAGATTACCGAAACCGTCACCGGAGAGAATCCGTTCGATACTGACATGGCCATAAAATCGTTCGCGCAAAAATACCAACAATTGATCTTCCAGTTCATTTTGTGGTGCAAACTCACAATGCCCACCTTCGGACGGCATGGCGTGAAAATCTTTACCATCGAAAAACAGAATTGCTTCACCTAAACCGGTTCCGGCAGCAATCACTGCGATATGACCGTTTTGTTGAATTGCTTGATGATTAAGCTCATGGAAGTGTTCAAGTTGCAGTACGCCATAGGCAGCGGCTTCTAGATCATTTAGCAAGCGGATTTTGGAAGTGTTGAGCAGTTTAGCCAACTTAGCTGCATCAATCGTCCAAGGTAAATTGGTAGTAATGCATTTCTGCTCTTTTATCGGCCCGGCGATTCCAAAGGTTGCCGCATCGATAGAAAAACCTGCGCCGAGAAACTCCAGTAAAAGGTCTTCAAACCTTTCATGTTTTCCACTCGGGAAAGTCTGTTTACGAATTTCCGAGAATTCAGCACCCTCTGTTTCATAAATAGCGAGTACAGTTTTGGTGCCACCAACATCTCCGGCCAGAATTTGTGCCATAAATTTCTCCTAACTTTCTTTATGCAAGAAACGGAATGCTTGAACAATCGCGTTGGCGACTTCATCTGGAGAAGCGTAGTAAAACGCTTGCCAGGCATCTTTGCGCTCGCCTTCGTAAGCAATCATATGATTGCCCGGTTTAGAAAGCCAACGCAAACGTACCGCATGTCCGAGTAATACGTCGATATACATGTCGTCATCGGTTCGCATTTCCGGATTGACTTTCATAATCATGCCGAGAACCATCAATGCCTCGTAGTAGAGTCGGCGAACTTCTGGTAGAGGCGGTTTATTCATTAAGTGTTCGACTTTAGCTTGGAAAAGCTTTTCGCCGCGGGTCATATCCGCGCATAGACTATTATCTAAGCGGCGTTTCGGATTCCATTGGTCGCCGATAATCAAGCCGGCGGTTTGATTGACTACGTCCCAGACACCTTCGTAGAAACTATCTGGATAACGACCAATTGAGCCATTGATTTGGCGCCAGTGATGCCAATCATTGGCGCCACCCAGTTCGGGGTTTAAATCTGATGTAAAGTGCGGTAGTTTCAAATCTTGTTCACTGTTGTCGAACTTCATTACCTCTTCTTGATACAGTTCTTCTTGAACGTCAGTGTAGTGTTCAAGAACATATTCCAAGGCCTGCGAGATTTCATACGGTGTTTTAGTCATCAGGACATCTAAGGCATCGTCAGCACTGCAATGTTCGCCGTGACGAATATGCCCAGCTAAAAGTTGTAGTAGCTGTCCAGTTCTTACCAATGTCATATTCAGCAGTAGTTCAGGGCGCGAACGAATAATCAGACCGAGGTTAATTATCAGTTCTTGAGTCAAAATCTGCGCGCGCTGGTCATCGGCATTGAATTCCTTGATAATCCGGAGGATTTCATCGGCACCGCGAGGTTGTTTAAAAGTCGATTTTTTGCTGTATTGGCGCGATACACTCAAGGCAATTTTTCGCACCAGAATTTCGGTGACTGCACCTTCCAAGTTAATGTCGAATTTATCCAGTAGGGCAGCAGCACGGCGAGTGATATTCCAGTCGCTGCTTTCACCGGCGCGAATATAGACTTCTTCGAGTAATTGTCTGGTGGTGAAGCGATTGCCGTCTTGATCTTGCAAACTGGTGACAAAATCAGCGCCGTGACGCTCGAACAGCGTTTGTAAAATCAGGAACTGGTCATTGAGGTTCGCAGTCAGTGATAGCTGTTCAATTAATTGTTCGTCTTGGTTTGCGTGGCAGTCTTCTAAACAGCAGACGCAAGGGCTATGAATGTCTTGTGGCAAGAGCATTTGGCAGACGCGTTCTTGCAGAAAAGCTTCTTCGTCGCCAATTTCTTTTTCCAGATAGTGCAAGCTACGTTTTGCCGAGGTTGGTAGAAAGCTTTTCAACATGCCAAGTTTAACCGGAATATCATCGAACTGGCCTTGGCGGCACTGCTCGATAAATTCCAATAAAGCTTCTTTGCCACCTTTTCTCAGCATCGACTGGCTGACCACCATGACGACCAAAGGGCGGCCCGGCAAATGCCATTGGCGATAGATATAACCCATCTCCATTTTCAATCGTTTGACTAGCATTTCGTTGTCTTGGGTCAGATAGAAATCGTGACGACTTAAGAACTGCGGTTGGAACACGAATCGTTTGTCTTCAAATTCATAGACGCAGGACGTTGCCATGCCGCGCGGATTACGTCGCGGGCGGCCGCTTAACTGTAACCGTTCGCTTCTGCCAAGCCATTCAAAAGCACTGGCAAGCGCACTGGCTTGACGTACCTGAACAGGTTCTAGCTGTTGTACCGTCTGCGTCACTAAACCGTATTCATCTAGTTTGGCTTGTACGGTTTCGTCCTCGGCAATCAGCGACAGTTGAAGCTGTTTACCCAAACTGCTACCAATGCGATTATGGCGGCCAAGTGGGTCGATATCGGCAACATCCAATAGACCGTCTTGAATCAAAGAACCTAGAATATATAAACTTTGCGCCCACACCAGCGGCACGTTCTCATTTGGGACACGCTTTTGTGAACCCGGATTTTCGCGTTCGGCGTCGATTTTATCGAGCGGCACGATATACAGTTCCGGCAAGAGCTTCTGGCCGTTCTGTTCAACTAATAAGCCTTCCAGTTTTTCGCGATACTCTTTAGCCAGTTCAGCTTGGTCGGTAAATAGATAATGCAGTAACAGATAGGTGAAAAACAGCGGCCATTCGCATTCGATGTTTTCGAATTGCTGCATCTCTTCCGGTTCGTAGTGCAAGCGGTGATGATCTTCATTAGCGGCTTGGTGACCATCGCGTAAGAAGCGTTTGCAACCATAGTTGCCGGCAAGTTTATTGATTACCTCATCGAGTGTTAAGTTCACTAACTCGGTATTTTCAATGGCAAAAGCCGGATAGCCGATAACGCTAAGGGTTGCGGCATCGACTTCTTTGGAAAGGGATTCAGATGGTAAGGCGGTTTCCAGTGTAATACGAGCACGAGCGATTTCGTCCGGCACCACATGAATAATGCTATCTTGTCCGCCTTCTGAGCCGAAACAGTTAAAACCGTCCATCGCTTCCAATGCGGCTTTCGCCATGCCGACTGAACTGCTATTTACTTCGGCGATGCCGTGATTGATTTTATTACCTCTTTCCCAGATCCCGTAATCCGGCGTGCGGTAAGCGCGGCCGATGTAGTGCACTAAGTTTTGAATGAAATGCACTTCATCCATGGAAAAGATAATACGCAGACCGGAAGCGGTCATCTGCCCGAGCATTAGCAAAAATAGGCTGGTCGCATCTAGCTGTAAGTGCCCCCATTCATCGTCACCAACCACTGGATCACCGCTGTCGGTCGCGTATTTGGCATGCAGCGCATCCAGCGGGTTTTGCGAATATTTAAAGGCTTCGACTTTATTGGACTGCTTCATCATTGCGGTCAATAAACCGCGCATGAGTTTGACCACGCTCTGTTCTAGAAGAATTGCACGACCTTGCGTATCGTCAATGCGGCGATATGCCAAGCCTAAACCCCAAGCGGCAAGAATACTGTACACATTATCGCGAACCCACGCATCGGTATAGTCACCGTGTGCAGTGATTGCGGTACTGGCCGGTAGCAACCCCGTTATTGGATTTTGACGGGCAAGAATAATGTCCGACACTTGTTGGTAATAACGGTCTAGGATTTGTGCTGCATGTTTTTTCATATTTTTTTGCACCGTTTAGAAGCATCTAATTTGAGCCATTATTGCAATAAATAGACCAAATAATCATACAACGAGGTTTAGAAGGTTATTTTTACGGTTTTATGGCGGATTCAGCAAGTATTCGGTGAATACACTATCATCGGTGTTTAACCATGGTCATACATAAGCTGCTTAGAGCGTATTTGTAAGGCTTAAAGGATCTGATGATGCTCGCAAGCAGGAAAAGGCGAGCACCAAAACAGGGCAGTTAAGGCAGGAAAGCTTTTACGCTAAAAGCTTTTTCAGGTAGTGTCCGGTATGTGAGTTTTTGTTTTTAGCGATGTCTTCAGGCGTACCTTGGGCGATAATCTGCCCGCCGCCGGAACCACCTTCAGGGCCCAAATCGACAATCCAGTCTGCGGTTTTAACTACGTCTAGATTGTGTTCGATAATGACAATGGTATTGCCGTGGTCGCGAAGCTGATTAATCACTTTCAATAGTAGTTCAATGTCGTGGAAGTGCAGACCTGTGGTTGGCTCATCCAGAATATACAGCGTATTACCGGTATCGCGTTTTGATAGTTCTTTTGCCAGTTTAACCCGTTGTGCTTCACCGCCGGACAGAGTGGTTGCGCTTTGCCCAAGCTTGATATAACCCAGACCGACCTCCATTAACGTCTGTAGCTTACGCGCCAACACTGGAATCGCATCAAAGAAGGCGCGAGCATCTTCGACCGTCATATCCAGAATCTCATGGATGTTTTTGCCTTTGTATTCAACTTGCAGGGTTTCGCGGTTATAGCGCTGGCCGTGACAAACATCACACGGCACATACACATCCGGCAGGAAATGCATCTCGACTTTCAAGACACCATCCCCCTGACACGCTTCACAACGTCCGCCCTTAACATTGAAGCTAAAACGCCCCGGCGTATAACCGCGCGTACGCGCTTCCGGTGTTGCCGACAGCAGTTCACGAATTGGCGTGAATAAACCGGTGTAGGTTGCCGGATTGGAACGCGGCGTACGACCGATAGCGCTTTGGTCGATATTGACCGCCTTGTCGAAATGTTCAAAACCGGCATGCGATTTGTACGGCGATGGCGTATGTCCGGCTTTATTGAGAATATTCGCTGAAAGCTTCGATAGGGTGCCGTTAATTAAAGTCGATTTACCGGAACCGGAAACCCCAGTGACACAAGTCAGTAGGCCGACCGGCAGTTTCAAATGCACATTCTGTAAGTTATTGCCGTGCGCACCGATGATTTCCAGCCACTTTTCACCGGCTGGCAGACGTTGTTCCGGAATCGAAATTTCACGTTTACCGCTCAAGAACTGGCCGGTCAATGATTGCGGATTCGCCATAATCTCTGCCGGTGTTCCTTCTGCTATCACACGCCCGCCATGCACACCGGCTCCCGGGCCGATATCCAAAACAAAATCGGCAGCACGAATCGCGTCTTCATCATGCTCGACCACAATAACGGTATTACCTAAATCACGCAGGTGATTCAAGGTTGCCAGTAGGCGATCGTTGTCGCGCTGGTGCAAGCCGATGGACGGTTCATCCAACACATACATCACACCGACCAGACCGGCACCAATTTGCGATGCCAAACGAATACGTTGCGCTTCACCGCCGGAAAGGGTGTCAGCGCTTCGGCTTAAGGTCAAGTAGTTCAAGCCGACATTGACCAAGAAGCTCAAGCGATCATGCACTTCTTTAATAATCTTCGAGGCGATTTCGCCCTTCGCGCCTTCCAAGCTCAAGCCGCTGAAAATCTGATGAATTTCACCGACCGGCATATCGGTTAACTGAGGCAAAGTGTATTCTTTGACAAAAACATTGCGAGCCACTTCATTGAGGCGTGTGCCGTGACAGCTGGAACAGGGCTTGGAGACGAGATATTTTTCCAGTTCTTCGCGGACTGCACGGCTATCGGTTTCCGCATAGCGGCGTTCCATATTCGGGATAACGCCCTCAAAACGGCGAGTATCGCTGTATTTGCCGTGTGGCAATGGAATTTTCTTGCGGCCGGAACCGTGCAAAATCACGTTTTGCTGTTCTTCGCTGAGCTCTTCCCAAGGGGTTTCGATATCGAATTCATAGTGCGCGGCGACCGCCTTTAGCAAATCGAAATAGTATTTGTGGCGACGGTCCCAACCACGAATTGCACCGCCGGCCAGACTAAGTTCAGGATGGTGAATGACCTTGTCGATTTCAAAGCTTTCTTTCACGCCGATACCGTCACAAGTCGGACAAGCGCCGTGCGGGTTGTTAAATGAGAAAATACGCGGTTCCAATTCCGGTACCGAATAGCCGCAATGCGGACAGGCAAAACGCTCCGAAAACAGCAGCTCGAAATCATCGTCTTCGCTCATCGGCACGACTTGCGCTAAACCGTCGGAAAGGCGTAATGCCGTCTCAAAAGATTCTGCTAAGCGCTGTTTTAAATCGCTACGTACCTTAAAGCGGTCAATGATTACTTCAATGGTGTGTTTTTTGTTTTTTTCGAGTTCAATCGAACCATCTAATTCGCGAACGTCGCCGTCGATCCGTGCACGGATATAGCCTTGCGCCTGCAGCTCGCTGAGTAATGTGACATGTTCGCCTTTTTTACTGCGAATCACCGGAGACAGCAGTAAACATTTTGTGCCTTCCGGCAATTCAAGCGTGTGGTCAACCATCTGGCTAACAGTCTGCGCTTGCAAATCGCAACTGTGCGTAGGGCAACGAGGCGTGCCGACTCGCGCAAACAGTAGACGCAGGTAGTCGTAGATTTCGGTAACGGTACCGACCGTCGAGCGCGGGTTGTGCGATGTAGACTTCTGTTCAATCGAAATCGCCGGAGAAAGCCCTTCGATATGATCCAAATCCGGTTTTTCCATGACCGACAGAAATTGACGGGCGTAGGCGGAAAGCGATTCGACATAGCGACGCTGCCCTTCGGCATAGATTGTGTCAAACGCCAGCGAAGATTTACCGGAGCCGGAGAGGCCGGTAATGACAATCAGCTTGTCACGTGGCAGGGTAACGTCGATGTTTTTCAGGTTATGGGTTCTGGCCCCGCGAATCACAATCTCTTCTAACATGCTCTCTCCGGCAAAGTATTAAGGCGAAAAGCGGAATTATACCAATAAGTGCGCATCAATGAGCATGGCTTGCGTGCCCGAAATAGTGTTATTTCAATTGTTTACCAAGGAATGAACAGCGTGCCGCTGACTGTGATTTTCACCTCAGAGCTGCCGGAAGCCACCGCAGCATCGGCCATTTCCATTGCTGCTGGCGCGGCGTAAGCCATACGCGCCAATGGAATTGCACGGCTGCTATTGATATTGGTTTGCAATAATTGATAGCGTTGCGCGCCGAGTTGTTCGGCAATCAGTTCTGCTTGTTGCTGGTAATTTTTCAATGCCTTGACTAATAGTTGTTGGCTGAGTTGCTGACGGCGCTCGGTGGAAAGCCCGAATTGCATGGATTGATAAGTCAGGTGTTTTTGCGCAGCTGATAGCACCTTGCTCACCAAAGCTAAATCGTAGACTTCAATTGCCAAAGTTTGTTGGCCGCGCCAATGGCTGATTTGGCGCTGTTTGTTGTAGACCGGATTAATCTGATAGTTACCGCTATTTAGTTGCAACTGGCTTTTGTCTAAGCCTAGGGCTTCCAACGCTTGTAGCGCTTGTGCCATCTGGCGGTTGATTTGGTTGATGGCGTCTTTTGAATTCGGCGCTTCTTGAATGCTTTGCAGGCTCAGCTGCAACATGTCGTTTTCGGCATTCATCTGCTCGTTGATTTGAAAATTGACCGAATGGCCTTTGGCATTGTCGCTGGCATGAACGACGCTGAGCGGTGAAACCGATAACAGCAGTACAACGGACAATGATAAGAATCGAGTAAGCATATTGCCTCCAAAGATTGGCGATAATTGAGCGTTCATTATAGCTCTCTCGGTGCAAAGTCATTCTTAAGAGAGGTTATGAATGTTATAATTTTTCGCTTCAAAATTTTGGGCGTCGGTTCGGTAAAGATATGTTGTCGTTCCGGCCAGCCAGAACCTTGTGAATAGATTCAGACAGTTGTCAGTAAGTCGGCTGTCGATATAAGGCAAAATTGCCTATCAAGCAAAAACGCAAAAGGGCTTTTAATTTATGTCAATTCCTCACCCCAATTCGATGAGTCCGGTTGAAAAACGCGCGGCATTCTCGATTGCTGGAATTTTCTCTACGCGCATGCTCGGCTTATTTATGATTTTTCCGGTATTCGCGTTGTTTGCCGAACAGGAATTTGCCGACATTACCGGTACCCAAATTGGTATCGCCATTGGTATTTATGGTCTGACGCAAGCGCTGCTGCAAATTCCATTCGGCTACTATTCCGATAAATTCGGTCGCAAGCCGCTGATTATTGTCGGTATGTTGATTTTCATGCTTGGCTCGCTGGTTTGTGCCATGGCGGATTCCATCGAAATGATGATTCTCGGTCGTGCTTTGCAGGGCATGGGGGCGGTTGCCGCGGTACTGATGGCATCGGTCGCTGATCTGGTACGCGAGCAGTATCGTTTGCGCGCCATGTCGATTGTCGGCATGACTATCGGCTTGTCGTTTACCTTGTCGTTGGTTGCAGGGCCGTTGCTGGATTCTTGGATTGGTGTGCGCGGCATTTTCTGGGTAATTGCAGGCCTATCAATGATTGGTATTTTATTGGTATTGTTTGCTTTGCCGACGATCGAGAAACAAGAATTTCAACGTGAAGCGCAGACGGATTTCAGCCAGTTTGGCGAAATCCTACGCCATCCGCAACTACTGCGTTTGGACTTGGGCGTTTTTGTTCTACACGCCATCTTGACGGCGATGTTTGTAGTTATGCCGCTAATTTTACGCGACTCTGCCGGTTTACCTGCGGTTGAGCATTGGCATATCTATCTGCCGGTGATGTTGCTGTCGTTTGTGTTGATGGTGCCGTTTATTATTCAGGCGGAAAGCAAGGGGCGAATGAAACAGGTGTTTGTCGGTGCCATTGCTTCGATTATGTTAATGCAGCTCGCTTTCCTCGGCTTTGAACAAAGTTTTTGGATGTTGTTCGCACTGTTGTTGATTTTCTTTACCGCTTTTAATTTATTGGAAGCATCATTACCATCGCTAGTCGTAAAATTGTCGCCGGCTGATAAGAAAGGAACTGCTAGTGGCGTCTACTCGACTAGCCAGTTTATCGGGGCAGCAATTGGCGGTGCTTTGGGTGGCTATTTTTACCAACATTATGGTTATAATGGTGTCTTTGCGATGACTGCTATCATGGGCGCAATTTGGCTACTGGCTGCAGTGAGTATGGAAAAACCGATGCCGTTGAGTATTGCCTCTGTACCGCTAGGCAAGATTGCCGAAGAGGAAATCGCTAGTTTAGAGCAGAAATTGCTGGATTACGACGGAATTTATGAAGTGATAGTCCGTCTGGACGAGCAACGTGCTTACTTTAAAATTGACCGTAAGCAGCTCAACGAAGTCACCCTGATTGAATACATTGAACAGAGTTCAGAATCCTTGAGAAAGAGAGAGAGTACAGAGTTATGCGAGGCGTAAACAAAGTAATTATTGGTCACGCATAATAAATTATACTGCTTAGCTATACTTCTACTTTATTGAAAGCTTATATGCCACTATAATCAGATTCATGTTAGAAGGCACTGAATGCAGGTTTTATGTGGCATATCTAAAGTACACAACATCAGCTAAAGTTTACGGTTCTGATTCGGTAGAGGGGTTCCCCTTAATTCTTACCGAAAATAAAAATGTTCATTTCTTATCCTTGCATTATTTCTTAGATAAGGGCAAAAGTGTAGAACTTAGCTCTTTGAAAACCTATGCCCAGCATCTAGTGGATTTTTTGAGTCAGCTTGAGATTGATGGTGACCTTGAAAGTATGCTATTGGTTGATGATGACTATTTAGCAGAATATAAGCAGTCAATAATTGATAGAGTTGAATACACAAATAAAGAATCCTACGCAGTATCAGTCCTCAGGTCGGTTCTAAATTATTTATTTTGGTTAGAAACCAATGGGTATTTTTATAATTTGATAGGGGAAACTCCTGAGTACAAGGTTCGAATATCTTTTGATAGAAAGTCTAAAATTAAACATCCCCTTACGAAAAAGAATAAAGTCAAGCATAAAACGATAATCGTACCGAGATCAGACTGGATTGAGAGGATTATTAAATTTGGACCCAAAGATGAATTAGCTAACTCAATTTTTGAACTGATGGTTGGGTATGGCAAAGTGGGGGGGTTAAGAGCCAAAGAAATCTGCCACTTAAAGATTAGTGATTTGCCAGGTCGAGAAACCGTCGAAAAGAAACTGGCTGAAGAAGAAAATGTTTATTTGCATTTAGGGACAACGAAAGGAGGAAAAGAGGCTGATATCCCAGTATCTCATTCCCTTTTGCTTAAGACTTGGGATTATATAGAACTGTTTCGACCCTATAGAGTAAATGTTGGCCAGAAAAAAGCCAGGAAGCAATACAAAGCTTACAAAGAACCTCTTTATGTTTTTTTAAATGTAAATGGAGATATGTTCTCAAGTAAAGGGTTCTCCAATTCTGTCAGAAGAGCGTTTCTGAAAGCCGTTGAATTTGGTGATTTAACCGAAGATGAAAGAGTTTGGACTCACGGATTAAGGCATCATGCTATTACTAAGTTATTAAGGGCGTTGGATGCTGCTGGAGTTAGAAGAGCTGAAGCAGTAGCAAGAACTGTCAGTAGGCATGCAAGCGACGATACTTTAGAACCATATACCTCTGCTAGATATGACGAGAGCTTTAAGTGAAAACCCGTAGAGTTGTACGTTCGCCTATTAAAAAGAAAAAGCGTGCTGAGTTACTTTCGTTAGAAGTTCCTAATGGCTGGGAGATAAGAACTGAGGGTAACCCTATTGTGGCACCATATTTGATGAATATTCAAGATGGTGAATTGATATTAAAAGAATTGAATATCTTCCTAAGACCGCAGAAATCAAAAAGAGAAGTTGCAAATAGAGTTCTTCGTTATTTGCGATATGTCGCAAATTTACATGGAGCAGTTAGCGCTCAATCGTTAAAAGGTTTTAAGGATTTTTTAGACAAGAGCCCACAATCAGAGGTGAATACCAAAAGTCAGTTGTTTTCGGCTTGCAAGGGGTTTGTTAAACATTTAATTTCTGTCTCTGTTGTACAAAATGAGACTTTACCTAAAAACTTCAAAAACACAGATAAAAAGCCGATTCCTAGCTTCTCGGAAATCGCACAGAGGCAAACATCGTCATTTGAAGTTTTGTTGAATGAATATTCAAAATCGATTCGGTTTATTGAATCTGAATATCAATTAGACCAAGCAGAAGCCATAACATTGTTTTTTAATGAAACGGTAATGGACTTTATCTACGAAAAATCTTTAAAAGAAGTTAGTGCTGCTTTAGATGATATAGAGTGGATTGAGTCCATTATTAAGGGTACCTCTGATAGCGAAAAGGAGTTTCTCAAGGGGGTAGATGATTTTTCAAAAGCATATGGTGATTTCAGGAACGAGAAAGATTGCTTTGCAATTTTGTATTTCAATGATGCTTCTAATAAGTCCGTCGACAATTGGGTTAAGGGGACTTATGATTTTTTAAAGACTCGGGGCTGGAAGTCTATTGATATAAGAGAAGAGTTGCAAAACTCAGCTTCTTTGTTTGTTGAATATAGTAAATCATTGCCTGACGCAAAGAAAAATGCCTTTAAAAGTATCCAAAGTTACGCTTGGAAAGATCTTAATCCTAAGTCTATAGAATTAGCCTTGAAAATTCTTTACTCCCAATTCGGTTTTTGCATCCCTAACTCCGAAAAATGGCCGAAAGGTGTTGTGGATTATTTAAAATGCCGAGGGTGGACGGTATCAAGAGTTCAATCTGCGTTTATTCCAGGTCGTTATATTCAAAGGCCATTATTAATGGCTTTGTTGTCTCATCGTGCTCTTGCTCCAAACGTTGACACTGCTTTTTTTTACACATTAACTACCTCATTGACTAAATCGATAGAACATGGATTAACTAATGTTTTCATGGGTAAAGAAAGAGGAGCGGGAGTGGATGTTGATGTGAAAGACTCAGACCCCTTGGTGGTTTTGTTGAAAGACTATATTTATCGTTTTAATCAAACTAAGGCCAAATTAAGTTTCGCGAAAAATTTTTTTGATGCTGAGAACGTGTCGATATTTGGGCACATCAATCGTGAGAAAACTAAGAATGGTGTTTACGAATTCTCGACTTATGATGATGGGACTCCTTCAGATTGGGTTCGAATAAAATTAAAACAGTACTCTGAAAAATTAAATTTAATAAAGCTTTTGATAGGGGGGAAAGGGACTGCTACGGGACAAAATTTTAGGCCTACTCATGTTGTAATTGATGTTCTGAAAGGTGCGTCTGTTGGTCAAGTAAAGCGAAAACTAAACCATGCAAATTTCTCAACAACCAAAGATTATGTAGCAAGAACCGAAACGGCTGCATTATTGTCCAAGAAAGCGTTTGATTTTCAGAATTTCTTAGTTTCTCAGGCGTTAAATAATGTTGATTTGCAAGCACTTGAGCAGGAAGAGGAGAATTTTGAAGAGTTTATTGGAGAAAGAGCGAAACGACACATAGAAAAATTGAAAGATAAAAGTGCAGTTCGTACATTGCTCGCTGAGCCTAATATTGTCGCGGAGTGGATTGCTTATCGAGAAAAAATTCTTACTGACAAGGATAGATTGATAATTTCTAACCCTGCACGGTGGTCAAATCATTGGTTGATTATTTTGGCTGAGTATGAGGCTTTGCTGAGCATGACTTCTACGCGAATTTTTCATGAGGCTCAAAAAATAGCTGCGAATATAAAGTTACCGTATTTGGATTAATATATTAATGAGTCGATCTTGAATCAAAACATGAACGGAAAAATTATGCAGGGGAAGTTCAAATTGTAAAGTATGGCGACTTTACAATTCGTATTATGTGGTTAGCTTTAATTCTTAAAATTTAGGCATCCAAAATCATTAACTTATCTTCTTTGCAATGCTGAGGTATTGGTGTTCATTTGGAGATTCAGAAAAGTCTGTAATTAAAAATGTGTGCATTGTGTAAAGAAATAATGCTTCACGGCAGTTTACAGTTAGCACTCCATTTTTCATTCCATAGTCCATAGAAATTATATCTTTCTGGTCTGGATTCAATTTTGGATTGGGTATTAAAAACACTGTTTTATAAGTATTCCATTTGACGTCATTATTAATAGAGGCATTTGGTTGTTTGTTTTTTTCAAGTTGGATGTCCCCGTACATGCGCATGACATTGAAGTCTTTGAACTCGCCGCTTTCTTGTTCCCATCCTCGTATATGCCACCGATAACCTGAGTTAATCAAATTGTGAGGGTAGACTGTCCGTACAGAATTTTTTTCTGGATTATTGATTGAGTGATACTGGAATTGAATGCCGAATTTATTCGTTATCGCTGTATGAATTTTGCGATAAAGCTCAACAGGCAGGTCTGAATGGACGTTGTTAAGTTGCTGGATAAAATCATACTTACCAGTGATTTTTAAATAATCATCAAAGGTTTTGGAGCCAAGGTACTTACGACAATTTACATCTATATTTTGTTTGTCGGCAGGACTGTAGCGCATGGCTTCTGGAAATAGGGATTTAACTTTGCTGAAGTCTTTTGTTGCTTGCGCAGGTCCAATTTCAAATCGATCCATCAACTCTTGGCGCTTAACGCCGCCTTCCCATAAAGCTTTAAGTAGTATGTAGTCGTATCTATCTGTCGCTGACATATATTTTTCTTTTTAGGTTTTTTGTAATTATAGCAAAATAATGTTGGTAATACTTTTTATTAGGTGATAGATAGTATTATGAGTTTTTATTTGATACATTTAATACTTATTTGCTATAAAGAACTGAGCTTATGCATTTCTTTGATCATTATCCCGACAAAATATTTGTGCCTTTAGGCAGTCAGAATAGACGGCGTTACCTAGATTTGATAATCGAATTGCATGATACATTTTTCAGTGAGTACGCAGACTTTTTGGAAACCTCAATATCGATATCTAAAATAAAGGACTTCATTGAGGGGTACATCCAAGACCAAAGCTGGTCGGTCGAAGAAGATCATGATTTTGAACTGAGAACAGTGGAACAACTTAAGGCCAGCACAAATTATATTTACTTTGTTTTAAGAAAGTCCGGCTGGATAAGTGTACGTAAGGATGGTGTCAAGAAAGAAGCTTACATGTCACCAAGGATTTCAATTCTTGTCGACTTTCTACAAAATGCCCAAAGCTATGGAACCGGAGAGGTAGGCGGTGATGTACTGGCAATATACAACGCCATAAACTTCTTGATGACCAGCAAGGGGGCGACGGTCATCGATTTAGCTCAAACCCTTACCAAGACGACTAAAGATTCCCGGAACCTAGGCAAACAGATGAAAAACCTTGCATTGCATCTGACTGATATTTCCCAAGATTTTAAATCCTATGTAAAACTCAAAGACAAGGTTAAGTTGTTTTTTGAGGGGTTTATACAAGGCTCAAGTTTCTCTGATTACAACGCCATTAAGGGCCATAATCACCCATTCAGATATAGAACGGAAATCATTGAGAAGCTCTTTGAAATCGAACATACCCCTGAGATAAGAAATCGATTGATTGAGGCAATCAGTGAGCATGAAAATCTTCTTAAGCAAGATGCTGAGGAAAAGCTTATCAAGAACATTCATTTGATAAGAAGCGTCTTTCAAAACACAGAACACCTTATTACGAAAATCGATATTAGTCACGATCGCCTATTAAGGCAAGTGAATGAATCTATTAAATATCAGCGTAGAACGCCAACCAATGCTGGCCAGTTGTTTGAAGAAGCAATTAGCCTTCTTAAGGAAGTGGATGATGGACAAGTAATCGACAGCCCATTACCGGTGTTTAAGGCAGTGTCATCCGATAGTGTTGGTCGCATTCCGCGTAAAAGACCACCAATAAAGCAAGAAGCAGTCAGTCTTAGCTCTGCCATACCTGAGGAGCAAAAAGCACGTATACAGGCCAGAAGAGATTACGCCGAACGTGTCTCACTAAGTGACCAGAAATTCTTAGCTTGGCTTAACGCTCTGTTTTCAGAGAATTACCCAAAAGTCCAAATTACGTCACAGGAAGTTCTCATAACAGAAGTGGAGGACTTAATCGGTTTTTCAAATGCTCGAAGACTAGCTATGGAGCCTGGAAAACTCCATTCGCGTTATCGGAAATCCCTCTCTCAATATGAATTCACTCGTAAGAGTGTTGGGCTAATACAGCATGAATACATGCTTTGTAATGCTTTCACAATTACCAAAAAAGAGAACAGTGCTCATGTTTAATGAAGTCAGAAACCTACTTGCCAATCAACGAATCGACGAGGCAGAGCTGCAAGAAGCGTTTGTGGTTCTTCAGGAAAGGCAGTTCTTGTTCCGGTCGCACTCCCGAGATAAACGATTCTATAACTTAATCGACCGTTACCCAGGAATCTTTGAAAGTGGTCTGCAGTTATTCGGTTATAAGTTTCACCACAGCCACGAGCATGGTTATATCGGCTACACGCCAAGCCATTTTGTGGCAAAAATGAGCATTAGTGAAAGCGTGCTTATGTTTACACTTCGGCTCATCTATCACTTGGAGAAAGAGTACCGTTCAAATGAAGATGGCTCCATATCCATTACCGGAAGTCATTTAATTGCTCAGTACAAAGAGCTTTCCGAACGTTCTGACCTTGACGAAACCAGCACACGTTTTTATGACTTAATTAAACTCTTTCAGCGAAAATCGATAATTCGAGTGGAATCCGAAAAGAATGAAGAAACCGGTCTGCCTGACATTACCATTTTGCCAACTATCGAAGTATTGGTAACGCCAGATTTTGCAGCCTCGTTTGTTAAAAATTTGAGAGAAAGGGACAGTGTTGAGGCCGACTCAGAGGCTATTGAAGCAGACATAGTAGCTGACAATCTCGATGACGCACCTACAGGGGAACAGCATGAAACTCACTAAAGTTATTTTGGTTAACTGGTTCTTGTACAAACCACAGGAAATACAGTTTTATGGAAATGTTGCGATCATTGGTGAAAACGGGGCCGGAAAAAGTACCATTATCGATGCTATTCAAACGGTTCTGTTTGGCGGTAACCAGCGTTACATTAAGCTTAATGCTAGTTCGTCAGAGAGCCGAAGTGAACGTGATATCAAATCATACTGCCTGGGTTACTTTCGACCGGATGATGGCTCTGGAAATTCAAGAAACTTCCGTAAGCGCGATGAATGCATTTCATATATTGGCCTTGTGTTCCACAATGAAGTAATCGATACCTATGTAAATTTGTTTGTGGGTATTGAAGCGCGTGCAGATGAACAGAAAGTCGATTTTAAAATGCGGGGAATGGTTGAGTGCAATCGTCCCTTGAACGTCGAAGACTTTATTTATGTAGAGTCCGACAAAAGCTATAGAGTACATCCCTTTGATATAGTGAAGCAACGACTGTCTATCTCAGGTGTTGAAGCTCATTACGAGAACAATTCCGCTAAATTTTTAAATGAAATGGTTCGCTTGATTGGCCCAAGAAAAGAGTTAAACCAATGGATAGACCCAGAGGTTTTGCGTGATTCTTTGTCTAAGTCGATTAGTCTCAAAGAGGTCAAAGATATCTCTCGTTTTGTCGAAAGCTTCATACTAGAGGCAAAACCCATCGACATCAATTCATTGGTTAATGCAAAAAATAAATATGAGGAAATAGAGGCGCAAATCAAAACCTGTGAGCAGCAAATCAATGATTTGGAAGATATTGCTAAAAATGCACGCAGCTATGAGAGGCTTTTAAAAAAATCTAACTACCTTGGCTGGTTAATCCAAGAAAAGAAAGTGGAATCACTGTATTCAGAAGTTGATGACTTACGAGAGCAAATCAAAGACAAGGTCAAAGATTATGTCAATGCTTGTCGCTCATTCAGAAAACTGAATTCTGAGATACCAGCCAAAGAGAAATACCGTGATAATTTACAAGCACAGATTCAAGACGATGACTTAGCGAGGCAACAAAAGAGACTTGAAGATGACATTGAAAAGCTTCAAGAAGATTTAGGGGTTCAAGGTCAGAAGCTGTTAAAGATTCGTAATTTATTCAAAACACTTTGCGATGCCAATGTAGAAATCATAAGAGACCAGACTTTTAAAGGATGGGTGCAAGAGTTATCTCCATTAATAGATAAAGCTGAATCCAGAACAAAGGTCGACGAGTTAATTTCTAAGATAGTGGATAAACTACCAGAGATTCAATTTCTACTCAAAAGACAAAAGAAAACCACTTATAGCGACTTAGCTAATGCCGAGAAGGAAGTTGAAAAGTATCAAGGATATATTCAATCCGTTTCCAGTAGTGGGAAAACACCACTATCTCGACCGACGCAAAACCTTATTATGCATCTTGCCGAACATGGCATTAAGGCTGAACCAATTTGCCATATTACTGAATGCTTGGATGAGAATTGGCAACCAGCTATCGAAGCTTTTTTGGGTAAGGAAGTTGAAGCGCTTATTGTTCCAGTTGACCTTGAGCGTAAGGCGATTCAGTTATACCGCCAATACAAAAAAGAGCATAAGCTTTTTGGTAGTACAGTTGTAAAAGTTTCCAGAGCGCAAGATTGGTTACATAAATTCAAAGAAAATACAGCCGCCACACTAGTTCACTCTGATAACGATTTGGCTTTAGCCTATTTGCACAAGCGTCTTGGTAACCTTGAGCTGGTCGACAGTGAAGAAGAGTTAAAGCATTCGAATTTTGCTATTACTCAGGATGGCATGACCGCTACTGCAACCGGTATTTCAAGTAAGAAGCTATTCCCTGATTTAAAACTGGTTAAGGACCAGAGTGAAAATCTAAGAATCTGGAAGTATGAGCGTGACCAAAATGCAGAAAAGGTACTGCGCCTGACAAAAGATGGAGAAGGGTTAGAAACCATCGACACCAGTCTTGCCTCGATTCAATCTTATGAGAAAGAATCCGGAACATTACTGACTCAAAAAATAGCCCAGAAAATTCAGTCTATAGAATCAAATATCAGTATCAAGTCAAATAACCTTGATAGGCTCGATTTAAGTCATTTGGAAGATTTAAAGTCAGAATTAGAGGTGTTAAAAATTCATATTACTGAGTCCATCGAAGCAAAGGGTGTACACAAAAAAGTAAAATCCGAAGGGCTTAGAACCGCGAGATATCTTTCAGAAAAGATTGATGATTTAGAAAAACAGGTGGACTCCTTGTTGAAAGCCCAGCGTGATATTGAAGATGACGAGTTTTTTGATGTTCAACTTAATGATGAGTTTCAGCAAGCTCATGAAGAGGATACGGTTGAAATGCTTGAATCGAGTCGAACGTCTGCTGAAAAATCTGCATCGAGCAAACAAGCTGACACCACACATTTAATTGACGCCTATGCTTCCAGAAACACCGAATTTGATACCGGCGATATTACACCACTAAATAAAACGTTCTTACATCGAGCTATGGAGTTGGTTCAAATCCACATAGATTCCATTCATGAGATGAACTTAGTGCCATACCGTGAAGCCTCAGAAAAAGCTCGTGCTGACATTAGCGAGACTTTCCGTAAAGACGTCCTTAACAGGTTGAAAGAAGCGTTTGGTTTTCAAGCACAGCAATTCAATTCCATTAATCGAGCTTTGGAGAACAAAGAGTTTCATTCAGAAATCTATCGTTTCACCAAAAGCGCAAAGAAAGAATTTAAATTACTTATCGATTATATCAACAGTTCTAGCCCTGAAGCCCTTTCAACGTCTTCAAATGACCTGTTTGATCAGATGCCGGAGGAGGTTAAAGAGCAAATTGATTTATTGGTTGAAGCGGGACAAGAGAATGCATCCGACATTCAGGATTACCGTAAATACTTCACCTATGATGTATTAGTCACAAATCATAAAACTGGCAATAAAACCAAGTTGAGCAACCTGTTAAAAACTGGTTCTGGGGGCGAAAAGCAATCCCCATTTTACGTTGCTATTGCTGCTTCGCTTGCGAACGCTTGGCGTACTTTAAATAGCAATGGCGGAAGTGCTGGTCTTGCCTTGTTGGATGAAGCATTTAATCGATTGGATGAGGCTAATCTGCATAGTGCTATTGAGTTTATGAATGACACGGGGTTACAGGTTATTGTTGCGACACCCGCATCAAAAGAACAGGTATTCAAGGAAGCTGTAGACAGCACTATATACATATCAAAATACGCGTTAGGCGGCACTGAAGAAGTGGATGTCGACATTGAGATTCTTACCGATAAAGCGAAGGCTTTATTGGCAAAATCAAACCCTGCATTCACGGAGTAGAATATGGATGCAGAGGGGTTAGTTGGCAAAGTCTTGCAGCGGTTACTGGAAAAGTTTGACGCTGGTAAACGTGCTCGAATAAATGTTGGTGAAAAAGTCTTTGATGCTTATCGTAAGAACAAGCCTCAAGGCATTGCATACGCTTTCAATGAGTTAATTGGTAGTTATTCTGATGAAATCGTAATTGAATGGAAAGTTCCGAATGTTGCATTGAATTCTATAGAGTTATTGAGTCCAGATAGGGTGGCGGAACATATTTCTTACCGTTTTCTCTCAGAACGGGTTTCTGAGGCCATGACAAGCCTGGATAATGACTTAAAAGGGAACTTTGTCTATAAAAGCCTACGCCCCAAGTTACTTGAAAAATGGGAAAAGGACAGACCTTTTCATCGTATTAAAGTAGATGAATATCATTCGCTCCTGGCTTACTTTAAATCTGCAGAACAGGTGTTAATTAACTACCGCAACGGGATAGAGAGCGACTACCGACATTTCTCGGCAAGAGTGCTAGGAGATTCAAAAGCATTCTCATCGATTAAGTCAGGTGTAGCCAATCTCTTGAAAGAGTTAAATCCAGAGCTTGAACCGCTTGATACCGAGAGTATGCTTCAGTTTTATGGCCTTTCACCGCTGTCACATCCTGTTTTCATCTCCGGAGCATTAACGCTGTTTTCAAAAGACATTTCCTTAGGAGCAGAATTCCCCCCGTCTGTAGGAGTGTGGTCAGAAAGTGTTGATAAGGCTTTGCTTGATGACAAAGTAAAAGTGGTAACTACCATAGAAAATCAAGCGACTTTCAATAGGTATGTCAAAGAAGAGCGGCAAGAGGATGAGATCGTTATGTTTACTTCCGGTGTACCTAGTCCATCTTTTTTAAAGCTATTTAAGCTAATCGCCCAAAGCAAAACCAATTTGGATTTTCGCCATTGGGGGGATATAGACTTAGGTGGGTTTGTGATTTTAAACATTCTGGATAGTGCCATTTTAAGCTCTGTCATAGGTTATAGAATGTCTTTTATCGATTATTTAAATAAGGATAGCAAATCCCTTTTTACGAGCGCTGAGATAAACCGGCTAAACAACCTTGGTTTATCTGAAGCCAATAAAGATTTGATATCGGGGCTTGAAGAGGGAAGTAAGAAATTTGAACAAGAGGCATTTTTTTGAGTGTAAATCGCTACCACTTAGCCAAAATTTTTCTGCTCCGATTTGCTCTATGTTTATCAAAATTTATTGATGAAGATATTCATAATAAGTTCGGAGGTCAACCAGATAAACGAAAACTCCTCCCGTCACTATATAGGGTAGAGTAGCCAGCGCAAAATCTTTGGTTGCATGTGGTAGCTTAAAAAGAATTATAGAAATCAAGAATCTAGCCAAGGACGCGATAGCAATAAAAGAAAACATTGTAATTAGGTAGTTTTCTAAATTACTTTGAAATTCAAAGACTTTATTTGGATTGAAGAAAAATGAAATATACCAGTTTCTACCCACCCAAAACAAGGCGGATATACTCGCAAACAAGAAAACTATCGTTCCAAGCTCCCTTTTCAGTTGTGAATTTCCTTCAATCAATCGTTCAAACTTCTCTTTAGTTGTGAATACTCTAGGCGAAATAAATATTGAAACTCCGATGAGTTGAATAGCTAAAAGGACGTAGAAGAAGTACCCATTTTTATCTCCGAACTTATAAGCGACATAAAGAGTCCAAGAAAGTGTAAAAGCAAGAAAAATTCTAGCTAATAAAGGTAATAAAGTCCTTTTCTTGTATTGAGACACCAAATAAGAAGTCAGCCCTGAAGTAACAAGCAAAGAAATAATGACCGCCACTATCAAAAAAGCTAGCCCTGCTAAAACAAACAAATGCATAATAAAAAACTCTAGTAAAAACGGGTCTTACTTAATTTGTAAGTCGCTCAGATTACATCTGACCATTCCCATCTTGTTAAATAATTGATAACTACAGTGAATGCCATGAGATGGCAACTCTCTAGATTGATTCTCGCTCTAACTATTACAAATAAAATTACTATCCCATCCTGAACTCTTACGTTTTGTGTAGCACGCCCAACACCAGCTATTACATTTTGTGTGTATAAAAAATATTGGCAATGAATTCAACGGGTTATATTCGTTTAAACTATTACAAATAAAATTACTGTCCCATTCTGAACTCTTACGTTTTGTGTAGCGCGCCCCGTCATGAACTATTACACTTTGTGTCCATAATAAATATTGGCAGTGAATTCAAGGGCTTATATTTGTTTAAACTATTACAAATAAAATCTCTATCCCTTCCTGAATTATTACATTTGTGAGTTTCACTAGGAAAGGCCGATCATTCAGTCCAATCAGGCGCTATTTAGTTTTCAAAATGAAACGGTACGAGTGAGGGTTGAAGTTCTCAAAATTTAGCGACTTAAGGAAAGGTTGGCAGGATAGCCTTGTTTAGAGACTGGTTTTACAACTCAAAACCTCAAGTCATAAAAAATTGAGAGAGAATAGAGCATCTTCTTGAGACACTTCAAACTAGTGTCTCGAGAAGGGAGGTGAATTCAAACTGTTATGTAGACTTTTGAAGTGCATGAATACTCATCATGTCAATTAAGGCCTCTTTATTCTTAGAATCTATGTTATCCCAAGCTCTTTCCTTAAAAGATTCCGACTCAATTAACTTACTGTTATCTTCTACATTAAAAACATCATTTTCACTAAGCAGAGGGTTTTCAGCAAGAAGATCCAAATAATAAGCATTAATTTCTTTTACAGTGACATTATCCATAAAAAACAAATTTCTTGCTTTCTGATTGGTTTTATCGCTAACTTTTACTAAAACCATTGCTCCAGCATCTTCAATAGTATTTGCTTGATAAGTATTAGAATCAAAAGTCACCGTGCCAACTAAATATTCATCATTAAAGCCTTTAACTAAGGTGGCCATGATTGTTCCATCGCGCTTCATTTTTCGATACTCGGTCTGGAATTTTTTAATAGCATCTACGTTCAATAAATAACCTGAACTTGGCTTGCCTTGCTGGCCATTCAAATCCTTAAGGTATTTATTTAAATGACTCAAATCAGAGTTACCACGATCCAATTCATATTTCTTGGATTTATAATCAGGGTATAGATTTCCCGCAATAATTTTTTGATCTTTAAGTGCTTTCTGTGCTTGTTTTAAAGAATCAGCATTCGAACTATATACCTCATAAGTCTCCGCATATTTCACAAACTTTGCTTTCAATGCATTGAGGTTAATTGCTTGTATTACTTCTTCTTTTGGTAAACTACTGAATACATAGCAAGTACCATTGTTCATCACTGATAATTGGTACCCACCCCAGCCTTTACGGGTTTTTTCATTGCACTTGTTCTCTGAAAAACTACTATACATATTGAAGCGAGAACTAAATGGACGATCTATTTTTTTATAAGGCAAGCGCTCACTAATGATAGTCTCATTAAAAAAGTTTTTTACATCCTCTCGAATTGTATTTAAAGCACTGTTGGATTCATCGATTTTTGCTTGTGTGCTATCAACAGAACTCTTCTGAACTTCAATTTCTTGATCGTATTTTGCAACATACTCTTCAGCAGACTTTAATTTTGTTTTGAGAGAATCAATCTTTTCTTGCTGCTCCTTAATTTTCGCCGGCAAATACTCTTTGTCCCATTTTACAAAGGCTTCTTTGTATGCATCTTCAGCGCTTTTTGCTAGTTCTACCAAAGTCGTTTTTTCTGGAGATTCCGGCAGAATAGATAAAGGTTCAACTAAAGCGAGTGATTCGCCTTTTACAGAAATGGATAGAGCATTAAGCTTTTTAAGGTCTTGGTCAATTTGATTGGCTGCTTTAAGCAAATCTTCACTATTTTTATAGAAAAAAGCTTTAGTCACTGAAAAGTCAACATCACCAGTTTTCTCTATTGACATTTTTTCAGAATAATCTGAACCGCAACCACCAAGAGCAACAAAAATGACCGATAAAAAAGCCATTTTTGATACGTTTTTTTTCAAATACATTTTTACACCAAAATAACAATAATTGAATTCATAAAAGGTTGGAAAAATCATTGTAGCTAAATGATGCACAATTATCTAATTAAAAAGTAGCATTGTTGTATACAATTCGATACATATGACTTGATTTACTGAAGTTAAACAAGTATTTTTGTTTGCTAAAAAATAAACTAACTAATGGAATAACCCGATATGAAAAAAATATTTCTTGTTTCAATAATGCTTTTGCTTACAGCTTGCTCAGGATCTCCTTCTGAAGGTGATATTGAGGATCAAGTCACAGAAAAACTTCTTGGTGATGGCGGAGATGAATACTTTGAAATCGATAATTTTGAAAAGACGAACGGTTTCGACAAAGATGACAGAACTTACATCGCAGATGTTAAATATGATGTCGTTTTCAAAAAAAGCTTAAAAGAAATTGCTAAAGAAATGGAAAAAGAAGCCAAAAACTCAGGGTCTCCATTTGGAGCTGCCGGTGCTGGTTTCGGGGTAATGGCTTTAAGCATGGAATATGGCAATTTCAAAGAGGGTCACACGGTAACTAAAGAAGAAAAGATTAAACTTATAAAAACCGAAAATGGCTGGCGTATAAGTGAGTGATGCTTACTAGCTCAGATTTTACTTGGCCGTTGTCTTCTTTGCGGATTTAGTTAAGAAGCAGGGCCTTTCAGTGTTAAATGCCTTCATGGTTTATCACTATGAAGAGTCCAAGGATGGTAGCGGGAATTTGCATTCTCAGATTGGTGTAGTGCTGGACGATAAGCCAATTAACGGCAACGGTCTTCTTGAAATTAAGAAAGAACTGACCAGAGCAATCAAGGCTTTTTCGAGCGAATTTTCAAAGCGAAAAAACAAGCAACCCGATGACAGGGTTTTGCATTAAAACTTCATTAAAATAACGGAGAAGTATTCAATGATGAATCGAAGAGATTTTTTAAAATTAGCTGGGGTTGCCGCTGGCGCACCTTTGGTTATGCCAAGCATTGCTTTGGCAAAATCAAGTAGAGATCAGGCCAAAGAAGATATTTTGAAGGCACTGGACTCAACAGTCTTTGTAAAAACCGGTGACCTTAATTCCAATAAAATTGTTTACGCTCGTGTCTACACGCATTGCCCATTATCAAAAGCGCTTTTCTATAGCTCATTAGAGCTAAAAAACCCAGGCGTGCAATTCCGATGGGTGTTTACTGGTGATACTGCGGAAATTCTAGAAAGACGCGACATCGAATCAGTTAAGGCAGCTTTTCAGTTTAGAAAAAAATCGGTTCCGTATGCAAACACCGGAATCGCCAGGGCTTCTGCTGTAAATGCGAACATAGCTAACGCTGTAGGAGGAGAACTCCTTAAAGCAGCCGGATTTGGTCGTCCAAAGAGAATTCCTTATCTGTTTTTTAAAACAGACAAAGGCCTGAAGCTTTGGTATGACTATGATTATAACCGTGGCAAATTTTTGCGTGGCGGAAAGATAGCGGATCTAAAGAGCTTGGTGATTAATGCCTCGCCAAAAAACCTTTCAGATGACATTCTTTATGGGCGTACATCTAAGGTAGTAGGTGAAGCTAAAATGAGAAATTATTCTGGCAAGAAAGTTGGAGTGTATTCTTCCATGTCAAAATCTTCATTTAAGTTGCACGAATTAAATCCTCGCTCTGGATGGGATGGGAAGGATACCGTTCTTGAAAACAGTGAAGGGCGATGGATACAGGTGCGACTGTATGCCAAATCTGGCGTTGCCTATATGTGGCAGCCATCCTAAGCACTACTTTTCAGAAAAGGCTACTGTTGGCATAGTGCCGTTCACTTAAGCATTGTTTAGTTGAGAAAGTTAAAATCCAGTCTCGTTTTCGGTACTGGATTTTTTTATGGCTCTCACCCAAATCCTGAATTGTCACTAAGGTTCAGGATAGGGTGGGAAGGGTTGCTGACAATTAAACGAATTAAATTGTATGAAAAGTTCTGGGAGACTTTGTCAGGCAGCTGAAATTTAAATCTGATATTCAAATTCAGGCGAAAGATTATCGCCAAAGACTTCCTTTCCTTTTTCAAAAAATTCCTTATTTGTCTTTATTTCTACCTTATGGTTTGGATCGAAAATATTTGATATTGTTGGAGGTGAATACTCTAGCCCTAATGAGCGCTTAAAACGTTCAAAGCTAAGATAGAGTCGATATGCATCTAAATCGTCCATAAACTTTTGCTCAGATATTGTCATCTCACCATTCCAGTTTCTATTCTTTTCAGATGTTATTGCAGCATTTAACAAGATAATAATTTCTGGAGGTACAGTAGATGTAGAAGCTTCTTCATCCTCCGAAAAGAAAGATTCAAAAGCATCACCGACTTTAATAAGTAAATATTCAGGAAAGTTTTGTGGCAATAAGGATTCAGGACCAAATGCTTGCAATCGGTCAATTATTTCTTGAAGAAGTTGAACTTCTACTTTATTTTCTTTATTGGATGACTCACGTTGAAATTCTTGTACAACAAAGTCTCTATAGGCGTCCATAGACTGCTCAACTCCAGACTCTTCAAGAAAAACCTCATATCTGGCTTGATACTTTTCCCTGTCAGAAAAAGCGTCATAATAAAAAGAGTCTCTATTTCTATTTGTAGGCTCTTTTTCCAATATTTTCCAGTTTTTAAAGCCGACATCTTGAGCAATTTGATTTTTAGCTTGGTGTAAAGATAGGTGGGATTCATTGTCATTCCGGAATTGTCTAGCTCTGTCTAACAAAGACTTATGAGAAAATCCATTGGATGTGTAGCGAGGGATGTTCATAATTAACTTCCTTTTACTATGCCCCTTTTTCACATGAAGCATGAAAATCAACTATGTTGTAAATTGTGTTTGCCTTGATAAGCCAGATGCGCATCGCAAGCGATAGCTTTACCATTATAAAATGGGTGAAAAATAGGTCCGCACCTTTGAACCAAGATTCATTATTTCCCTTTAGATCATAAAAATCAAGTTTGACTAGGTAACAGCTAAGAGATCGGTTCAAAGAATATTTTCGTTATTACTACTAGAACAAATATAAAAGAAATTATGTGAAAAATGGAAGTGTTGGAACTGACTGACTATGCCAAAGATGGTTTTCGGAATGTGTCAGGTAGGGGCTGAACTAATTCAATTCAAGGTCGAATTTCTGAGAGTCATATACGTGAGTTGCTGAAAGGTTGAGCTATTAAGTGTGTGATTCACACAATTGAATTGCTCTTTCTCAAACTTAACTTCTGTAGTGGTCAAGTAGATTTGGCCGCGTCTTTAGAGCAATTTTCCAATAGAGTTGCTCAGCCTTATTTGGTGTTTTACCACCGTTAAATTGATGCGGTCTCACCCGAGAGTAATACCCCAAAAATATAATTTCCAATATGGTTTTGGGCTTCGACTAAATGTCGATATCCAGTGGTCGGAATCCATTCCGTCTTTAAACTTCTAAAAAAGCGTTCCATCGGACTGTTATCCCAACAATTACCCTTACGACTTAAGCTTTGCTTTATCTTGTAACGCCATAGCAATTGACGGTATCTCACGCTAGTGTAGTGTGTGCCCAGATCTGAATGGAAGAGCAGTCCTAGGGCTTAGCTCTCGATTCATAAGCCATTGTTAAGGCCTTGGCTGACAGTTCACTATCTGGTGAAAAACTCATTGCCCAACCAACCGGTTTTCGCGCAAACAAATCGATGACAACTGCTAAGTATGCCCAGCGATTTCCTGTCCAGATATAAGTGACATCACCTACCCAGATTTCATCTGGTTTACCAGAATTGAATTGCCTGTCGAGTACATTCGGAATTGCTATATGCTCCCGATGTGTTTTTTTATAGCTATGTTTAGGCAATTGACAGCTAACAAGCTGTAATTGCTTCATCATCTTGGCCACTTGATAACGGCTAATTGGGAACTGTCTATCTGTCGCTATTTGAGCAAACGTTCTCGCACCGGCTGAACCATTATTTCAGTATGAATTCTTCGCACCATGGCGAGTTCTTTCACTCGTTTAGCATCAGGTCGTCTGCGAAAGCAGAGGAACAACTTAAATTAACGTTTGGATTTTGTTGACCACTACAAGGTCAACACTAGTCTCGATTGGAGCCACTTCCCAAAGTGAATGGACTAGAAGGCAGCATGAGCCGTCGAGGGAACTGCCTCGACAATTCGGTTGCAGAGAGTTTTTTCCAACTGCTGAAACGCGAGCGCATTAAGCGAAGAGTCTATAAAACTCGCGCTGAAGCGAAACAAGACATCTTTAATTACATCGAAATGTTTTACAATTCCAAACATCTCCACTCGAATAATCAGCAACTCTCACCTGCTGAAGAGTAATCGCTTTAATGATCAGATTAATGGCTAAAAACACAGGATTACTAATTTGAAGAAATCTATTTTGGATACTGTTGAACCAATAATTCCCTCTTTGGTTGACGAGAAGCTTGAGAAAAAAATAGTTCCGACAGTCAACTGGCTGGTTAACTCCTCGATAGTTGACGATGAGTGGCAGTTCAAGCCATATAACGATGCAGAATCAGATAGTAAATTAAAGTTTAATTGGAAGCCAGTATTCGATATTGAAGATTCCTCTGCACAAGTTATTTGGGGTATTTGGAAAGGATTTGGAAAAGATTTTTCTGTTAATTATTTTGAAAATCACGATCTATTTTCTTCGTCCAAAAAAGCCTTTGTTCAGAATGTTAGAGTTGTAATTTCATTCTTTGCTATTGAGAGGGAGGTAGTTACTCCTAGGGATATAACCAGACAAGATGTCGATGCTTTGGAGGTTTATATTGAGCAGAAAAATGCTAGTTATTCATATGTGTCTGAGTTGCTCAGAATATGCAGACTGTTTTATTTAAATTCGCCACTCTTAAGTAATGGAATACAATTTGATCCTTATTCCGAAGCTATTAACCCTTTGAGTAAAGTAGCAAAAAGAATCTCAAAACCAGATGGACATACGGATACCTTATATCCTAAGGTTGGATTAGGTTTGTTAAACCATGCTTTGAGAAAAATATCCGACAGTAAAGGTGTTTTGCAGCGCTATGAGTACTATTTACATTTAAAACATAGTGGCAAGAGTAATTCATACACAATATATCGAGATAAGTATTCAGAAACCTTTAGAGAAATAAAGCGCAAAGTTGATGTTTTATATGCATCTTCTATTTTGGTTTTATTGACCCTTTCAGCAATGCGTAAACATGAAATGAGCCTTATTGAACTTGGTGAAACAGAAATGCTTCTAGACGGTCGACAAGATTTACTAACAGGAAGAGTTTTTAAAACTGCAAGAACTTCAACCGGTAAGAAGACTGATAGAACCGTTGTAAAAGAATTAAAAGAGGCTTTGTCTATTGTTGTTTCGCTAACAGCTCCTATGAGAGAGAAACATAGATCAAAATATCTGTTTATAAGGCTTTTGCACGGAGATGGTCATTCTATAGAATCTAAGAGTACTAGAGTTGAATTAGCCGAAGATGTTTTATATCGAATGCTAGATGTTTTTGCTGAGGATGCTGGTTATGCTGAAGGTACTTTAAGGCCACATATGTTTAGAAGATTTTTTTCGTTAATGTGGGCTTGGAGGTTTGAGACTGGAGATATGGAATATCTGGCTGATCTTCTATTTCACAATGGTCAACAATTTACAAAAGCGTATACCTCTGATGAAGCTGTATGGGAATTCATTCCTGAGGAATTAAAAATATTGACTAAAGATGTACTAGAAAAAGCTTTGCTAGGTGAGAAAAATCTTTACTTTGGTTTTTCTCGTGCAATTAAAAAGTACCAGAATTTAATAAAAAAATCTGTGCAAGTGGTAGGCGTTTCTAAGGCTGAAGTTATTGCTGAGCGTCTTGTTGAGCAGTTGGGCTATATTGTTATGCCTGCTGCTGATGGTTATTGTTTTATGAATTTATCGCGAGCTTCAAGAGCTAGATGTGGAACGAATGGCATGCCTGAATATTCTAATCGTTCAGAAGAATTGTGCTCCAACTGTCCCAACTTTGGTGTTCCGCTTGACAGAAAAGAGCATTGGCAAAGAAGATATGATGCTCACAAACATACCTTCGAGACAACAAAGAATTCTGAACTAAGAACTGCGGCTAAGAATGGTATGCGGCGGGCGCAAAGGCTTTTGAATTCAATGAAAGAGGATGTGTGAATGGATGCTACTGTTTCTTCCGTCAAAGGCTCATTTGAAGAGGCGATTAAAAGATCTTTGGACGTGTTAATTGATGCTAATAAGCCTTTTTCTCAAAAAGATGTAATAAATGGAGCAAAGTTTAGAGATGGATCTAGAGTTGGAAAGACTACTCTTTATAAAAAAGATCAGCAAACTAGTGAGTATGTTTATGCTTCCCTTCTAAGGGATATTAAGAATGCCGTTGATGATGCAAAAAGCTCTCCTACAAAGAAAAAAAATGCATCAGGTAAAGCGATGAGCCCTGAGCAATTGAGATTAGAGAATAACAGTCTAAAGGACGAAAATTCTAGGCTTACTGATGCTGTAGTAGAGCAAGAAAGTCAGTTAAAAAGGTTAAAGTCTGTTGAAAGTATTGATAATAATTTAGTAAAAAAATTAGAATTGCAGGTTTATTTAGCAAATGCGATTTTGCTCAGAACAGTTCATCAAAGTTCTCGAGCTTATTCTCAAGCAAAAAAAATTGTGGAAAGGCTTGAGGTCAAATATCGAGGCACTGCTGAAATTAAGTCAGTTGAGAAAGAGTTAAACTCTTTATTACAAAATATTAGCCACTCATCTCTTTATCACTTTCAAGGTAAATTTTAGTGAAAATATTTAATTTAAGTCAGCTGGTATAGTATAATTTCTAAAAAATAAGGAAAATGTTATGAAAAACAATAATTTAAAGGTAGGTATAGTGTGAGGGGCGTGAACAAAGTAATTTTGGTCGGCACCCTAGGCGCAGATCCGGACGTAAAATATGCCGCTAATGGTAACGCCATTGCAAACTTAAGCGTTGCGACCAGTGAAGAGTGGAATGACAAAAATACAGGTCAGAAGCAGCAGAAAACCGAATGGCACCGTGTGTCGATTTTCGGCAAGTTGGCAGAAATCGCCGGGCAGTATCTGAAAAAAGGTTCGCAAGTTTATCTAGAAGGTAAATTGCAGACGCGTAAGTGGCAAGATCAAAACGGTCAAGACCGTTACACTACAGAAGTGGTTCTAAGTGGTTTTGACGGTAATATGCAGATGCTTGGCGGCGGTTCGGGGCGTGGCGGCGATGCGAGCTTTGATAACAACGCTGGTGGTGGTTTCCAACAAAACAGCGGTTTTGGCGGCGGTATGAATAATAACCAAGGCATGCAAAACCAAGCGCCTCAACAGCGTAACCAAGGTATGGGTCAGCAACCAGCGATGGGTCAAAATCAGGGCGGCTTCGGCGGCAATAACATGGGTGGTATGCAGCAAGCACCACAGCAGAACCGAGGCATGGCTGGACAGCAACATCAGCCTATGGGTGGTAATCAACCAATGCAGCCAAAACCTGCTCCGGCTTACGCGCCAAATGACTTTGACGACGACGACGTGCCGTTTTAGATTGTAAGAGTTGCATTGAGTATTCAGAACCCGCTTTCTTTATGGCGGGTTTTTTATTGCTAGAAAGTTCATTCACGGTAAAAATTAAGGCAAAACTACTAGGGTAAGGTTGTTGGCTTTTTGTAAAGAAAACTTACTTTAAAGATTATTAAGTATTTGTAATTTAAGATAAAAAATAAATTTTCCCGAATTCAGCTAAAAAAATAAGCTTTCGCACTTAAGCAGTGTTCTTTTCGTCATGATATAAGTTTAATTTCTGCTTAAATAAAAATTTTGTTTATGACAAGGGATAAGTTTTTGTTATGATTCTTCTTGTGCGATCCAAAGCATGTTTTTTTGTAAAGACCTTTATTGGGAGTAGTCCATCGGACTTACTCCTTTTTTTATGTCCGTTTTTCAATGATTCCCTTAAGTTTCATGATTTGTCGCCGTTATCTCTGATGCAAGGGAGAATTTAGGCTATGAGTAATAAACTAGAATTGTCACAAGGCACGAGATATTTATTCCAACACATGGAAAAAATCGAGCAGCAAAATGAAATTGCTCGGCAAGAAATAGTACGTGCTACACAAGATTTAAACTTTTCCGAAGTTGAGAAGTTTTTTCGTCAGATAAAAACTCAAAATATTTTTATCTTTACCGTTGGGCTGAATGGTAAACAAGAATCAACCATTCTGTCTAAAGCTATCTTTAGTATGAATCGTGTGGTTAAGGTGTACTACAGCACCAGTTTTGACGAAAGTAAATCTGGCTATGTCCGTATTTTGCCTGATCGCGAACAGCAAGTCATTAAGGTTGAACGTATGCATGGATATCGCCCTAAACCGGAATTACTGTATCAGAGTCCTGATGAATGCCATATTATTCGTTGGATGATTAAGTGGATGTTACCGCGTTTCGATTGGAGTAAAACCAAATTGGTTAACTTGGATTTATATCGACTCTTTAATGACGAGCGAGAGCGTAAAAGAAAACAGGTTTTGCTTGAGGAAATGGAGATTGGCTAAGAGGCGAAAGAATGTCACCTCTTTATTGAAGCTGTTCTAGTGGCTACGATTAACCGCCAAATCGGCCAGTGAGGCTAACGCTTGTTTTAGGTCGCTGTCGGCAAGTGGCGCTAAAGCTTGTTGCGCGAGTTTTGCTTCACGTTTTGCTACATCATAGGTGTAATCGATGGCACCGGAGTTTTTGATAATCTGACTAACTTCTTCAATCAGTTTAATGCCGTCATTTTCAATTGCGCGGCGAATCAGAGCTTGTTCGTCGTCAGAACCGTTCTGCATAATATAGATCAGCGGCAGGGTCGGCTTGCCTTCGGCCAAATCATCCCCTATGTTTTTACCAAGTTCTTCGGCGTCGGCGGTGTAATCGAGAGCGTCATCGACTAATTGAAAAGCCGCGCCCAAGTGGCGGCCATAGGCCGCAAAAGCGTCTTCTAACTCCGGTTTTTGTGCCAGAATTGGTCCCATCTGTGTGGCCGCTTCAAACAGTTTGGCTGTTTTGCGATGGATGACCTCCATATAGCGTGCTTCAGTGGTGTCGGCATCATGGACGTTCAATAGTTGTAGAACTTCGCCTTCGGCAATGACGTTGGTCGCTACTGACATGACTTGCATAATTTTTAAGATGCCCGGTTCAACCATCATCTCAAAAGAGCGCGAATATAAGAAATCACCGACTAGAACACTAGCGGCATTGCCCCAAACTTCGTTGGCGGTTTTATTGCCGCGACGCGTATCCGATTCATCGACCACGTCATCATGCAGAAGGGTGGAGGTATGGATGAATTCAATCACCGCCGCCATCAGCAGATGGTCGCTTCCTTGGTAACCGCAAGCACGGGCACTAAGCAGTGTTAGTAGAGGGCGGAGGCGTTTACCGCCGCTATTAATAATATAGTGACCAATCTGATTTATCAGGACAACATCGGAAGACAAACGGTTTAGAATTAGTTGATCTACAGCTTGGATGTCATCGGCAATTAGTTCACGGATTTGTTGAAGGGTCATGAAAAGGCTCTCAGCCACGATATTATTTAAAAGCCGCTATTTTAGTATGAATATTGTAGATTAGCCACATTTGCGGGTAACTCATATTAATTTTAACTGGCTGTTACATCAATTTACTGCATTTCGCGAAATTAAATTTTGACCTTAATATCAAAAGCTTATATAATCCGGCCTTCGCTAATATTTGCTATTAGCTTGAAGCTTATTAAAAAGAATTTTAGATATCCGGGAGATATGTATGTACGCAGTTATTAAAACCGGTGGTAAGCAGTATCGAGTTCGTGAAGGTCAAGTACTACGCATCGAGTCTTTGAATGCAGAAGCAGGTGATGCAGTTGAGTTTGACGAAGTATTGATGGTTGGTGAAGGTGCAGACGTTAAAGTTGGTGCGCCTTTTGTTGAAGGTGCTAAAGTTGCAGCAACTGTTGAATCAAACGGTCGTGGTAAAAAAGTAACCATCATCAAATTCCGTCGTCGTAAGAACCGCTCGAAAACTAAGCAAGGCCACCGTCAAAACTACACTGAAGTTAAAATCGGTAAAATCTCAGCTTAATTGGTATACCATTAAGCTTGCTTAGCAAGACTAGTTTTATAATTCAAAACGGCAGCTGTATCTGAAGAGGGTCCAGCTCTGTTAACTAAAGGATAGCACCCATGGCTCATAAAAAGGCAGCAGGTAGTACTAAAAACGGTCGCGACTCCAATGCCAAGCGACTTGGTGTAAAAGCATACGGCGGTGAAGCTGTATCAGCTGGTAGCATCATTGTTCGTCAACGTGGTACTAAGTTCCACGCTGGTGACAACGTTGGTCGCGGTAAGGATGACACTTTATTTGCAAAAGCAGACGGTAAAGTTGCTTTCGTATCTAAAGGTAAGCCAGTACGTACTTTCGTAACAATCGTTGCTGAATAATTTAATTATTTAGTTCTGATTGCGAAACGCCCCGCTTTGTCGGGGCGTTTTTGTTTTTATATAGAAATAATGATCCAAATTTTATTACGCTACGCTGACAAAGCGGGGCGCTCTGCTAAAATATAGCGTTTATCAGGTAATCGACACCAAGAGGAAAATCATGCAGTTTGTTGATGAAGCATCCATTTCTGTACAAGCCGGTCGCGGCGGTAACGGTATTGCCAGTTTCCGCCGGGAAAAATACATTCCTTTTGGTGGTCCGAATGGCGGTGACGGCGGTGACGGCGGTGACGTTATCCTAGTCGCTGACCGTAACCTGAATACTTTGGTCGATTTTCGCTATACCAAAAGTTACAAAGCCCAGAACGGGCAAACCGGTATGGGGCAACAAAAAACCGGTGCGGCTGGTGAGGATCTAATCATTCCGGTGCCGGTCGGAACTGTGGTGTTCGATATTGATGCTGATGAAGTCATGGGCGATTTGACCGAGCATGGTCAAACATTGATGGTGGCACAAGGTGGTCGTCACGGTTTAGGTAACGTGCACTTCAAAAGCTCGACCAACCGTACGCCGCGTCAATGCACTAAAGGCGAAGACGGCGAAGAGCGCGACCTGCGTCTAGAGTTGAAGGTTCTGGCCGATGTAGGTCTGTTAGGTTTGCCAAATGCCGGTAAATCGAGTTTGATTTCCGCTGTTTCTGCTGCGCGACCAAAGGTTGCCAACTATCCGTTTACCACGCTGTATCCAAACTTGGGCGTGGTCTCGATTTCGCCGGAAACCAGTTTTGTTATTGCAGATATTCCTGGTTTGATTGAAGGCGCGGCGGAAGGTGCCGGTCTTGGTATTCAGTTTCTGAAGCACTTGTCGCGTACCGGTTTATTATTGCATGTGGTCGATATTGCCCCGATGGATGATTCCGATCCCGCCGAAAATGTCAAAGTGATTCAGCAAGAATTGGAGAAGTATTCGGATGAGTTGCTGGAAAAAGAGCGCTGGTTGGTTTTGAATAAAACCGATTTAATGCTTGAAGATGAAGTTGAAGAGACTTGTACTCGGATTGTTGAAGAGACTGAATGGCAAGGGCCGGTATTCCGTATTTCAGCGGTTGATCGTAGCGGTACTCAAGAGTTAATGAATGCGATTGCTAAGCAGTTGCATGAGAATAAACGCTTGGCGCATGAAGAGGCCGACTTGCAAGAAAGTCGAACTGTTCGTCGTCCTACCGTTGAAGAAGATTTCGATTTTTAGAGTAGAAGGATCTGTAGCATGCAGCGTGCAGATGTAAACAGTACCCAGCGTTGGGTGGTAAAAATTGGCAGTGCGCTCCTGACCGATGACGGTCAAGGGCTGAACAAAGAAGCTCTGGCGCATTGGGTCGAACAGATTGTTGCACTGAAAAAAAGCGGCAAGGATGTGGTTTTGGTCTCTTCCGGTTCGGTTGCTGAAGGCATGAAGCGTTTAGGCTGGAGTTCGCGTCCGGAAGCGTTGCACGATTTGCAGGCCGCTGCAGCAGTCGGACAGATGGGGTTGATTCAGGCTTACGAGTCAAAGTTTGCCAAGTACGACATTCATACCGCACAAATTTTGATGACACACGATGATTTGTCGAACCGTAAACGTTATCTGAACGTGCGCAATACCATCAAAGCGTTGTTGGAATATGGTGTCGTGCCGATTATCAATGAAAACGATACAGTCGTAACCGACGAAATCCGTTTTGGCGATAATGACACGCTTGGTGCTTTAACCGCAAACTTGATTTCTGCCGATGTATTGGTGATTTTGACTGACCAGAAAGGTTTGTACAACGATAACCCGCGTACTAATCCAGATGCGGAGTTGATTTCCGAAGCGCAAGTGTCGCGTAAAGATATTGAAGCGATGGCTTCGCCGGAAGGTGGCGCGCTTGGCAAAGGTGGAATGTATACCAAAGTAATGGCGGCAAAACGTGCGGCACGTTCCGGTACGGCAACGTTTATCGCTTCCGGTCGTGAGCCGAATATCCTTGTTAAGCTTGCGAATGGTGAACAGCATGGCACTTTATTGATTCCAGATTTAGAGCCGATGACTGCGCGTGAACAGTGGTTGGCAGGGCATCTGCAAGCTAAAGGTAAATTGGTATTGGATGCCGGCGCGGTCAAGGTGCTGCAAAGCTCTGGTAAAAGTCTATTGCCGATTGGTGTCAAAAGCCAAGAAGGCAGCTTTCAACGCGGTGAAATGGTTATCTGTGTCGATGAAGCAGGTAAAGAGGTGGCACGAGGTTTGATTAATTACCCAGCCAATGAGTCGATTAAAATTCTTGGCAAGCCAAGCCATCAAATTACGAGTGTACTTGGCTATATGGATGATGAATCACTTGTGCACCGAGATAATTTAGTGTTGAGTGAATAATTACTTTAATTGCCTTACAACGGAAAAAGCCAGCATTACGCTGGCTTTTTTGTGCGCTAGATTAGGGAAACACAGAATAAGTCCCCATTGACTTCAGCGAGGAGTTTGAAGTCATTTGGACTTGTTCTGCGTTTCCTTAGCCCTGATTAAAATTCTGAAACCTGAATTTCATAGTAAGTTGTGGTGCCGCTAACTTCGTTACCGACAACTAACATTGGCTTACCATTCGGGCTGTTTTCCGCATTAACAAAATGGAATCCTTCCGGTCCAAGATCTCCAGCTCCGCCAGCTTCTAAAGTGTCGTTATCAACCGTCACGTCACGGTTATTGATGTATTGAACAAAGTCCGGCGAGTATGGGTTAGAAACGTTGTAAACCATAATGCCGCCCATACGTTCTAAGCCAACAAACGCATAAGTTTGACCATTGATTACGCCAACTGTCAGTGCTTCCGGCTCAGGTCCTTTGTTATCAGAACGGTCATCGCCGGTGTTCTCGGCATTGTCGTTGTTAAAGTCGTCGCCGTAAATATTGGCAGTCATGACTTCAAAATCATTAGCGGAATCGAAAACCTGTTGTCCAGTTTCCGCATCGTAGATCGAGAAAGAGCGTCCGCCATAGGCATACAGTGAAGTAAACTCGGTGCCACCGTTCATCGCTAGCGTGGTGTGGTATGAGAATTTCAAACGACGTAGTTCATTGTCTTCACCAAAGCCGCCATTGGTTTCAGCAAAAGGATTGCCTTCAGAGTCCACTAGAGTGACATTATCGGCATCATAGAAATCTTTTGCTGAGAAAGCATCAATACAACGTGCACCATCACCGTCATCTCCAAAGAAATAACCGGCGTTTTCACAGTCTGTTTGATCGACTACGTTATCTAACCAATCTTGACGATCATCGCCTTCATTGGCTGTCAGGATATAGCTCTTGCCTTGGTATTCCATACTCGCGATGGTGTCCGGCATATACATGCCCATGACCGGCCAGTTTTGGATATTAACACCGTCTTTTTGACTGGCATCCATTTCATTGCCTTGGATCGAGTGGTTCTTAAAGCCAAGGCCGATAATCTTATCGATTGATTTGGTCGCTGTATCGATTACCGCGACGGCGTTGTTTTCTTGCAGAGAAACATAGGCTTTAGAATCATCGGAGTTAAATGCAATATATTCCGGCTCAAAGCTTTGCGCCACAGTTGCTTTATTGTCCGTTGTTGTTGCGCTGTAACCGTCAAGCACCATTTTGCTCGTCGGCAGCTCCGCATGGCGAGTGCCGTCAATGTTAAAATCAGTAAAGCCGATGGTGGTTAGGCTGGTGTTTAAATTTGCGCCATCCCAAGAGATATCAATCATTGCCACTTGACCTTCTGGATCAATCAAGTAGTCATCGCTTGGTTCCCCTTCAATCGCTGCCATTACCACAGAACCGTCATGCGAGAATTTCACCATATCCGGTAGAGCGCCAACTTGTACCGCTGAGATAAAAGTTAAATCGCTCGCTTTATAAAAAGCGACCCAGCCATTGTCAGTTTTGCTGTCTGCGGCAACCGCAACGGCTAGCAGACCGTTATAGAGATCAACCGAGTTTGCATCGCCAACCGTACCAGTAATTCCGGCTGTTGCGAAGTCTGCTGCAAGGTCTAAAGAAGTTTGTAGAACAGGTACGCTGATATTGCTATTGTCCAGTACGTCGACTTTTTTATTATTGGCGTTAACTACATAAGTACGGTTGTTGACCGGATCGTAAGTCACAATTTCAGCGGCAGATTCGTCAAATACACCGGATTCATAGGTAGCAATCTGCGATAGATTGATGGTCTGTTGCGAAGCGTCTTCGCCATTGACGCCGTCATCAACACAACCACTTAATATAGTCGTGCCTGCTAATAAAATTGCGCCCAAAAGCGTCTTTTTCTGGAACTGCATAAATATCCCTGTCTAAATGTTTGACAATTAAAATCGCTATGCTATTCGTTGCGGATTACAGGAATTTGAAACAAAAATTGCAGTTTCAATAAATTAATAAAATTTTACTTTGCCTGGCGTCATTTGGACTTGTTCTGCGTTTCCCTAGGCTTCTTTTTATTTTTTGTTACCTATTTCCCTTGAAAAAATTTTCATCATCCCCATATCTGTTGACAGCTATCGCGTGATGTTTAGAATGTGTGCTTCTTTACTTAGCGACTAGCTAAGCGACTGTTTTAGTGGAATTTTTTAAGCAGTGCGCAAAACCAATTTTTAACATTTTCAAAATTTAACTTTTTAGGGAGATACCCATGAACATCAAACCTTTGCAAGACCGCGTTGTGGTTCGCCGTGTTGAAGAGAAAAAAGAGACGGCGAGCGGAATTCTTCTGCCTGGTTCGGCTCAAGAGAAAGAAAACACCGGTGAAGTGGTTGCAGTAGGTCCTGGTAAGGCTTCTGACTCTGGAACAATCATCGCGATGACGGTAAAAGTTGGCGACAAAGTCATGTTCGGCCAATACAACGGAGCAAGTGAAGTTAAAGACGATAACGGTGAGCCGCTGCTAATTATGCGCGAAGATGACATCATCGCAATCGTTGGGTAATTGACGAATCAATTCATAGAATTTTCTGAATAAGATTTAAGTATATATTTAAAGTTTTAAGGATTTAAAAATGGCTAAAGACGTACGTTTTGGTTTAGACGCTCGTGAAAAAATGGTTGACGGTATCAACGTTCTTGCTGATGCAGTTAAAGTAACGCTAGGGCCTAAAGGTCGTAACGTGGTTCTAGAAAAGAACTTCGGTGCGCCGACTGTGACCAAAGATGGTGTTTCTGTTGCGCGTGAAATCGAACTTGAAGACAAGTTTATGAACATGGGTGCGCAGATGGTTAAGCAAGTTTCTTCGCAAACTAACGATGTTGCCGGTGACGGTACTACGACTGCGACCGTTCTAGCGCAAGCAATCGTTCGTGAAGGGATGAAGTCGGTTGCAGCGGGTATGAACCCAATGGACCTAAACCGTGGTATCCACAAAGCAGTTGAAGCGGTTGTTGCGGAAATCAAAGCCATGTCTACTCCTTGTGAAACCAAAGATTCTTGGGCACAAGTTGGGACTATCTCTGCAAACTCTGACGCTGCGGTTGGTAACATGATTGCCGATGCGATGGAAAAAGTAACCACTGAAGGGGTTATTACGGTTGAAGAAGGTTCTTCGTTAGAAGACGAACTCGTGGTTGTAGAAGGGATGGAATTCGACCGTGGTTACCTATCTCCTTATTTCGTAACGAACCAAGACAAAATGGTTGCGGAACTAGAAAATCCGTTCATCCTACTTTTCGATAAGAAAATCTCTAATATGCGCGAACTACTTCCTACTTTGGAAGCGGTTGCAAAAACCAGCCGTCCGCTACTAATCATCGCCGAAGACGTTGATGGTGAAGCACTTGCGACGCTAGTTATTAACAATATGCGTGGTATTGTTAAGGTTGCTGCAGTTAAAGCACCTGGTTTCGGTGAACGTCGTAAGGCAATGCTACAAGACATGGCCGTTCTGACTGGCGGTACCATTGTTTCTGAAGAAGTCGGTCTGTCTCTAGAAACGGTTCAACTGGAGCACCTAGGTCAAACTAAGTCAGTCGTGATTGGTAAAGACACCACTAAGATCATTGACGGTGCCGGTTCTAAAGCGGACATCGACGCGCGTGTTGCACAAATCAAAGCGATGATCGAATCTTCAACGTCTGACTACGACAAAGAGAAGCTACAAGAGCGTCTAGCGAAACTAGCTGGCGGTGTTGCGGTTATCAAACTTGGTGCGGCAACGGAAGTTGAAATGCGCGAGAAGAAAGACCGTGTTGACGATGCGCTACACGCAACTCGTGCGGCGGTTGAAGAAGGTATCGTCCCTGGTGGCGGTGTTGCGCTAGTTCGTGCGCTATCTAAAGTGACGGTTGAAGGTGATAACGACGATCAAAACGTGGGTATCCAAATCGCGATGCGTGCGATGCAAGAGCCAATGCGTCAAATCGCGACTAACTGTGGTCTAGAAGGTTCTGTTATCGTCAACAAGGTAATGGAAGGTGAGGGTAACTTCGGTTTCGACGCTTCGAAAGAAGAATACGTTGACATGCTGGAAGCAGGTATCATCGATCCGGCTAAAGTAACGCGTTCTGCACTACAAAATGCTGCGTCTGTTGCAGGTCTAGTACTGACGACGGGTGCGGCGATTGCTGACCTTCCTTCTGAAGGTGATAATAATGCAGCGGCAGCAGCAGGGATGGGAGGCATGGGCGGCATGATGTGATTTTTTCGGCTAGGGCATTTAAATTTAAGCGATAACGTCGTTGAATTTGAACTTCCAGTGCTCACGTACCAATATGTACGCTGCGCGCTGGTTTCAAATTCGCCTAGTTCTCATTTTAAATTTATACCGCCTAGCTCGAAAAAAGAGCCTATGTGTTCATTCTCTAAAAGCCAGCAATTTGCTGGCTTTTTTGTATTTAGAATTTATTGTAATGTTGTCTTTTGTAGAAGCCATTTCAATCTGTTTTTAAGGTGTTTTTATGAGTTCTGATTTTCCCGTTTTGTATTCGTATCGTCGTTGTCCGTATGCCATGCGAGCGCGGTTGTCCATTTATTTTTCCGGTCGTGAGGTTGAGCAACGCGAGATTGTGTTTTGGGATAAGCCGGAGTCGATGTTGACTGCATCGCCAAAAGGGACTGTACCGGTTTTGGTGTTACAAGATGGTTCGGTGATTGAGGAGAGTTGGGAGATTATGCAGTGGGCGTTGGCCGAGCATAGATTGTACTCGCAGGACGAGTGTGTCGATAATTGGGTGGATGCTTGTGATAATCGGTTTAAAAAGCATTTGGATGATTATAAGTATCCGGAGCTTTGCCAAGAATCTTATCCAGATTTAGCGCCGGAAGCCGGGCATGAAAAAGCACGCCAAGGCGGTGAAGTGTTTATCCGGAAATTGGAATCTCAGTTATCAAAAACCGCATTTTTATTAGGTCCTGAATTGTCGATTGCGGATTTGGCGACTTTCCCGTTTGTGCGCCAGTTTGCACATGTTGATCAAGCATGGTGGCAGTCGACCGATTATCCGGCGGTACAGGCTTGGCTGGAAAAACATATGGACAGTGACTATTTTGCTGCGGTAATGAAAAACCGTCCGGTTTGGGAATCAAGCCATCAGCCGTTATTGGTTAACGAACCGCAGTTACAACGCAAAGATCAATTTCGTGCTAAGGCGGAAGGCAAACCTATTCCCAGATAGTTACCTTAGTCTTGGCAGTTTGAATTGGCGCATAAGCATCAAAATGCCAAAAAGAGTCATATATAGCAGTGGCAGGAATAGGTCGGCTTTGACCAATAGCGCATAGTGTAAAATCCCCAAAAAGGTGATTGTGTATACCAGTTTGTGCAGACGTTGCCAGTTACGTTTTAATCGACGTTGCCAGCCCTGCGTAGAAGTGATGCCAAGCGGGATAAGCAAAAGCAAAGCAGTCATGCCAATCAGAATAAACGGTCGTTCGGCAATATCGGTCAGGGTTTCATTAATGTCTGCGCTCATATCAAACACAAAATACACCGCCAGATGAATTAGTGCATAAGCCAAGGCGCTTAAACCGAGAACGCGACGAACTAGGTGCATCGGCATAAACCATTTTGGAGCGAACATTTGCTGAATTGGGGTGATTGAGAGCGTTAGCAACAGGAAGTAAATTGCCCAGTCGCCGGTGGTATGCTCTAAGGCTTCGACAGGATTCGCACCGAGGTTATCGGTTAGTAAATTGAAGCTAAGCAGCCCCGCAGGAATCGCACAGATTAGGCTGAATAAAATGAGTTTAATCGCCAACGGCATGGTTGTTTCCTTAATAATATTTCTTCAAATCCATGCCTTTGTAAAGGTCGGCAACGTCCTCTGCATAGCCGTTGAACATTAAGGTTTTCTTTTTAAAGAAAGAGCCTAGCGGACGTTCTTTAGCTTGCGACCAGCGTGGATGCGAAACATTCGGGTTAACATTGGAGTAGAAGCCGTATTCGTCCGGCGCAGCTTGTTCCCAACTGGAAACCGGTTGTTTGTCGGTTAGGCGAATGGTGACGATGGATTTAGCGCTTTTAAAACCGTATTTCCATGGCACGATTAAGCGAATCGGTGCACCGTTCTGGTTTTGTAACTCTTTACCGTATAGACCGGTAGTCATCAGAGTGAGCGGGTGCATGGCTTCATCTATACGTAAACCTTCGCGATACGGCCAGTCGAGAATATTAAAGCGTTGCCCCGGTAAGTTTTCACGGTCGAGAATACTGATAAATTCGACATACTTGGCTTGACTGGTCGGTTCGACTTTGTCGAGCAACTTACTTAACGGAAAGCCAATCCACGGTACCACCATCGACCAGCCTTCAACACAGCGGAAGCGGTAGATGCGCTCTTCTTGGTCGAAAGCGAGTAGGTCGTCCATATCGAAGGTTTGTGGTTTGGCGCATAGACCTTCGACTCTGACTTGCCAGTTATCGGTTTTTAGGCTGTCGGCATAGCGCGGTGGGTCGGATTTATCTGTGCCGAGTTCGTAGAAGTTGTTGTAGTTGAGAGCGTGCTCAGGATCAGTCAGTTTTAAATCCGGACGAAAATTCGAGTTGGGGGCGAAATTAAAGTCCGCTAGAGCGGCAATCGGCGAAGTGATTAATCCGGCAGCGACGGCGCCTTGAATAAACTGACGACGGTTGAGAAAAAGTTCTTCAGGCGTAACTTGTGATTCTTTAAACTGGCTGCGATAAGGTTTGAATGATTTCATAATTCACCTCGGAAATTGCCTAAACAATAATGGATATGATTAATTATTACCTTACCCCGATTGTTCTGTGATGCAAAGTTCTGATTGCTTGAAATACAGTGAAGTAAGTTGTATTGTCGCTTCAGTATAAGCAATAGCTAAAGTTAGCACCTTCAGTAGTGAATCGGTACAATAGCGGGTTATTCAAGATAAGTTTTCAGGAAGCAGAGAATGCAAAAAGTAAAAGTTGGCATCGTTGGCGGAACAGGCTATACAGGCGTTGAGTTATTACGTATTTTGGCAAGTCACCCACAGGCGGAAGTTACGATGATTACTTCGCGCTCGGAAGAAGGTGTGGCGTTGGCGGATATGTTCCCAAACTTGCGTGGCGTATATGACTTGAGATTCTCGGTGCCGGATGCCAGTAAACTGAAAACCTGTGACATCGTTTTCTTTGCAACGCCGCACGGTGTGGCGATGAGTATGGCGGATGAACTGACCAGTGCTGGTGTGAAAGTAATCGATTTAGCGGCGGATTTCCGTATTGAAGATTTAGACGTTTGGTCGAAATGGTACGGCATGAAACATACCGAAGGTAAGTTGTTTGATAAGGTTGCTTACGGCCTGCCGGAGCATTTCCGTGAACAGATTAGAAATGCGCAGATTATTGCTAACCCAGGTTGCTACCCGACTAGCGTAACGCTGGGTATTGCGCCGCTTTTGAAAAACAATCTAATTGATGTGACGAACATTATCGCTGACGGTAAATCGGGTGTTAGCGGTGCCGGTCGTGGCGCGAATGTTGCGATGTTAGGGGCGGAAATGTCGGAAAGCTTTAAGGCCTATGGCGTTGCCGGCCACCGTCATTTGCCGGAAATGAGTGAAAAATTGGCGCAAATCGCGGATAAGCCAGTCAGCCTAACGTTTGTGCCGCATTTGGTACCGATGATTCGTGGAATGGAAAATACCATTTACGCGACCATGACTGAAGACATGAGCCAAGAAGAACTACAAAAGCTGTTTGAAGAGACCTATAAAGAGGAACCGTTTGTCGATGTGATGCCGGCAGGTACTTTGCCGGAAACCCGTTCGGTGAAAGGCTCGAATATGTGCCGTATTGCGGTTTATCGTCCGGCAGGCAGTTCGCAAGTGGTAGTGACTTCGGTTATCGATAACCTAGTGAAAGGCGCGGCCGGTCAAGCTGTGCAGAATATGAATATCATGTTCGGGCTTGATGAGACTCTTGGTTTGCAACAAGTTGCTTTGTTGCCATGATGAATGAGACGACTTCTAGAGTCGTTTTGTTATAATAAAATTCTAATTTGCTCTATAAGCGACATTTGTCCTGTAAAAGGTTGGTCGCTTATCCCGACATGAAAAGGATTCTTATATGTCTGATATTCCAACGCCTTTAATTTTTACCGAGTCTGCGGCTTCTAAGGTTAGCGGTCTGATTGAAGATGAGCAAAATCCAAATCTAAAACTTCGCGTGTACATTACCGGCGGTGGTTGCTCTGGTTTTTCATACGGATTTACCTTTGATGAAAACCAAGCGGATGATGATACTGTGGTCACCAAAGATGGTGTGACGCTATTGGTTGATTCAATGAGCTTCCAGTATCTAGTGGGCGCTAAAATTGATTATTTAGAAGATTTACAAGGCGCTCGCTTTGTAATCGAAAATCCAAATGCAACCACAACTTGCGGTTGTGGTTCTTCATTTAGCGTGTAATTCACACGAATTTTCTGACAAATTTTCAGGGCAGCTTATGCAATATATTCCAGGTTTAGCAGGGGTTCCGGCAACGGAATCGCAAATCTCATTTATTGATGGTCAAAAAGGCGTCTTAACCTATCGTGGTTATGACATTCAAGAACTGGCTGAATATTCCTCATTTGAGGAAACCACTCTTTTGCTTCTTTTTGGCGAGCTGCCAACGGCTGAAAAATTGGAGCACTTTGATAAGCAATTACGTGAAAATCGCCGTGTTAAATACAATATTCGCGAGATTATGAAAAATCTGCCAAGCACCACGCATCCGATGCATATGCTGCAAGTGGTGGTGGCCTCTCTAGCGAGCTTCTATCCAAGTACCGAATACATGAAAGGCGGTACAGAGAACCAAGAATACATCAATGATGTAACGGTTAAGATTATTGCTCATATGGGAACTTTGGTAGCGAGTTGGGAGCATATGCGCAATGGCTACGATCCGATTGAGCCGCGTAAAGATTTGACCTATGCAGAAAACTTTTTGTATATGTTAAACGGTCAGGAGCCAGATAAGGATTGGGCGCGATTGCTGGATGCGATTCTGATTCTGCACGCTGAGCATACTATTAACGCCTCAACTTTCACTACTATGGTGACCGGTTCCACTTTGGCAAATCCTTGTTCGGTTATCTCATCGGCAATTGCTTCGCTTTCCGGTCCTCTTCATGGTGGTGCAAACCAGAAAGTGATTGAGATGTTGGATGAAATTGGTTCGCCGGAAAATGCTCGTCCTTACATCGAACAGCGTTTAGCAGATAAAAAAGTTGTTTGGGGGATGGGACACCGCGAATACAAAACCAAAGATCCGCGTGCTTCGATTCTGCAGAAACTTTCCAATGAATTGCTTGCCGGTAAGTCAGATAAACTAAGTGAATCATTTGCGACGGCACTTGAAGTTGAGAAGGTTTGTGAAGAACTTCTCGGTCACAAAGGGGTTTATCCAAACGTCGATTTCTACTCAGGGATTCTGTATAAAGAAATGGGCTTTGACCCTGGTTTGTTTACGCCAATTTTTGCAGTAGCACGTTCTGCCGGTTGGATGGCGCACTGGCGCGAGCAGTTGCAGAACAACCGTATCTTCCGTCCGACGCAAATTTATACCGGGAAGGGCACGGCTTGTTACCTACCGCTGGAAGAGCGCTAATTTAATTTCGCTTAACCTTATAACGAAAAAGCCGCTGAATTTTCAGCGGCTTTTTTGTTGTGCTTGCTATGTAAGCAAGCAGCAGGTATACAAGTGGGTCAAACTTATTAGTAAGGGCAGTTCATCGCTTTAGCGTTTTCTTTAACGGTATTGCGTTCTTGCTCGTCGGCTTGCGCATTAAAACCGTCACGTTCGTACCAGCCTTGCGTATGTTGCAGGATCAAATCTGCCAGCATTTGCGTGTGATCTTCACGGTCGTTTAGGCATTTAATGTAGCTAAACTTCTCGCCACCGGCTTCTTCAAAGTATTCACGGTTCTCTTCATCAATTTCTTCGATGGTTTCTAGGCAGTCTGCCGAGAATCCTGGACAAATCACTTGAATGTCTTTAATGCCTTTTTCCGGTAAGCCTTTCAGCGTTTCGTCGGTATAAGGTTTAATCCATTCTTCTTTACCGAATAGTGATTGAAAGGTCACTTTGTATTCGTCTTTGCTTAGGCCAAGTTCATCTGCGACCAAGCGTGAAGTGACGTGACATTCGCAATGATAAGGGTCGCCATTATCCAAATAACGTTGCGGTACTCCGTGATAGGACATAACCAACAATTGTGGCTTACCGTGTACTTCTTGGTGTTCGCGGATACTATTCGCTAAGGCTTTAATATAACCTGGGTGGCGGTGATAGTGGTTGATGAAGCGCAGTTCAGGAACCCAGCGCCATGTTCGTAACTCTTCGGTGACGGCATCGAAGGTCGAAGCGGTGGTTGCTGCTGCATATTGAGGGTAAAGTGGTAGCACGACAATGCGTTGGCAGCCTTTTTCGTGCAGTTCTTGTAGAGCGCTGGAAATTGAAGGATTGCCGTAACGCATTGCGAGTGCAAATTCGACTCGGCCGTCAAAATGCGGTTCCAGTTCTTTTTTAATGCCTTCTAGCTGGCGTTCAGTAATGCGCAACAACGGTGCGCCCGGACCTTCTGAGTCCCAAACACTGGCATAAGCTTCTGCCGATTTGGCAGGGCGAGTGTTGAGGATAATGCCATTCAAAATCAGTTTCCATAACCAACGAGCTGGCGGTGGTTCAACCACGCGAGGATCTTCCAAGAATTCTTTAAGGTAAGGTCGAAGTGCTTGTTTGGTTGGTGCATCCGGCGTACCAAGGTTGGTAATTAAAACGCCGGTCGCACTGCTTTCACCGTGATGAAATTGGGCACGCCCGTGATAATGCATAACTCTCTCCAAAAATTTGAGACTGCTAATGATTGTATAGCTTTTGTATAAAACGACAACCGTTTTATTGAATAGCAATTATTTTTGTTTAGGTGATTTTAACGAGATTGTGTACGGATACAACACGATAGGCATAAAAAAACCCGGGCTAGCCGGGTTTAGCTTGGATTGCTAAGACACTTGTCGTCAAAGTTTATCCGAGAGAAAGATGGCGTTTACTCATCTTCGTCTGATAGTTTTAGCTTTTTAGCTCGCTTGGCTATATCTGGGTCAACCGAGAAGGCGAAAGCGATCATTTCCGGCCATACTTCATTAATTTTTTCAATATTTGAAGATTTCATTGTGCTGGTACCGTTCAAAAAACGGAAAAATGCGCTTGGTGTAATACCGGCTACTTCTGCAACACGGTGTTTGATAATACCTTTGTATTCAATATAGTATTTGAGACGTTCATTGAATTTCATCGTTTATCTCCCTAAAACAAATCTGTAACTCTAGTTGATGTTGTATAGGAATTAATGCAGCTCGCGGATCTTTACGGTTGTTAGTCATTGCTGTTACTAACAGTTGGCGGTACCGTTTAGAACGAATTTTGTTTTATATTTGTATACTTTTTGCATTAATTCATTAGTTGTGGATTATATCTTTTGTTGCAATATTTGCAATAAGTTTCATTTGAATTAGTAATTCATTATATTGATAACCCTGTAAAGAAACTGTTCTTTCGCATAAAGTACATGCTAACCGAGTCAATTGATAATATCTTCATTGATTGAGTTAATGACTTGTAAAATAAAATTTCTAATAACATTAGATTGTTGCAAAAAATGCAATAATTAAAATTCATATTGTTATCTACAGGATTTTAATCATCGGTAAAAACAGGTAGATAAATGAAGATGGTTCTGTTGTTTTCACTGCATTTAATCCGCATTGCCCCGTTGCACTGTTTTACTAAACCAAATGCACTTCCTAGTGGAAGGTAATCTCCGCTGTGCATTTCGCAGCCGTTAAATGGTTCTAATGTGCCCTGCTCGCTGTTGTTTGAATCAAGTTTTTGAGTCTTTTTGTAGCGGCAACCTTTGAGTGCAATTTGCACATAGTCGCCTTTCTCTAAGTGGTATAAATTTAACATTTCGCCGCTGTTTTTAATGCTGATGCGTTTGCTTTGTAAAGTAAGTTTGTCGCAGCTTTCCGGCATTGTCGACAGCAGTAACTCCATAAAACGGTTGAAGTTGGCTTGATCTAGGTTGAGTTGGCAGTCATCGGTCAAGATCATTTCGATTTCCAGTGGCGGTTTTTCTGACTGTTGTAACTGCTCCTGCCATTGCTGGAGTAGCGGTCTCAACTTCTGTTGATGTTTGCTTAGGTCGACTTGGCTAGCGCACATTTGCAAGTGCTGCACGATTGCTTCCGGTGGAATCGTAGTTTGATTGAGAAGTTCGTTACTGAGTTCACTGATTGTCTGCAAACTGATGCTCAATTGATTTTGCTTGAGTTTGTGCAGCTCAATGGTGAGGTTTTCCATTAGTAGTAGATAGGATTGCGGTTCGCGATTGCCGACTTTTAAGGGGGCGATATGTAAACTGAAGTACAGCGGCGCTTTGTGCGCTAGTAGCAACTGTAGAGGTTGCTGTTTGTCGTATAAGGTTTGGGTGTGGTTATCTGTAATGGCGTTGTAAACCTTTAATGTCAGGTTCTCACGGATTGAGCTTGGGAATAAATCGTAAAAATTATTTTTTCGAGAGCTTCTATCCTGTAGGTTGAATACATTGGCAAATCCTTGGTTGTAGATTTGTACTTGTCCTAGCTTATCAATGGTACAAGCCCCCGTTGGCAGCGCTTTCAATAAAGGTAAAAAGTTGGCTGGGTCATCTTTTAAGTCTTGGCTTATGGCTTGTTTGTCATTGAAAGAGCGTCGGGCGATTACAGCAAGCAGGAGTAATATTATTAATAGTAGGCTAGCCCAGGTGTTGGCATTAAGTTGCCACCATGCAGGTGTTGGATGTTGATTGATCAAATACCAATGACTTTTATCAATCAAAGTATCTACGGAGTATTTCTGATTGGTGTTATTGCAGCTTTGCGCCAAGCAAATTGCGCTACCTAAAAAAAGGTTTTGATCTTTGAGTAATTTCTGGAATCCGCCATTTTCAACAAGCTCTTTCCAGAATTGCGGGTGTTGTTGTGCAAGGCTGTGTTCTTTTTTGTCGAGCATAAAGCCCCAGTTAAGTTCGGAATCAGAGTTATTAAAGAAGTAGCCATCATGGTTTACGAGAAAAAGCTGTCCCTCAGTCGCTAAGTGCAATTTTTTTATTTTCTGTAGCAATGGCTGGGCATGGATATTGATAATCAGATACCCTTGTATGTCGGTTTTGCCGACGGCTGTTGCATAGCGAATAGTCGGTTTGAAAGGTGTTTCGATTTTGCCTTGTTCAACATTTAAGTCAAGTGGCGATTGAAAAATTCCGTTGCGCGGTAGCTTAAGCGCTTCTTGGAAATAGTAGCGATCGGCTTTGTTTTGCAGGTCTTGTTGCTTGATTGCATAGACAATTCCCTTTGCTGTTCTATCAATGCGTATTTGTTCTTGGCCTTGCTTGTCTAAATAGCGAAGCTGCATAAATTCCGGTTGGTTATGCATGATTGTCAGAAAACTCTGCTCGGTTGTTTGACGCACTCGTTCGTTGTGAGTCTCTGCATACTCTGATCTCTGATAATACTGATATCGCCATATAACGCAGCAAGTTGGTTGCGAATCAACTGCTCGGCGGCGCGGTTGTCACCGTTCATCTGTTGCCAGATTTGTTGCTGCTGTTGATTACGGTCAAACAGAATGATGTTGACCATAATAAGTAGTGCGCTACTGAAGATAATTGGCAGTTGCAAGCTGTTTTTACCTGACGACATGTAAAAGTAATCCTTTTTTTAAACTAGGAATAACAAACGTTTAGTAATAATACATCTTTTTGCGTATTGAATCAGTAAAGAAAAGCGTTGGTTTTTTTGAATTATCTACAAAAATACCTAACTTGAAATTGGTTGAAGTGCCGAGAAGAAGATTGAAGTCTTCAATGAAAACAAATCATTCATTCCTCTAAAGTGGGAATCTTGTTCTGTGCTTCCTTAAGACTTGCTGAGCCTGATAAAGAATCGGATTAATAAGAATAGACCGAGAGCTAGCCAAGGGTAAACAACAAATTTTAACGTCTCAAATAAGGCACTGTAAGTTCCGCTTAGATGCTCCAGATTTTCAACAGTTAGTTGACCGTTCTCGGCATTAAGCAAGGCGCTGATAGCGACAAATAGCATGACAAGGCTTAGACCAAGCCCAGCTTGCCAGAAAATTTTGCTGAAGATATCCATCTTATCTATTCCTTAGGTTGACCTTGTTTTAAGGTTTGGCATTGTGACGTTGTTGTTGAATTTGCTGAACAGCACTACATGATTTGTTAAATTGCGCTTTAATTTGTTCTTCGGAAAGCGGTTTCAGTTCTTCGATAATCGAGTTATGGAGTTCCGTCAATTGGCTTAGCGCTTGATTACGTCCATTTAACCCCGCAGCGACCATAATTAATGTGTTGGCAGCGGTTAACTGTTTGGCTTGTTGTTTCAGTTGTAGAGAATCGGAAATTAACGCGCAAGTAGCAATGGAACGCATCTTTTGTTGAAGGCTGAGGGGAAGTTCTTTGAATTCAAGCCCGACAAAGTTCTCGTCCATTTTTAATGAATCTCTACAAAGTTTTCCATAGAGCTTGTTTTGACTTTGCTCGCTGTACTCTCTGAAGTTACGTTTTAATTCAGATATTTTATTGGTGCTAAGTTCGCTAATTTGCTGGTCGCTATAGCTTTTTTGCTGTTTAGTATTCTGTTGCTTTAAAAGCGCCGTTAGCTTATCAGTATAGGTTTGTTGTTCACTTCCTTTGCTCAATGCCGCGCAAATGGCATAGTTTTGCGCTTTTTGTTGGAGCTCGGCTTTGTCGGAGCTGCTTGGAGCGTTTTCGGCAAAGGTAGGGGTGATGGTTGCTAGGCTTAGAGCAATAGCGCCAAGAAATGTGTTCATGGTTGAGGAAGCCATATTGTTGATTAATTTCATAATGTACTCCTTTAAATTTCGATCTATTGTAGCGAATTAGTCAAGGGTTTAGGTGAATGCTCCTTCTAAGGAAACGCAGAACAAATCCAAATGGCTTCAGGCAAAGTAAAATTTAGGCTAAGCAAGGCGTCTGTTTGCAGTTATGTCTAGACCTGACAAAAAGAGACAACACCGCTTAGCCAAATTTTGCAAAGCCCCTACG
>NZ_JAGETV010000011.1 GCF_017571465.1 Thiomicrorhabdus marina | reverse complement strand
AGTGACGCTTCCAAACCTCGCCCGTAGGGGCTTTGCAAAATTTGGCTAAGCGGTGTTGTCTCTTTTTGTCAGGTCTAGACATGACGGCAAACAGAAGCCTTGCTTAGCCTAAATTTTTCTTTGCCTGAAGTCATTTGGACTTGTTCTGCGCTTCCTTGGTTTTCCTGCTTAAAAAGGTCTTTGCCATTTACAAGTTCTTTTCTCTATAATTCTTGCCATATATTCTCTTGAGATTAAATTTGGGGTAAGGCTTGGACGTAGAAGTTTCTAATAATGCGATAGGAGTTTTCGACTCGGGAATTGGCGGTTTGCCGATTGCCAAGCAGTTGCGGGAGTTGATGCCGCATGAAGACATTCTTTATGTCGCCGATACGGCTTTTGCACCCTACGGTGAGAAATCCGAAGCGGCTATTTTAGAACGCTCCATTGCGGTCGTGGAATTTCTCTTGAGTCAAAAAGTAAAAGCGATTGTCGTGGCTTGCAACACCGCGACCATGGTCAGTATTAAGACTTTGCGCGAGCGCTACGATATTCCTTTTATCGGTGTTGAGCCGGGCGTTAAGCCGGCGGCCATTCATACTAAATCCGGCGTAATCGGAGTTTTGGCGACTGAGAAAACGCTTTCAAGTCATGCTTTTGATGCGCTGGCTAAGCGAGTTGCCGGCAATGTGCAAATGGAAATCCAGCCGAGTCCGAAACTGGTACGTCTGGTCGAAAACTTACAACTGGATTTCGCGGAAGCGCAAACTACAGTGCATTCTTATGTTCAGCCTTTACTTGATAAAGGCGCGGATACTATTATTTTGGGTTGCACACACTTTACCCATTTAACGACAGTGATTGAAAAGGTTGCCGGTCAGGATGTTACGGTTATCAGTACCGAATTAGCCGTTGCAAAGGAGGCTCAACGTCGGATTGAGGCGGCTTTGTTACAGAATCCAAAAAATACAATCGGCAGTGAACGCTTTTTCAGTAGTGCCGATTTAACGGCGGTGCAGCGTCAAATCGATTATTTATGGGGTTCTGAGGTGTCTCTGGAGTCTTTCTAAATGAATACATCTTTCCAAATTTCCTCTCTTGAAGCGAATGATAGCCGCTTAACGCAAGTGGCGCTATTGGCCGAAAAAATCTGGCAACAACACTTTACGCCAATTATCGGTGAGCAGCAGGTTGCTTATATGCTTGATAAGTTTCAGTCAGAAGCGGCGATGCGTCAGCAGATTAACGACGGTGTCGAATATTTTGTCATTGCCGATTCCCAGCCATGCGGCTATATGGCGCTTATTGACAGTGGTGATAAAGACCGCATGATGTTGAGTAAACTCTATGTTGCCGAGCAATATCGAGGGCAGGGAGTTGGGTATCAGCTATTGAATTTCGCCGAGGAAATTTGTCGGCAAAGAGAAATACAGGCTTTATGGCTGACGGTCAATCGTGATAACAGTGACAGTATTAGTTGGTACCAATGGCAAGGTTTTACTCTAGTTGATGAAGTGAAAAAAGACATTGGTAATGGTTTCTTTATGGACGATTTTGTTATGCAAAAAGCGATTGTCTGATGCAGGATTCGGCATGCTTGATGTTGCAAGATCAAGATAACGAAGTTAAATCTCTACCGGTTTTGTATCAACAGCTTACGATGCAGCAAGACAAAATGTGGCGTGGACGCTTAGCTCCGACACCGTCCGGTTATCTGCACAGCGGTAACCTGATGAATTTTCTGCTGAACTGGCTACTGTTGCGTTCGATTAACGGTGAAATCGGTTTGCGGATTGATGATATGGATCTTACCCGAAGCCGTCCCCAGTACGTTGAAGCGATTTTTCAAACTCTCGACTGGCTCGGCTTAGATTGGGATTTCGGCCCGCAAACGGTCGCTGAGCAAGAAACCTTTAGCTTTGTTAATTTCCAACTACCACTGCGCCAGTTAAGTGAACGATTGCTGGACAATGGTCAAGCCTATGCCTGCGGATGCAGTCGGAAGGAATTGCTCAATTATTCGGTTTATCCGGGATTTTGTCGTGAACGACAAAACGAATGGTTGCCGAAAAAGAGTGCACTGCGTTTTGCGGCTAAGGCCGAAAGTAACGAACAATTTGCTGATGACTGGGTGATCTGGCGACGCGATGATTTAGCAGGTTATCATTTGGGGTCTGTCTGGCAAGATCAACAAGATCAGATAAACCTGATTTTGCGCGGAGCAGATTTGATTGAATCGAGCCGTTTTCAAAAAGTATTGGCTAAAAGTTTGGATTTTTCAGAATTTACTGCCGCGCAGATTTGGCATCATCCGCTAATTGAACATCCGCAAGGCGGGAAACTTTCTAAATCTGCCGGTGCTCAGGCGGAGCCGATTTTTCAAAGTGGCCTAAGTGCCAAAATGGTGATTCAACAATGTGCGAATTGGTTAAGTTTAACCGATAGTCGTGTTGATAAGCTTGGTACGGCAACGGAGTTGTTGGACTCCTTTTGTAATCACATCATTCGATAGCAAGCTCATGATTTTTGAAATCAAAAACTATACGCCTAATGATGCACTGCCGATTGCTGATCTGTACAGATCAGCCGTGCATGCAATTGATGACAAAATTTATTCAAAGCAACAGAAAGAAGCATGGGCTCCAACGCCGCCTGATTACGATTTTTGGCAGAGTCGACTGCAACAAAAACAGCCTTTTGTCGCGTGGTGCGATAACACAATTGTTGGCTTTATCGAATTAGAGCCTGATGGGCATATTGATTGTGCCTATACTCATCCTGGCTTTCAGCAACAAGGCGTTATGACAGCCTTATATCATCATCTCGAACAGCAAGCGAAGAAACAGAAAATACCTCTGCTATATGTTGAAGCATCAAAAGCGGCACATCAATTTTTTGAAAATCGCGGGTTCGAAACGGTCAAAGCCAATCGAGTCAAACGCAATGGGGAAACATTGATTAATTTTTCTTTGCAGAAAAAATTAATGGGATTGTGAGAGTGCTTGAATGCTGCGTCAATGCACAATTTTCAGTGTTGCGGAATCTATTGGCGTGTAATTTTTATGTGAATAGGAATTACGCGCTTTAATGGTAATTTAGTATCAACTAGCTGACTTGTTGCAAGGCTTGTTCAATATCAGCCAAAATATCATCAATATGCTCAATCCCTATGGAAAGGCGAATGAGGTCTTCAGAAACTCCGGCTTTTGCAAGTTCTTCAGGATTTAGCTGTCTATGGGTTGTGGTTGCAGGATGGCAAGCCAGTGATTTTGCGTCGCCGATATTCACTAGGCGCAGAATCATTTGCAGAGCGTCAATAAATTGAGCACCCGCTTCACGACCACCTTTTACACCAAAACTTAAAATCCCCGAAGCTTGCCCACCGGTTATTTTTTGACATAAAGAATGATATTTATCGCTTGGGAGAGCAGCATAGTTAACCCAGGAAACTTTAGGGTGATTTTGTAAATATTCAGCGACTTTTAAGGTGTTTTCACAATGCCTTTCCATACGCAGTCCTAAGGTTTCAAGACCTTGAAGGATAAGGAATGCGCTGTGTGCTGAAAGAGCACCGCCAGTGTTTCTTAGAGGGACAACACGGCAGCGTGCAATGAAGGCAGCTTGCCCCATATCTTCTGTGTAAACAACGCCATGATACGACGGGTCCGGTTCATTTAACATCGGGAATTTATCCGCTTGAGCAGCCCAATCAAATTTTCCTGAATCAACCACTGCGCCGGCTATGGTGGTTCCATGACCGCCAATGTATTTTGTTAACGCATGAATAACGATATCTGCTCCTAAATCAATCGGACGACATAAGTACGGCGAAGCAACGGTGTTGTCGACCATTAAAGGAATTCCATGCTTATGAGCAATATCGGCTAGACGTTGAATATCAACAATGTTTCCGGCAGGGTTGCCGATCGACTCGCAAAAAATGGCCTTGGTATTTTCGTCGATAGAGGCTTCAAAAGCATCGTAATCATCTGCCGGAATCATTTTTACTTCAATCCCTTGACGAGGAAGAGTATGCGCAAATAGGTTGTAGCTGCCTCCATAAAGTTGGCTGGTGCTTAAGATATTGTCTCCAACTTGTGCAATAGTTTGTATGGCATAGGTGATGGCCGTCATTCCCGAGGAAAGAACCAACGCACCAATTCCTCCCTCCATTTCGGCAACGCGTTTCTCGAGGATTTCGCAGGTTGGGTTGGTTATACGCGAATAAATATTACCGGGAATCTTTAAATCGAATACATCTGCACCATATTGAGTATCATCAAATGTATAAGATGTCGTTTGATAAATTGGCACTGCGGCAGAGCGGGTGGTTGCTTCAGACTTATAGCCGGCGTGCAAAGCGATGGACTCGAGTTTCATTCAGATATCCCTTTTTTCGTTATTAAAAAACAGACCTATCTTAAAGGAAACATATCAAAAGTGCAGATGAAAAATTTTCATGTCGATATGAATATTTTGATAAACAGTATTTGCATGAAAGAAAGCTTATAGATAACTCTGCTGCCAATGGACTAGCATCTAATTGTCTCTAAAAGCATTTCATTACTGCTACTGAGGTTAGGGAAATCAGGAATATAATGATGAAATGTTCCTTAGACGATTGCGCTTTAAGCAACAAAGAACCATTGCCACTTTCACGCCAACTGTGTTGAAAATTCGTTCAAATAGAGTGACTATGTCTCACGATTTTCGCCTTGTTGTGGCGAAACCTAATTATGAGTTTTCAACCGACCCTAGTGTCCAGTGTTGACATTTTTACTCCTGTATAAATAAGTGCTGTTCCGGCTGTTTTGTTAATAAATTGAATCATTCCATGAGTAAGCTGTTTTCTGGCAAGGTGTGCACCAAACAACGCGTAAAAGCTATAGACCAGAAGGTCGGCAATGAAAACGGTTATTCCCATTAGCATTAATTGTGGGATTAACGGTTGGTTCTGATCAATAAATTGAGGCAATAACGCAGAAAAATACATTAAAGCTTTTGGGTTGGCCATTTGAATGACGAGACCTTGGCCAAAAAGTCGCTGGTTAGAGGTTGCAGTCTTATGTGTAGTAAGCCTAAATGTTTGTGTTTTGCTGAAAAAAATACTGAGTCCCATATAAAGCAAAAAGACCACGCCAATCCACTTAATGACGCTAAAAACGGCACTTGACGCAATAATCAAAGCTGCAATACCCGTCGCAGAGAGTACAAAGAATGAGGCATCAGCAATAGCAATACCGGTGATTCCGAAAAGAGCTCTTGAAGACTGTAAAGAAGCTCCCTGTGAGGCTGCAACCATTGCCGATGGTCCTGGAACCAAAATAAGCAAAAGTGTACTTACAAGAAAAATTGAATAAAGTTCAGGGTTCATTTTTAGGGTATCTTTCTTCCAAATCGTAGTGAAATAAGCTTAATATTTTCTGGTTATTGATAGTTGGCTTGGCTTTGAGTCGCTTTTAGCATCCAATAGACATGAGTAAATCCTCTTTATTATAAAAGGCTGGCTTGCAGTATCTGATACTATCAAAAAATACAGTCAGGCAACAAAATTAGGCACCTAATACGATGTTTTCATTCTTTGAAAAATTGATAAACCCTTTTCCTAGCGAACCGAGTTCCTGTCCGCCTGATCGCGTGATTGCTTTTTGTTGGCATTATCTAAAAGGGATTTGGCCGTTACTGATTTTGACCTCTATTTTAGTTGCTGTTGTTTCGGCAATGGAAGTGATGCTGTTCGGTTTTCTCGGCAGTATCGTTGATTGGTTAGCGACAGCCGAGCGTGAGACTTTTCTTCAGCAAGAGGGCACAACGTTACTGTGGATGGCGTTGGTAATTGTGGTTTTGATTCCGCTGGGTTCGGCCTTACATAGCCTTTTACTTCACCAGACCGTCATGGGCAATACGCCGATGATTATTCGTTGGCTCGGGCATCGTTATTTACTGGGGCAAAGTTACGCTTTTTACCAAGACGAATTTGCCGGTCGGATCTCCACTAAACTGCTCCAAACAGCAAATGCTGTGCGTGATACGGCACTGAAATTTCTTGATGTGCTGGTTTATGTCGGGGTCTATTTTATTGGTGCTCTGATTCTGGTCGCCTCCTTTGATTTCTGGTTGCTGGTGCCGTTTTTGGTTTGGTTACTGCTCTATATTGCACTGCTTAAATCGGTGCTTCCTCAATTGGCAGCGGCGTCGAAAAAATTTGCCGATAAAAATTCGATTATGACCGGCCGAATGGTGGACAGCTATACCAACATTATGACCGTTAAGTTATTTGCGCATGCAGGGCGAGAAGAAGCCTACGCCAGAGACGGTATGCAAGGAATGCTGGGCGCTTTGCATAAAATGATGCGTAATCTGACGGTGATGGGGATTGGATTGAATATCATCAATGGTTTTCTGCTGTTCAGTGTTGGCGCTATAGCGATTTGGTCGTGGTTAGAGGGAAATTCTAGTGTTGGTGCAGTGGCGGTAAGTACCGGGCTGGTATTGAGAATGACGGGAATGTCGCACTGGATTATGTGGGAAATGTCCTCCTTGTTTGAGAATATCGGGACAGTAAAGGACGGTATTAAGGTGCTTTCCCTACCGCAAAGTGTTCAGGATAAAGAGGCCGCACAAGCGCTAACGGTGACGCTAGGTGAGATTGACATCAAACAGATTTGTTTTCACTACGGCAAAGGCAGCGGGGTAATTGAGAATTTATCGCTGTCGATTCAAGCCGGTGAAAAAGTTGGGTTAGTTGGGCATTCCGGTTCAGGAAAAACCACGCTGATGAATTTGCTATTGCGTCTGTATGATTTGGAAGCAGGTCAGATTTTGATTGACGGCCAAGATATTTCCTTGGTTTCGCAGAATAGCTTGCGTCAGCAAATCGGTGTGGTAACTCAGGACAGTTCGTTATTGCATCGTTCGGTTGCGGAGAATATTGCTTATGGCTGCAATGATGCATCAATGGACGATATTATTAAAGCGGCTAAACGTGCTAATGCACATGAATTTATCTTAGGTTTGGAAGATAAAGAAGGGCGAACCGGCTATGCTGCACAAGTCGGAGAGCGCGGAGTAAAGTTGTCAGGCGGGCAGCGACAACGCATATCGATTGCACGAATGTTTCTTAAGGATGCGCCGATTCTTATTTTGGATGAAGCTACCTCAGCACTGGATTCTGAAGTCGAGTCGGCGATTCAAGAGCATCTATATGATTTGATGCAGGGCAAAACCGTTATTAGTATTGCTCACCGTTTATCGACGATTGCGGCAATGGATCGCCTTGTCGTACTGGAAAAAGGTGCGCTTAAAGAGCAAGGTTCTCATGATCAATTACTGCAACTAAACGGTACCTATGCCAACCTTTGGAAACATCAATCCGGCGGGTTTATTGCTGAATAAGTGCGTCTTAGATTGTGAAAGCAAATGCTTGAAAATACCGGGGACTTTTAAGGAATCTCTGATGGAATCAAATTAAAATTCTGCGTGACTTCTAATCTGCTTATTTTAGGCGTGGCACGCCGACCTTAGTTATTCTAAGGTCAAGTGTCATAACAACAAAGAAGCGGGCTAGGAGTCACGCCCATAGGGGCTTAGCCAAAGTTTGTCATCTCTGCGTTGTAAAGTTTTGCAAGCTCTAGATATTCCTGCAACTTCACGCCTTGACCTGACAAATTTGGCGTTGCCATAAATTAATCTGATTCCATCAGAGGTTCCTTAAGTACTCAGTTCGGCAAAGGGTGTTTGTGAACAACATAATCGCCCTCAAAGCAGAGCTGAGTATTTCCTTTCTCGTCTGTGATTGCTACGTTCAGGTGTAATCGAGCCAAGCCTTTTCGGCGATAAATCTTTAAAAAACGTGCCTTGTCTTGTGGATTAGGAACTCGACATTCGGTAATTAGGTCTGTACTGACCGGAAGCAGAAAATGGGTTTCTGTTTTTTGAATCACAATATGGCCTTCAAGATTCGCTTCCTGCAAAATCAAATAAATCAAACTCCAGCCGGTTAGCACGGATACCGAATAAAGACTGCCACCGAAAGCCGTCTGTTTATGGTTAATGTTTCGATCCAGAGGTGCTTTAAGTGACAGCGTTTCTCCATCGTAGCTATGGATTTCAATTCCCATATGTTGGGTGAGCGGGATGTCCTGATGTAGGCGATTTTGCAAAGCTTCTAACATAATCAAAGTTCCGGTTGAATGATGGTGTCTAAAGGCACGTAATTGGCTCCGCCGAGTTTGGCAAGAGGGTTAAGCAGAAGTGGATCAATGCGATCCCCAGTTGTTCCACCTTAGATTCGCTATAGTGTAGGCTAGCTGCTGGATGTTGTGGTTGCTAAATTTTGAACCGGCTTTAATTGAATACTCCGGTTTACTGCGATCAATGAATACGCGATCATTCGCTTAATCAGCAGTGAATTTAGCAACGCCTCGCAATGGCACGACTCCATTCGGCTGTACGCGTGAAACCGCCTAGAGGGTATAAATGACAGCCGTTTATTTTGGCCTCTGGGGTGTTGATTGCGTATGTCGCAAGATCTTGAACAAGTTTATTTGGCTCTTGCAGAGAGAGCAGCTTATGAATGTTTTTAGCTTGTTTGATCAAGACGGTTTTTGATGCGCCAATTCCGCACGCTCTAGCATGACCAATAAGCGACTTGAGTGAAGCAATGCCAGGAATACCAATCACCAGTGGAAGCGGATTACCTTCGTCGCGAATGTTTTCAATCCAATCAATAATCGGTTGTGCTTCAAAGACAAACTGCGTAACCATATACATATCAATGTCTGTCACTTCGGAAAACTTAATCTTCTTATAACCATGCTCCCGCAAATTGGCTTCTTCAATGTCCGGATTGCCTTCAGGATGTCCTGCAATCCCGATGGATTGAATGCCATACGTTTCAAAAAGACCCGTTTCCAACATCGAAATGGTGTCTGAAAATTGCCCCGCAGCCTGTTTATCGGCTCCTGCTAATGCTAAGACTTGATTAACGCCTGCTTGTTCAGATACCTGTGCAAGCGCAAACTCTAGATCGGTACAATTTTTAAAACGACGCGCGGTAAAGTGCGGCACAGGAACCATGCCTTCTTTCTTTAGCCGCTTGCAGGTCGTTATGGTTTCAGAAAAGTCTGATCCGGGTAGAGAGGTGACATAGACGCGAGTATTAGGCTCTAGGTAATCAGCGAAATGCTCAACGTTTAAAGCTCCTTTTGGGGTTATTTCAATAGAGAAACCCTTAATAAACTCAGAAGTAGGTTGTTTCATTTTATGTCTAGGAGATGAAATTGTTTTCATTTAAGCCAGCGGCTAAAAATGCCGGTTTCGCTGCTTTCTGCATATCAGGAGGCCCGCAAAGGTAAACAAGATGTTCTGCAAGGTTTGCAAAGTCTTGCAGAACTTTTTTATGAACGGATCCGGTTGCTCCGTGCCAATTGTGCTCTTGTTCTGAAATGACGGGGGTGTAGTCTATATTGCTATGTTGTTGGCACAATTGAGCCAGCCAGTCATGTTGATAAAGGTCGACAGCTTGGCGAACACCCCAGTAAATATGAATGGGATGGTTTGATTGATCTGCTAATTGTGTTTCAAGGAGTGCTTTCACTAAGGCAAAACCGGTACCGCCGGCAACAAAGATCGTTGGCAGAGGGGTATTTTTAGCCAAGCTCACATGATTTATAGGACCTTGCCAATAGAGTGTGTCTCCCGATTGTTTAGTAAACAGGGCTTGCATCCATGGACTCTGTCTATTTTTGCGGATATGACACTCTATCTCACCGCTACCATCGGGGGCAGCCGCGATAGAAAAAGGTTTTAATTCTTCTGGATCAAGACCCAGAAGAATATATTGTCCTGCGTGAAATTCTATCGGAGCATTCGCCTTTAACCGAAGACATAGGATGTCGTCGGTAAAGAAAGAGGTTTCAAGAATTTGAATGGGTTGTGCAGACATCAAATTACACCTTAATTTGATAATTCATTACGCAAGATCGCTGCGCCATCGTGTAGCGCTTTTAGTTTGTCTCTCGCGACATGGCGGGGGAGCGGCGCCATGCCGCAATTGGTGCAAGGGTAGAGTTTATCTGCATCGACAAATTGCAGTGCTTTACGCAGTGTATTGGCGACTTCTTCGGGTGTTTCAATGGTTTGAGTCGCGACATCAATCGCGCCGACCATCACTTTTTTTCCGCGAATCAATTCCATCAACTCCATCGGTACATTCGAGTTTTGATATTCTAGCGAGATAATATCGATATTCGATTTCTGGATGCTTGGGAAGGTTTTTTCGTAATGACGCCATTCCGAACCTAGGGTCTTTTTCCAATCCGTATTGGCTTTAATGCCGTAGCCGTAACAAATATGCACTGCGGACTCGCATGTCAGTCCTTCAACGGCTCTATTAAGTGCAGGAACGCCCCATTCATCCACTTCATCAATAAAGACATTAAAGGCCGGTTCATCAAACTGAATAATATCGACACCTGCTTTGGCAAGCTCTTTGGCTTCGTCGTTCAGAATTTCAGCCAGTACCATCGCCAAGGTTGCACGGTCTTTATAGTGTCCGTCAAATAGTGTATCGATCATTGTCATTGGGCCGGGAAGCGTCCACTTAATTGGTCGATCTGTGAGCTGGCGCAAAAATTTTGCGTCTTCTACAAACACGGATTTTTTACGGCTGACGGCACCTGCAATCGTTGGCACTTGTGCATCATAGCGATTACGAATTCTCATGGTTTGGCGTTTCTCGAAGTCGACACCGTCAAGGTTTTCGGTAAAGGTGGTGACAAAATGCTGGCGAGTTTGTTCACCGTCACTGACTATATCAATGCCGGCTTGAATCTGTTCTTGCAAAGTAACGCGCAAGGCATCTTGTTTTGCTTCAATGAGAGCTTCGCCTTCGAGCTTCCAAGCAGGCCAGAGCTTTTCTGTCTCTGCGAGCCAAGACGGTTTTGGCAAGCTGCCAACAGTGGAGGTAGGGAATAATTTATTCATATAATCTTTCTCTTTTACCATTTCGTTGATTTATCGCTTTCAAGCGTAATTTTCAGCCCATTGTTTTAGAGTGGTTTGATAGGGCTTGATAAATTTTGCCTCGGCAAATTTACCTTGCTCAATCGCCAATTGATTACGCTCTTCTCGGTCATAAACAATACGAGTCAGTGAATGATCTTCGTGTTTTAAGCTCGGTTTAAAGACTTCACCGGCATAGGAATTAGCGTTATAAATTTCAGGGCGGTAAATCTTCTGGAAAGTTTCCATGGTGCTAATGGTGCTAATCAATTCAAGATTGGTGTAGTCTGCCAACAGGTCGCCGAAAAAGAAGAACGCCAGAGGGGCAACACTATTTGGCGGCATAAAGTAACGAACCTGCAAGCCCATCTTTTTGAAATATTGTTCAGTTAACGATGATTCATTTGGCAGATATTCAACCCCAAGTACCGGATGCTGGTTTTCAGTGCGGTGATAGGTTTTGTTGTCAGAAACACTCAGGCAAATCACCGGCGGCTTATGAAAATGCTGTTGATAAGTCTCTGAGTGAATAAACGCCTGAAACATCTTGCCGTGTAGGTCGCCAAAATCTTTGGGTACGCTAAATTGAGATTTATTTTTGTTGTGTTCCAGCAGGCGCACGCTGAAATCATAGTCACGTACATAAGACGAGAAGTTATTACCGACAATGCCTTCAAGACGCTGCTTGGTTTTGTGGTCTACGATATAGGTTTGTAAAATTTCGATGGTTGGGAAGGTTTCTCCATTGCCTTCAACATCGACATCAACGTGAATGATTTCCAGCTCGACAGAGTAGCGGTCGCCATTAGGGTTGTCCCAATTTGCCCGTGCATTAAAGTTGTTGTTAATCATGTTGATGGCTTTTCGCAGGTTCTGCTGACGTTGTTCGCCACGCGCCAAATTGGCAAAGTTGGTGGTGATACGTGTTTTATCTGAAGGGATGTAGTTCTCGTCGAAAACAATGCTTTGAATGCTGTAGGTAAAGTCGTTTTTCATTGTTTGCAAATCCTGTGTTATTGATGTTGCAAATGGTATGGGAGCCTTGTGAAAAATGAAAATGACTTTATTTCAATTAGACTTGAAGAAAACTCATGTCTCTGATGGTTGATTGCTCTTTATAATTCGACAAGTCATCAAATTTAAGGAACGGTCGTGCCGGAAATTTTGCTACTTGAATTTTCTCTCTATCTCGTTACGGGGGCATTTGTCGGATTTGCAGCCGGTCTGCTTGGGATTGGCGGTGGTTTGATTATCGTTCCGGTGTTAGCTACCGCATTGACGTACTTTATGGACTCCAGCCAAACGGTTCATATTGCGATAGCGACGTCACTGGCAACCATTTTTGTGACCTCATTGTCTTCTGCTTATGCGCATCACAAACACGACGCTGTGCGTTGGGATGCTTTTAGAATGCTTGCTTTTGGCGTACTGCTAGGGGCGTTTATCGGCGGTTGGGTCTCGCAGTATTTTTCCTCGAATATGCTTTCCAAAGTGTTTGGGATCTTAGAGTTACTGATTGCGATAAATATGCTGTTCGCTTTAAAGCCTAATCCAAGTAGAGAATTGCCTGGTTTTATTGGTAATGCTGCTGCGGGAACGACGATTGGATCCTTATCGTCAATAGTCGGGATTGGCGGCGGAACCCTGACCACGCCTTACTTAGTTTGGAATAATGTTTCAATGCATCAAGCAATTGCTACTTCTGCAGCAGTTAGTTTACCTGTCGCTCTGGCAGGAAGTCTGGGCTATATTTTGGCTGGCATGCAGGCCACCGATTTACCTGCTTACACGACGGGCTATATCTATTGGCCGGCATTTTTTGGAATTATTTTAGCCAGTATCTTTACGGCTCCGGTTGGCGCTAAACTCGCACATAAATTGCCTGTGAAAACCCTAAAACGTGCCTTTGGTGTGTTTTTGATTATTCTTGCCGTCAAAATGCTGTTTTTCACAAATTAGGATTATTGAAAATTTATGTTAGATATAAAACATTTAAAGGCCATTGAAGCGCTGCACAAGCAAGGGAGTTTGGTGAAAGCGGCAGAGTCGCTGAATATGACTCAATCGGCCTTATCGCATCAAATTAAGCTGCTGGAGCAACAGTTAGAAAGTGAACTCTTTAAACGGAAAACACACCCGTTACAGTTTACTCCGGCTGGCAGACTTTTATTGGAAGGTGCTCGAAGTATTTTGCCTTCTATGCAGCAATTAGAAAGACAGTTCCTCGCGCTTAAACAGGGAGAAACCGGACGTTTATGGATCGGCATTGATTGTCATACCTGTTTTGAATGGTTATTGCCCTTGTTAAGGCCTTACCAAGAGAAATGGCCGAGTGTTGATTTGGATATTGTTCCGAGTTTTCAGGCATCGCCTTTGCATAAATTGCAGCAACAGAAAGTCGATTTTGTGATTACCTCCGACCCTGAAAAAATTGAGAGTATCGATTATACCGCGCTGTTCAGTTACGAATTGGTTACGGTATTACCTGCCAATAGTGCTTTGTTAGCGAAGGCCTTTTTAGTGCCGGAAGATTTTGCTCAACAGACCTTAATTACTTACCCCGTGCCGCAAAGTAAACTGGATATCTTTAAACAGTTTTTACAACCGGCGCAGATCGAGCCGAAGGAGCTAGGTTATTCGGAATTGACAATTATGATGCTGCAGCGGGTTGAAGCCGGACGCGGAATTTGTGTTTTGCCGAAGTGGTTACTGGAAAATCAGGCCGACTTTCAGCATTTGCCTTATCGCTCTTTGGGGGAAGAGGGTTTATGGTCAAAACTTTATGCGGCGACGCCACAGGCGATAACCCATCAATCATATATTCAAGACTTGATTCAGCTAATCGCCAATGAAATGAAACTGTAGCCTTGTTATTCCGTCTTACCGACCGTGCTGTAGATCTTTTTGAGATGGGTTTCAATCGGATAACAGTGCAGGAAGTCGATAAACGCCAAACTGACCAATGACAGTTTTTTCTTATCGTTATAGGCGCAGTACCAATGTTTTTTGATAGGGAACTTATCGACTTTCAGGCGCACGATATGGCCGCTGTATTCTTCCAAACGGAAAGTGTTGGCAGGTAGCACACCGATGCCGATCCCGGCGATGACCGACTGTTTAATCAATTCGTAACTGTTCAGTTCCATGTAAGGTTCGATTTTTAGCCCCTCTTCAGCAAATACCTGATTGACCGCTTGGCGGATACTGGTTTCTTCCATCGGCAAGATCAGATTCTGTTTGGTCAGGCTTTTCAAACTTAAATTTGCGTGGCTACTTAGGCGGTCGCTAGGGGCGGCAACGACCTCAAGAGTTTGATCGGTAAAGGCTTCGAAATCGGCTCCCAAACCGTCGAATACGCGGCCGGTAATCACTAAGTCGTGTTGTTTATTTTTCAGACTATGTAAGGTTTCACTTTTACTGAGGATAGACAGTTTTGGGGTGACTTTCGGGTGTTGTTTGAGAAACTCTGCCAAGATAAATGGCAGAAAGTATTTGCTGGCGGAGACTCCGGCAATACAGAGTTCACCTTCTAAACCGCCGGTTTGGCTGGCTTTCAAGCGTGTCGAGAAGTCGTCAAAGTCCTCCAGTAAGGTTTGGAACTGTTGATAGGTGGTTTCACCGACCGGGGTTAGATACACCTTGCGGCCAACGACTTCAACCAAAGGGCTGCCGATAGAATCCGCCAGTTTTTTTAACTGACTGGAAACCGCCGGTTGCGAAATATTCAGTTCTTTGGCCGCCTTAGTGAAGCTTTTTAGACGAGCGACCGCTTCAAATAGACGGATTTGGTTGAAGGTGATATTGAGCATATAAAACAGTTCTTTTCGACATTAGTCTGTAGAGACGCCATTTTACTTGCTCAATATTCGCAGTAAAGCGAATTATTTTTCGATTTCTAAAAGGGATTAGGTAAAACCTCGACTCAGCCACATATTTACCGGGTGTTTGCGTTCACTTAAACGATGTTCTTTACCTAAGACATAGGCGGCTTTAAGCGCTTTGGCTAACTTAGGATTGTTTGCAATGTCGATTTCATAAGCTTCAGCTATTTTTTGTAAATAAGCGTCTGGCGCAGCGGCTTGATAGGCTTCTAGAAATTCTCCGACCATCATTGGCAATTGGGGCATTACCGGTTCGATACGCGATTGGAAACGAATCACCTCAATATCGCTGTGTTCCATTATCTCGAACTTATAGGAAATAAGGTCGAGTTGATGTTCCTTAGCGATACGGTGCGGCAGTTTTTCCAAAAACTGTTCGATGTCATCAATATACAGTGGTAAAACAATATCTGACTCATAGCGAAAGGTTTCGCCACGAAAATCGAACACGACACGAACGGTTATCGTTGATTGCATATAAGCCTCGCATTGGGACGGTCTGAACAAGCCGTTGCCAACCTGTTCGAGCTGTCCCGAATTAATTAGTCAGTTTCATAAACACTTGCGGTAACTGTTCCGGCAGTTTTTCCACATGGTCAATAACGGTGTAGTGGTTATCGAAAATGGTTTCCACATACTCATCCGCATTCGGGTCAAGGGTAATGCAGTAAGAGTAAATCCCTTTACTCTTCAGTTCTTCGACCGCTTTATGCGTGTCTTGAATCAGCATTTGCGGGTCTTTGCTATCGATATCCGCCGGTTCGCCGTCGGTCAAAATCAACATCAGCTTTTTCTCGGCTTGCTGGCCTTCTAAGTAGTGTGCGGCGTGTCGCATGGCTGCACCCATTCGAGTCGAATAGGACGCTTCCATCGCCGCGATACGCGCTTTCACTTCGTCGGTATAGCGTTCTGAATAGCCTTTGATATGCTGGTAACGCACTTCGTGGCGAGTATCGGAACTGAATCCGGCAATCGCGAATTTGTCGCCTAATTGGTCGACCGTCCAAGCGGTAATCGCCAGTGCTTCTTCAGAAAGCTCCAACAAAGTTTGTCCGGTCTCGCGGTTACGTTCATTTAACGATTGCGAAGTATCAACCAATAGCATCACTGCGATATTGCGGCTATCGGTGGTGTGGCTGTAGTTGATACGCGGGTCAGGGGCTTGGCCGCTCTTAAAGTCGATGACCGAACGCAAGGCGATGTCCAAATCCAACTCTTCGCCTTCTTCTTGGAAACGAATGCGTTTTTTATTTTGCGGCTTGAGCATTTCAATCATCTTTTTCAGACGTTTTGCTAAGTCGTCATGTTTCGCCATTAAGCGGTCGATTTTGCCAGCATCAGCACTCGGGTGCAGACGTTCATAAACCGTGGCCCAGTCCGGACGATAGCTGTCCGATAGATAATCCCACTCATGATAATGACGAGGCGGTAAGCCGCCGTCGTTATCAACCAGCATTTCTTCGTTTTCATACTCGTTCGGCATCAGTTCATCCGGCTCGTCGTACTCTTCGTAGTGGAACCAGAAATAACGGTTATCGTCACGATAAGAGACTTCGGTATCGTCAAAGAAGACGCTTGGCTGACTGTCTGAAGACTGCTTGCGGGTTTTAACGTAGAAGCTACTGCCCAAGGTAGCCATGTCGGCGGTGCTGGCGTTTTCGCCTTTTTCCTGCATGATTTCGTGGAAACGGGCACGGAATTCTTCCAGCAATTCATTTTCTGGATCGAAGTTTTCATCCATTAAGGTTCGCGATAAACGAGTTGCGCGATAACGTAGGCAGGATTGTTTGCTGTCATCACAAGCGCCTTTTTCCGGGTAGGGATGTAACGCTAGGAAAAGGTTTTTCAGCCCCGGGTATTTCTGGATTGCTAAATATTCAACGCGGCAGTCTTCAAAAGTCGAGATGAATAGCTGCATGTGCGGAGCATAGTTATCGGCCATCAGTTTGCTCGACCACGTTTTATGCGCCATCATATGCGCCAACATGGCTCGGTAGCGATCCAAGCCGCTTACGCCGTTTTCGGAATCATAAACATCCGGCACAGCGATTAGACGCTCATCCAGATAAGGCACCGGTTTGCGCAGTTGATCGAATGCGGTCGAGAAGGTCTGCATCGGCAAATCACATTCCCACATACACTCTTTGAGCATGTCTAAATGACGTTCGACATCTTTGAAAGTGGTGCCGCGACGTTCGCGAGTGATAATGCTTTTGGCATCATGTGACTCAAGTGCGAAGTAGGCTATCTGTTCATCCGGTGCATTGAGGTAATTGCGTGCTCCGTAATCGATAAAGTTACGGATGCCGTTCAGACACAGCTTAGAAATCAACTGCGGCATGGAGTTTAGCAGCGGCACCATCCCCGGACTTTCATGAATCGAGTGGTGACCATGGATGACCGTTTGGGTTTTGTCGATGTACTCTTCAAGAATATCGAAATAGTGTTGAAGCTCTTCAATTGTGTCGATGCGACGACAGATACTGCTTAAAGAGTTCAAGAAAGGAATCAGGGCTTTTTTGTTCGGGCTACGCGCTAGGGTGTAGGAATAATCGGCGACCATTTTCATGGTGCCGCGTCCGATATGACGCGCGATTTCCGGCATGATTTCCAAGTAAATTAATACCGGTTCAACCCCCATACCAATCTTACACAGGAAGTTCGCGCCATCCATATAGGCTTTAACGCCTTCCGGCGATAGAGTGTTATGCGCATCTTCAATACACGCCGGAAACACCTCTTTGGCCTGTGCAAAACCACAGGTAAACTTCTGCTGATAGTCGGCTAATAATTCTTCGTTCATTCTTAAACGCTCATTCGTTTAACTTCAAAAATTTTCTATTCTTAAAAATAGAAATCATTAAGTTTAGATGGGTAGATTTGGGATGTTGTGTTAAGCCGATTGAGGGAGTGTATATTTTCATACACGACCGAAATCAATAACACACAGCGCCCAAGGATGCCCGAATAAAATAATGATTTAGGCGAAGATCATTTTGATTGCGTTGTCTAATGTCTCGCGAATATCTGCATCGTCTGTGATTGGACGAACCAGCGCCATCTTACAAGCTTCAACCGGTGCAATCCCTTTGTTGATAAGCGTTGCCGCGTATACCATTAGACGAGTTGAGATACCTTCATCCAGGCCGTGACCTTTTAGGTTACGTGCGGTTTCACCAATTTGTACCAGTTTCTTCGCTGTTGCTTCGTCAACGTTTCCTTCTTTTTGTAGGATGTGTGCTTCGGTTGCTGCATCGGCGTAATCAAAATCCAGAGCACAGAAACGTTGCTTAGTCGATTGTTTAAGGTCTTTCATTAGCGATTGATAGCCCGGGTTGTATGAGATAACCAGTTGGAAATCAGGGTGTGCTTTGATTAATTCGCCTTTTTTGTCTAATGACAGTTCACGACGGTGATCGGTTAGGGCGTGGATAATAACCATGGTATCTTGACGTGCTTCGACAATTTCATCCAGATAACAGATGGCACCGTAACGAGCCGCCATGGTTAGCGGGCCGTCAACCCAACGGGTGCCGTTAGCGTCTAGCAAGTAGCGACCAACAAGGTCTGAAGCGGTGATGTCTTCGTTACAGGAAACGGTAATAATAGGTTTACCGAGTTTCCACGCCATGTGCTCAACAAAACGTGATTTACCACAACCGGTAGGCCCTTTAACCATTACCGGTAGACGAGCATCGTAAGCCGCTTGGTAAAGTTCAACTTCGTTAGACTGTGCGTCGTAAAAAGGTTCGTTGTCGATTTTGTATTGTGAAATATCCATGCATGTATCCCTAAAATTATTCTGTCTTGCTTTGCAAAAAGTAAATTGCATATAGGTTCTGGTTTTTACAAAAACCTAGATGGCATCTACTTGTAATTGGTAAATTAAGAAAAAAACCCTGCCAAAAGGCAGGGTAAAAGAGCATCTTAATGGCTTAAGAACACGATTTTATTTGTGTACGCCAAGCTTCTCACGCCAATCTGGGAAGATTTTGTCTGCATCGTGAGGGAAAGACTCGAACGCGCGCGCGAATTCTTTGTGGTCTTTCGCGTATTCGATTGGGTCGATACCAGACTTCCAGCAGTCATAAGCTTGACCTAGAGAGATACCACCGTCAGCTGGGCTGTCGATGTGACCGAATGAACCACCACCACACGTGTTGATTACGTTACCGTGACCTAGGTTCTCGAAGAAACCAGGTAGACGTAGCGCGTTCATACCACCAGAGATGATTGGCGTAGTCGGCTTCATGCCGTACCATTTTTGGTAGAAGTAAGGCCCTTGACACTCATCACGCTCAAGCATGTAAGCAAGAACGGTTTCACCAGCGTGACCTTCCATTTTTCCGTAACCCATCGTTCCGGTGTGGATACCCGAAGCACCCATTAGACGAGCAAGCTTCATGTAACAAACTGGATCCATACCCATAGGCGACTTATAAGAAGTCAAAGCACCGTGACCAGCGCGGTGGAAGTGTAGGTAAGTGTCAGGGAAGTTACGACGACAAGTGGTTACACCCGCTGGACCGGTTACGAAACCGTCAACAAGGAATGCAACGTGTTTTTCGTTACCGTATTTAGCGAATTGCTCAAGAACGTATTCACCACGACGAACCATTTCACCGTGGAAGTCAGCGGTTACGTTCGCAGAGAACAGTTTCGCTTGACCGGTTTCTTGTTGAGCGCGATCCATGGTTTCTGCAACGAGAGGAATAACGGTTTCCATTGGGCAGAAGTCTTGGTTAGCTTGTGGTTCATCATTCTTGATGAAATCACCACCTAGCCAGAAGTCATAACATGCTTTCGCGAATGGCTCTGGACGTAGACCTAGTTTAGGTTTGATGATCGTACCAGCGATGTAACCGCCGTCAACTTCTGGACGACCTAGTACGCGCCATAGGTCAGAGATGTCCGTAGCTGGACCGTCGAAACGTTTAACCATTTTCTCTGGAACGTAGAAGTCAAGCATACGTAGACCAACGTGGTCACCCATACCTTGGTTGTTACCTAGGATTAGAGACCACATGTGAGAAACGTTGTAGTGACCGTCCAGTAGGTTAGGATCGAATAGCGCGACTGGGTATGCGATCTTCATTAGACCACCGTCTTCACCGAAAGCCGCTTCGTCGATTTCATAAACCAGTGCGTCAACACCGCGAGTGAAATCATCGGTGGTCGAAACTTCAACGTTAGTACCGGTTGAAGATTCTGCTGCAACGTGCGCAGCAACTTCTAGGAAGCCGTAACCTTCAGCAGGTTTTAGACGGTAGGCAACGAGTAGGTGGTTATCATCAGATACTAGCGTATCTTCTTGTAGAGCTAAGTCAGCGTAACGATTCGACTGATCCATTCTGTAGTCCTTTGGTTATTGGGGAAGGGCGAAAACGTAATTGCTCTTCCTTACTAAAATAAAGAGATGCCTCTTTAAAGGTTTCTATCTTTTTCAGACAGGCTGAAAATTTGATGGGCACTAGTTTATTTTTTGCAAGATTATAAGTAAAATTTTATTTATCGATAGTTTTGATAACTAAAAGGTTATGTTTAGTGCGAATTTCATTGCGTCAATTGAAGGTGTTTCGAATGGTGGCAAGCTGTTTGAATTACACTCGAGCCTCTGAAAAACTGTTTATGAGTCAGCCGGCGGTTTCTAAGCAAGTTAAGTTGTTAGAGGAAGAGGTCGGTGTGAGTTTGTTTGAAAAGGTTGGCAAGAAAATCTTTTTAACGGATGCCGGTGTGGATATGCAGAACTATGCCGAGTCCATTTTGGGGTTGGTTGCTGAAGCGAAAAATCATTTTGCTGAAATGAAAGGGGGCCACAAGGGACGCTTAAAAGTCGCAGTCGCTTCGACTGCCAGCAGTTTTGCGATTGAGATGTTAGGGAATTTTCGGAATTTGTATCCCGAAGTCGATTTTGATATTGAGGTTGCCAATCGGCAGGCTCTACTGTCCAAGGTCGATAAGAATTTGGTGGACTTGGTGATTATGGGGCAGCCACCGGAAAAAAGTCACTACAGTATTGAACCTTTTATGAAAAACCCATTGGTCTTTATTGCGCAACCGAAGCATCCATTAGTTGGAAAAACGGTCTCGGTAAAGGAATTAATAAAAGAGCCGTTTGTTGCCCGAGAAGAAAGTTCTGGTACCCGTCAAGCAATGGAAAGTTTTTTCAGGGGGCAGGAAGATAATTTACAAATTGGGATGTTATTCAACTCGAATGATTCGATTAAGAGCGCGGTTAACTCCGGCTTCGGTTTGTCATTGGTGTCAATACACACCATTCAGGTTGAGTTGGAGCATGCCAGTTTGGCGGTTTTGCAAGTTGAAGGCACGCCGATTGAACGTTACTGGTATCTTGTTCACCTGCAAGAGAAAAGGCTTTCGCCGGTTGCGGAAGCCTTTCGTAAATTTATTCTCGATGAAACCGCTTTAAGTATATAAAGACCTAAGGAAGCGCAGAATAAGTCCCCATTTGGACTTGTTCTGCGCTTCCCTAAAATTTAAAAACGCGCTTTTTGCTTTCCAAGCGTTTGTTGCGCTGTTTTTTCGGTTTTTTACCTTTTTCCAGCATGACCATCACTTCAAGGTGGGTGGTGTGCGGGAACATATCCATGGCACAGGCTTTGCGGAGTTGGTAGCCCTGTTCTTGTAAAAGCTTAATATCTCGAATCAAGGTCGCTGCATTGCAAGAGACATAGACGATTTTCTCTGCCTGTAATTGCCCAAGTTGGCTGCAAAGCTTTGCAGCCCCCAAACGACCTGGATCAAGTAGGATTCGGTCATAGTTTTGACCTCGAAACCATTCTTGATGAGAGACGTCTTTAAACAGGTCAGCTTTTGCAAATTGACCGTTCTCTAGCCCATTGTCAGCTGCATTATCCTGCGCTGCTTGCACCAGTTCATCCAAACCTTCAATGCCGATGGCTTGTTGACTGTATTGCGCTAATGGCAGGGTGAAGTTGCCGACACCGCAAAAAAAGTCGATGACTTTATGTTCGGATTGAATGTCGAGCCAGTTAATCGCTTGGTCGAGCATTTTCTGGTTTATTTCCGCATTAACTTGGATAAAACCGTCTTGGGGAAATTGTAACCTTAGCGCTTGCTTACCTTGAATTTGGTAGGACGGCTGTTTGGCATTTTCTTTAAGCCCAAAAATACCGTTATCTGCCGCAACAATGGTTAACTCTTGAGTTTTACGCGAAGCGGTTTCTAGCAATTGTGGACGCACTTGTTGAATGGCTTGGTTCAGTTCATCGGTCAAAACCGGACAGTGTTCGATATCGACCAAGCGATTGTCTTGTGAGCGACGAAAACCGAAACGTGCTTGTTTGTCTTTTTTATCAACTTCTAACGCCAAACGCGCTCGACGACGATAGGCGCGGTCAGTCGATATTAAGGTGTCGAAAAATTCACAGATTTCTGTGTTAACTTTTTGTTTTAACTCGGTAAAAAAGTTTTCTGCTTTCCAGTAGCGCTGTGCGCTGACGGACAGGTGTTGCAACTGACAGCCGCCGCATTCATTGTATTTGTCACAGAAAGGATCAACGCGCTCTGCCGAAGGTTGCTCGATTTTCAGTAAGCGCGCTTCCAAGAAATTACGTTCGTCATTGCTGATTTTGGCGGTGACGATATCGCCCGGTACTGCGTTGGCGACAAAGCAGGTTTTGCCATCAATGTGGGTAATACCACGACCATCATGCGACAGACCGGTGACTTCTAAGCTTTCAATGATTTCTTTCATATTCGTTATCTTTTTTTGCAGCTTGCGAAAGTGGAGTTTTAGTCGATTCCTAAGAATTTATGTGTCTGTAGACTTAAATTCCATTTCGGGTGTTTTAGGCAATATTCCAATGCCATCTGTGTATGCTTCTGGTTTAGATTAGTATTGGTGTCGGCCATCGGTTGCAGATAGAAGTGCTTATAGTCCAATTCTTCAACTTGTTTCGGCATTAGCGTTGGTTGTGGGTAAACCAGTTTTAACTCGTCACCTTGCGTCAGCACGATTTCAGTATTGGCTTTTGGGCTGACGCAAATCCAATCCAGTCCGGCCGGTGCTGGTTTAGTGCCATTGGTTTCCACCGCGATTTCAAAATGGGCAGCGTGCATGGCCGTGGTTAAGGTCTCGTCAACCTGCATGAGCGGCTCGCCGCCAGTCAAAATGACAAACGGATGCACGTCACTTTTTTCCGGCCAGAATTGCAGTAGATGCTGCACCAAATCCTCGGCAGTTTTAAAGCGGCCACCGTTTTGTCCATCGGTGCCGATAAAGTCGGTATCACAAAACTGACAAATCGCTTTTTCGCGATCTTCTTCGCGACCGGTCCAGAGATTGCAGTTGCTGAAACGGCAGAAGATCGCCGGACGACCGGCATGGAATCCTTCACCTTGTAACGAGTAGAAGACTTCTTTTATCGAATAACTCATTGACTAAACCTAAATTTTTTTGCCGCATTTTACCTTTTTCTCATTGATTCAACGGGATTTTCTTGTCAGGGTCGGGGGCTAACGGCTATAATTTTCTGCTATTTTTGAAATTCTAAACATTGGATAACAGGTAACGAGAGCTATGGCTGGAAAAACGTTATATGACAAATTGTGGGACGACCATGTGGTTCGTCAGGAAGAAGATGGTACGGCGCTTATTTATATTGACCGTCAACTGCTGCATGAAGTGACTTCTCCACAGGCGTTTGAAGGGCTGCGTATTGCAGGCCGTAAACCATGGCGTATCGAAGCCAACTTGGCAACTTGTGATCATAATGTTCCGACCACGGAATTGAAAGGTGGTGCAGAAACCATTGAAGATCCGATTTCGCGTATTCAGGTGGTAACGCTTGGCATGAACACCAAAGAGTTCGGTATCACTGAATTCGGTATGGGTGACCCACGCCAAGGTATCGTGCACGTGGTTGGACCGGAAGAAGGCAAAACGTTGCCGGGTAGCACGCTGGTTTGCGGTGACTCGCACACGGCGACGCACGGTGCGTTAGGTGCATTGGCGCACGGTATCGGTACTTCGGAAGTTGAGCACGTTCTAGCAACGCAGTGCCTTATCCAGAAGAAAATGAAAAACATGTTGGTGAAAGTTGACGGTCAGCTTAAGCCGGGTGTTACTCCGAAAGACGTAATTTTGGCGATTATCGGTAAGATTGGTACTGCCGGTGGTACCGGTTACGCGATTGAGTTCGGTGGTCAAGTTTTCCGCGATATGTCGATTGAAGGGCGTATGACGGTTTGTAATATGGCTATCGAAGGCGGTGCGCGTGTTGGTCTGGTCGCAGTTGACGATAAGACGGTTGAATACGTTAAAGGTCGTCCGTTTGCGCCAACCGGTGCAAATTGGGATATGGCGGTTGAAGCGTGGCAAGATTTGCATTCTGACGACGACGCGGAATTTGACTGCGTTGTTGAAATGAACGGTGCAGATATCGAACCTCAGGTTTCTTGGGGAACGTCTCCAGAGATGGTGTTAGGTGTCGATGGTGTGATTCCTGATCCTGAAAAAGAAGCGGACCCGGTTAAGGCCACTTCGATCCGTAATGCGCTGAAATACATGGGGCTTGCAGCCGGTACCGCGATTAAAGATATTCCAGCGGAATACATCTTTATCGGTTCTTGCACTAACTCGCGTATCGAAGACTTGCGTGCGGCAGCGGAAGTATTAAAAGGTCGCAAGATTTCTGACAAGGTTGAGTTGGCAATCGCGGTTCCGGGTTCCGGTCTGGTTAAAGAGCAGGCGGAAGCGGAAGGGTTGGATAAAATCTTTATCGAAGCCGGTTTTGAATGGCGTAACCCAGGGTGTTCAATGTGTTTGGCAATGAATGCTGACCGTCTTCCAAGCGGTAAGCACTGTGCATCGACTTCAAACCGTAACTTTGAAGGTCGTCAAGGTGCCGGTGGTCGTACGCACTTGGTGAGCCCGGAAATGGCGGCTGCGGCTGCGGTTGAAGGTCACTTTGTTGACGTGCGTGACATGCTTTAAGATTGGAGAGATTAGATGGAAAAGTTTACAACCTTTAGTGCAATTGTCGCGCCGCTAGACCGAGCGAATGTCGATACCGACGCGATTATTCCGAAGCAGTTTTTGAAATCAATCAAACGCACCGGCTTTGGACCGAATCTGTTTGACGAATGGCGTTATGAAGATGTAGGTCAGCCGGACTCGGATAACTCTCAACGTCCATTGCGTAAAGATTTTGTTTTGAACCAAGCGCGTTATCAGGGGGCGAAAATCCTGCTGGCACGTGAAAACTTCGGTTGTGGTTCATCTCGTGAGCATGCGCCATGGGCATTGAAAGATTTCGGGTTTGATGTGATTATCTCGCCAAGCTTTGCGGATATCTTCTTCAATAACTCATTCAAAAACGGCATTCTGCCAATTATTTTGGATGAGAAAACCGTTGATGATCTATTTAATGAAACCTTTGAAACGGAAGGTTACGAGCTGAAAATTAATTTGGCTGAGCAGAAAATCGTTAAGCCGAATGGCGACGAAATTGCGTTTGATGTCGATAGCTTCCGTAAGCACTGCCTACTGAACGGTTTGGATGATATCGGCCTGACGCTTGAACATGCGGCAGAAATTGAAGCCTTTGAAGCAAACCGAAAAGCGACTAAGCCTTGGCTGTATTAACGAGGGTGTTTCATGCGAGGTCGATGCTTGGATGAAGAAGGTTGAAATTTATCTTCTCAAGCATGACTCGTATCAAACGCACTAAGTAGCGAACAGAATTCTAAAAGAGGGTATTAACCCTCTTAAAAAACTTTAAAAATTTAAGAGAAATAAAATGACAAAGAACGTATTGATTCTTCCTGGTGACGGTATCGGTCCTGAGATTACTGCTGAAGCAGTAAAAGTATTGAATAAGTTGGTTGAGACTGACGGTTTGGATATTGCAATGGAAGAAGATTTGGTTGGTGGTGCAGCCTATGATGTTCACGGTGTGCCTTTGGCAGACGAGACAATGCAGAAAGCGCATGATGCTGATGCAGTTCTACTGGGTGCTGTAGGTGGTTACAAGTGGGAATCGCTAGATATTTCGGTGCGTCCTGAGAAAGGTCTGCTACGTCTTCGTAAAGAGATGGAGCTTTTCGCTAACCTTCGTCCTGCAATGCTATTCCCGCAATTGGCTTCAGCATCTACGCTTAAGCCGGAAATCGTTGCTGGTCTAGATATTCTTATCGTGCGTGAATTGACAGGCGGTATCTACTTCGGTCAGCCACGTGGTATCCGTACTTTGGAAAACGGTGAGCGCCAAGGTTATAACACTTACGTTTACTCTGAATCTGAAGTAAAACGTATCGCGCACGTGGCTTTCCAAGCGGCAATGAAACGTGGTAAAAAACTGACTTCGGTTGATAAGGCCAATGTTCTTGAAGTAACGGAAATGTGGCGTGAAATTATTGATGAAATCGCTCCTGAATATCCGGAAGTTGAAGTGAATCACATGTATGTTGATAACGCAGCGATGCAGTTGGTGTTAAATCCTAAGCAGTTCGACGTTATGGTAACCGGTAATATGTTCGGTGATATTTTGTCGGATGAAGCGTCAATGCTGACCGGTTCTATCGGGATGTTGGCTTCTGCGTCGCTGGATAAAAATAACAAAGGGATGTACGAGCCTTCGCACGGTTCTGCACCGGATATCGCCGGTCAAAACAAAGCCAACCCGTTAGCGACAATTATGTCTGCTGCGATGATGCTGCGTTATACGCTAGGTCGTGAAGACTTGGCGGTTAAGATTGAAGACGCGATTTCTAAAGTACTTGACCAAGGTCTGCGTACTGGCGACATCATGGAAGACGGTATGACTCAGGTAACCTGTTCTGAAATGGGTGATGCAGTCGTCGCTGCGCTGTAACCTTTACCTGAATCATTCCGGTTTAAATGCGCAACCGTTTTACCATTACTATTAGTGACGTGCATGGTGCACGTCATTATTCGTTTTCCCAGCTAGCCAAACGTTTTTTTGGTTGGTTGCTGGTGGTAATGTTTTTTGCTTGGGTAATTGGCGCGGCTACCGTTTGGTGGTTTTCAAATAAAGTCGATCGAGTTCAAGAGCAGCATAAGTTTGCGGTACAGGCCTATTCCGATAGATTGGCAAAAACTCAGCAAGACTATGAACAGATGCTGTCTGAGAAGGTTGAGCTGGAAGCCAGTTTGCAGGAAAAGAGCCAGCAGTTAGATACATTGGACTCAACCTTACAGAACATCGAAGAGGCAATGTTAACCAAGCAAGAGTTGCAAGGCATTGATGATGTTCCGTTAGCTGAACGCTTACAGCATTTACAAATGAGTTCGCTGGAGCGCAGTCTGATGTTGAATGCGGTGCCAAACGGACCGGCGGTCAAGAATTTTAAAGGCTTGACCAGTTTGTATGGATTTAGGAAGCATCCGGTAACTGGGGTCAGAAAAAAACACAACGGTATTGATTATCGCAGTAAACGTGGTGATGAAGTGATTACCACTGCAGATGGCATTGTCTCTTTTTCTGCTTACAATAAGCAGTCCGGTTTCGGTAACTTGATTACTGTGACGCACGCTAACGGTTTTAAAACCCGTTATGGGCACTTAAGTAAGCGCTCAGTTAAGGTCGGCGATTTTGTTTATAAGGGTGATAAGATCGGCGAGGTCGGCAATACCGGTCGCTCATCTGGCGCGCATTTACATTATGAGGTGTTGTTTCTATCGCATCGCCTCGATCCAAAGCCGTTCCATGAATGGACGCAAGCAAACTACAATGCGATTTTTAAAGAGGTTAAGCTGGTACCATGGGGTTCTTTAGTTCAAGTAGTAAACCTTCAGGCAAAGAGGGTGGAAAGACAATTATTGCCTCAGGATGTAGCATTCAAGGCGAATTCACCGAGCTCAAAGGTGAGCTTCACAACGACGGATTAATCGAAGGGGTTATTGATACCAAATTCGATATATCTATTGGCAGTGAGGGTGTTGTTAAAGGCTTGATAAAAGCTCGTTCTGTGGTGATCAGTGGTTTGGTCGAGGGTCACGTGGCGTGCGATAAAATCGAAATTTTGCCGGACGGCAAGCTTATCGGCGACTTGATTTGCCGCGAGTTTGTGGTCGAGCCGGGCGGTAAGTTTATCGGCCAGCGCCATGAGTTGGCAGAAGGTGGCCGAGTATTGTCGATGCCGGATTTGATTGATTCGAACGAACATAAACGTTTATTGGATTTTGCTGGTTTGCAAGAGCAGGCAGCAGACGAAGAAGATTACTTGGTGGTAGAACACCGTAAATAAAGATGTAAACTCATATTGGCGGTGTAGCAGTGGAGTGCTGTTGTGCCGCTTTTTAAGTTATTAAGGATTACTAAAAATGACTAAACTTTACGATGTTGCTGTTGTCGGTGCGACAGGTGCCGTAGGTGAAACGATTCTAAAAGTTTTAGAAGAGCGTAACTTCCCGGTTGGAAATTTGTATCCGCTGGCTTCTGCACGTTCTGCCGGTAAGAAAATCGAATTCAACGGCAAATGGGTTGAAGTTCAGGATTTGGAAAAATTTGATTTCTCGAAAGCGCAAATCGGTCTATTCTCGCCGGGCGCAAGCATCTCTGCCGTCTACGCACCGAAAGCTGCTGAAGCCGGTTGTATCGTGGTGGATAATACGTCTCAGTTCCGTTATGACGATGATATTCCGCTAGTGGTGCCGGAAGTAAACCCAGAAGCGGTTGCCGGTTACAAAACACGTGGCATTATTGCTAACCCGAACTGCTCGACGATTCAGATGTTGGTGGCGCTTAAGCCGATTTACGATGCAGTGGGTATCAAACGTATCAATGTGGCGACTTACCAAGCGGTTTCCGGTTCGGGTAAAGAAGCGATTGAAGAGTTGGCGACACAAACCGCCAACCTGCTGAATATGAAGCCGGTTGAATCTAAAGTTTATCCTAAGCAGATCGCTTTTAACTGTATTCCGCAAATTGACGTGTTTATGGAAAATGGCTACACCAAAGAAGAGATGAAAATGGTGTGGGAAACTAAGAAAATTATGGGTGACGACGCCATCTTGGTAAACCCGACTGCGGTACGTGTACCGGTATTCTTTGGTCATTCGGAGGCGGTTCATATCGAAACCGATAAGAAAATCACCGCTGCGGAAGCAAGAGCGCTTTTCGAAAAAGCGGAAGGTGTTGTGTTAATGGATGAGCACGTTGATGGCGGTTACCCGACAGCAGTAACTGATGCAGCGGAAACTAATCCGGTGTACGTTGGCCGTATTCGTGAAGACATCTCTTGCGATAACGGTTTAAACCTTTGGGTTGTCGCTGATAACGTTCGTAAAGGTGCCGCAACCAATACCGTACAAATCGCTGAAGTGCTAATTAAAGACTATATCTAAACGGTCTTTTTGGGCGGTTGCAGTTTTTTAACTGAAGCTGCTCAAGATCTTTCGTTTACTGTTTGTTATATGAGAATAGCCTTAGGCATTGAATACCTAGGTGGCGCTTATTGTGGTTATCAACGCCAAAAGCATTGCCAGTCGGTTCAAGAGTATTTAGAAAAAGCATTAAGCTCTATCGCCAATGAGACGATAGAGCTTTTCTGTGCTGGGCGTACCGATACCGGTGTGCACGCTATCGGTCAGGTGGTGCATTTTAATACTAATGCTGTTCGTCCGGAAAAGGCGTGGATTCAAGGTGCGAATACTCATTTGCCAGCCGATATTCGTATTGCATGGATGCAAGAGGTGCCCGGCGGTGATGATGGTTTTCATGCGCGTTTTTCAGCGGTGGCACGTCAATATCGTTATGTCATCTATAATCGCAAAGTGCATTCTGCTGTGTTGGCGGGGCGCGTGACTCATGAACCTTATCCGTTGAATGCTGAGCTGATGAATCAAGCCGCGCAAGCCTTAATTGGTGAGCAGGATTTTTCGTCTTTCCGCGCGGCAGCTTGTCAGGCCAGTCATGCAATGCGCAATGTGCAGAGTGTGCAGGTTGGTCGAGTAGGTGATTTCGTATTGATTGATATTCAGGCGAATGCGTTTTTACATCATATGGTGCGCAATATTGTTGGTTCACTGATACAGGTTGGTAAACAGCAGCAACCGGTCGAGTGGATTGCGGATTTATTGGCATTGCAAGACCGAACTAAAGCTGCGCCGACCGCACCGGCTGAAGGACTTTATTTCGTTAATGCCATCTATCCTGACGTGTGGCAAATTCCGCAAACCCGTCTTGATGAAGTGTTGTGGCATTTTTAAGTGACCAAACACTGAATCTCCCCATTTGATTAGCCAACTTAGGTAACAGTTATGCGAACTCGTGTTAAAATCTGCGGCTTAACCCGAACTGAAGACGCACAGGCAGTGGTCAATGCCGGAGCGGATGCTATCGGTCTTGTGTTTTATGAACCGAGCCCGCGTTATGTCGACATTAATAAGGCACAAGAAATTGCAGCAGGCATACCGGCATTTGTTACCGTCACTGCGCTGTTTGTTAATCCAACCGTAGACTATGTGCAGCAAGTTTTAAGTAACGTGCGCATCGATTTATTGCAGTTTCACGGTGCGGAAAGCGGCGAATTTTGTCGTCAGTTCGGGCGTAATTACATAAAAGCGGTGCCGATGAAAGCGGACACCGATATCGACAAGATTGCCGACGAGTTTTACGATTGCAGTGGTTTACTGCTAGATACCTATAAGAAGGGCGTGCCGGGTGGTACCGGTGAGACCTTTAACTGGGAGTTGGTTCCACAAGAGTGCCGTAAGCCGATTATCCTAGCTGGTGGTTTGACGCCACAGAATGCGGCGCAAGCGATTGCCGAAACCTCGCCTTGGGCACTGGATGTCAGTGGCGGCGTGGAAGCCGGAAAAGGAATAAAATCCGCCGAAAAAATTACGCAATTTATGCAAGAAGTGATGAGAAAAGTTTAATGACTACCGAAAATTCGACAATCGATTTTGCCCAGTTTCCAGATGCCGAAGGCCACTTCGGTCCGTACGGCGGTATCTTTGCGCCGGAAACCCTGATGGCGGCGCTGGAACAGCTTAATGACGAATATGAAAGCGTAAAAAACGATCCAAAGTTTTTGGATGAGCTGGCGGCAGATCTGAAGGATTATGTTGGCCGTCCAACCCCGCTTTATTACGCCGAACGATGGTCTCATGAATTAGGTGGCGCGAAGATTTATCTAAAACGCGAAGACTTAAATCATACCGGCGCGCACAAGGTAAATAACACTATTGGTCAGGCGCTGTTGGCAAAACGTCTTGGTAAAAAACGGATTATCGCCGAGACCGGTGCCGGTCAACACGGTGTGGCGTCGGCGACGGTTGCGGCGCGTCTTGGTCTGGAATGTGTGGTTTATATGGGGGCCGATGATGTCGTTCGTCAAGCGCCGAACGTAGCGCGCATGCGTATGCTGGGTGCGACCGTTGTAGCAGTTGAGTCCGGCTCTCGTACTTTGAAAGATGCCTTAAACGAGGCGATGCGTGACTGGGTCACCAATGTTGATGATACTTTCTATATTATCGGCACCGTAGCAGGGCCACATCCATATCCGGCAATGGTTCGTGATTTCCAAGCGGTTATCGGTGAAGAAGCGCGTGCGCAGTGTCTGGAAAAAGAAGGTAAATTACCGGATGCACTGGTTGCCTGTGTTGGCGGTGGTTCGAATGCGATTGGTCTGTTTCATAAATTCCTAGCGGACGATTCGGTCAAGATCTATGGTGTTGAACCGGCAGGTCACGGTCTGGAAACGGGTCAGCACGCGGCTCCTTTGTGTAAAGGTACGCCGGGTGTTCTTCACGGTAACCGTACTTACCTGATGCAAGATGAAAACGGTCAGATTCTAGGAACGCACTCGATTTCAGCCGGTCTGGATTATCCTGGAGTCGGGCCTGAGCATGCATGGTTGAAAGACATTGGTCGAGTAAATTATGTGGCGATTGACGATGAAGAAGCCATGCAAGGTTTCCGTGATTTGACTCGCTTTGAAGGGATTATCCCGGCACTGGAATCTTCGCATGCCATCGCTTACGCGACCAAGTTGGCACCGACTATGAGCAAAGATCAGGTGATTATTGTGAACCTGTCTGGGCGTGGTGATAAGGATATGAATACTGTTTGCCAAATCGAAGGCATAGAATTTTAAAAAGGTTTTAAAGCTATTGCGGGCTTGAATAGCTGCGTTGAAAATTTGTTCAGACTGCTCATTTACTCGTATGTAAACTGCGCGCCTTCACTAAATTTTCGCCTTGCTCTTCAACCCCTCATAACGTTTTAAACTCCTTTTAAGCTATTGCGGTTTGCTAGCCTCATAATGGTTAGAACAGGCATGGTGTTTACAAAACATAAAAGTTGAATTTAGAAATTATGAGCAGAATTTCACAAAGATTAGAATCGTTAAAGAGCGCTGGAAAGACCGCTTTAGTTCCTTATATCACCGCAGGTGATCCGCGTCCGAGTGCGACGGTGAGTTTGATGCATTTGTTGGTGGAAAAAGGTGCTGACATGATTGAGTTGGGCGTACCGTTTTCTGATCCGATGGCGGATGGCCCAGTCATTCAAAAAGCGGTTGAACGTGCGCTAGAGCATAATGTCAGCATGAACGATGTCTTTGAAATGGTGCGTGAATTCCGTGAAAAGGATGCTGAGACGCCGATTATCCTGATGGGCTATTTGAATCCGGTTGAGCGTATGGGCTTTGAGAGCTTTGCTAATGCAGCCAGTTCGGTGGGTGTTGACGCGGTACTGACTGTTGATATGCCACCGCAGGAATCAATGGGGTATTTCGATGCCTTGAAAGCACACAATCTAGACCGCATTTTCTTGATTTCGCCGACTACGCCAAACAGCCGCCTCCGCGCGGTGAATGAAAAAGGCAGCGGCTTTGTGTATTACGTCTCTTTGAAAGGCGTTACCGGTTCTAAGGAATTGGATGTTGATGACGTTGCTAAACAGTTACAACGTATGCAGGGCGAAGTAGAGCTGCCTTTTGGAATCGGTTTCGGGATTCGTAACGGTGAAACCGCGGCGGCGATGTCAAAACAAGGTTCGGCAGTTATTGTCGGTTCCGCACTGGTAAGCTTGATTGAAGCGAACCATGATAAAGATCTGTATGAAATTGAGTTGGCAATCGGTGAGAAGATGAATGAATTTCGCCACGCGATTGATAAAGCAGACGCAGAATAATTTTAGAATTTTGAGGTGAGACATGAACTGGTTTGAGAAAATTCTACCAAGTATTAAGCAGGTCGCAGACCGCAAAAAATCGGTGCCGGAAGGACTATGGACCAAATGTCCAAAATGTGAAGCGACCTTGTATCGTGCTGAAGTGACTCGCAATCAAGAAGTCTGTCCGAAGTGCGATCACCATATGCGTTTAGGCGGTCGTGCGCGTTTGGAAACCTTCTTGGATGAAGGTTCTTTTGCGGAAGTGTTTGCTGACGTCACGCCAGTTGATCGCCTAAAATTCAAAGATTTGAAAAAATACAAAGATCGTATTGTTCAAGCGCAACGTGCAACCGGTGAGAATGATTCTTTTATTACTGCTACTGGTACAATTGATACGCTTCCGGTGGTGACCGGTGCTTTCGATTTCCGCTTTATGGGTGGATCGATGGGTTCGGTTGTCGGCGAGAAGTTTGTTCGCGCTGTGGATTTAGCGATTGCCGAAGAGCGTCCGCTAATCGTGTTCTCTGCTTCCGGTGGCGCGCGTATGCAGGAAGCGTTGTTTTCTCTAATGCAGATGGCGAAAACCTCTGCGGCGCTGGGTCGACTGCGCGAGCAGGGAATTCCATTCATTTCGGTGCTAACTGACCCGACAATGGGTGGTGTATCAGCGTCTTTCGCCATGCTAGGTGATTTGAATGTTGCCGAGCCGAAAGCGTTAATCGGTTTTGCCGGTCCGCGAGTTATCGAGCAGACGGTACGTGAAAAATTGCCGGAAGGTTTCCAGCGCAGTGAATTCCTGCTGGAGCATGGTGCGATAGACCGCATTATTCATCGTCATGAATTGCGTTCAGAGCTAGCCTCAATTTGTAAGATGCTATTGAAGAAACCTGCCTAAGCAGATTTTTTATAAGCCAGAGCGGTTAATCCCTCTGGCTTTTTGCTTCTTTTTTGACTGATTTTTAAGAGACGCTTTAATGAGCGCAGTATCAAAACCTAGTGCCAATAGCTCGGTAAATGAATGGGTTGATTGGCTATTGCAATTACATGCCCAAGAAATTGACCTTGGTTTGGAGCGTGTGCACAGCGTAGCCGAACGCATGCAGATTTTACGTCCGGCACCAAAGGTAATTACCGTTGCCGGAACAAATGGCAAGGGATCGACGGTGGCGATGTTGGTGAGTGTGCTCAAAGCCGCTGGGCTGAACGTTGGTGCTTACACTTCGCCGCACATCCAGAACTTTAACGAGAGAATTCAAATAAATGGTGTGCCGGTTGCGGATGAGCAGATCAGCGAGTCTTTTGCCGATATCGAATTGAGTCGTGCTGCAACTAAGTTGACCTACTTTGAATTTTCGACTTTGGCAGCACTGCATATTTTTAGCAATACCGATTTGGATGTGGTAGTGCTTGAAGTTGGGTTAGGCGGTCGCTTGGATGCGGTCAATATTGTTGATGCCGATGCGGTGATTATTACGGCGATTGATATCGATCATATTGAGTGGTTAGGCGATGACCGCGGGCAGATTGCGATTGAGAAAGCCGGGGTCACTCGCAGTGGGCATTTAGCGGTTTGTTCTGACCCGAATCCGCCGGAAACTTTATCTGACTATTGTGTACGGCATAAAGTACCGCTACATAGGCTAGGTGTTGATTACAGTTATCAGCTTGCCGAAGATAAAAAAACGTGGTGTTTGACTCGTCAAAACGGCAGCTGTTTTGATTTGCCTTTACCGTCCTTAAAAGGCGACTTTCAATTGCAAAATGCTTCTGGGGTAGTGGCGTTATTAGTTGCTATGCAGGAAGCAGGTGATTTAGCAATTTCCTTTGAGCATTTGCAAGAGGCATTGCGGAAAGGATTGGTACAAGCCAACCATCCCGGTCGATTGCAGAGTCTGCGTTTCGAGTTCGCTGGTAAGCGTTTTCATTGGTTGATTGATGTAGCGCATAATCCGCAATCAGCTCAGGTATTAGCGATGTATCTTGAACAGCACAAGCTCAATAATCTACAAGCGCTGTTTTCGGTGTTGGATGATAAAGATTCTTTGCCGATGGTAAAAAAGATAGCGCCGTTTGTTACACATTGGACAGTGGCGGATTTACAGATTCCGCGTGCGGCCGGTTTGCAGAAGCTACAAAGTATTTTGGTGGACGCAGATGTTGCTGCTGAACACGTGACGGCCGAAGAATCTTTTAGCGAAGTATTGGAAAGATTATTGCAGGTGAGTGGCACGATGACGATGCCAGAAAAGCCGACGCATTTGGTCTGGGGGTCGTTTTTCACGGTTGCGCAGCTTTATCAGGGCTTGAATGCGCGACAAGTCAATTATGTTTAAATTGGTCAAAACGACTGTTTTAACGGTATTATGGATTGAGTTTTTGTTACAAACTTTCAATTGTGATAAGGAATGGTGTCATTGACTTCGCCGCTATCGGACACAACTAATCAGCCTTCGAGGCAAGAAGAGCCAAACTCGGAAATGACTCCTGTCGAAGCGCATGCTAAATCTGCAAACGAACCGACGTTATTAAGTATTTTAAGCGGCGATGACGATGTGGTGAAAAACCGGCTGGTTGGTGCCTTGGTTTGGATTTTATTGTTGTTGTGGTTTGTGCCGAGTTGGTATTCCGATCCGGCTTATCAACAACAGCCGAAATTGGAGCAAGCGAATCATCACCAAACGGTGGTTATAAAGCCTTTGGTTAAGCCGCCTGAAGTTATTGCTGAAGAGCAAGCAAAGGCGGCGCATGCGGCAAAACTGAAAAAAGAGCAAGAAGAGCGTGATCGCCAAGTGCGTTTAGAGCGTGAGCGAATTGCACAGCAAGCAGCGGCCGAAAAACAGATAGCTAAAGTTCAGTCAGCGCCGCAAAGTAAAGAGCAAACCGCTCAGTCGGTGACAACAGTAAAGCGCAAGACAAGCACGGATAAAGCTTATATTGCTAAGCTGGCAACCTTTGAGGATAAGCGTCTTTTAGATGCGGCCGTTGCTAAAGCAAAAAAGGCAGGCTATCAATTGGTATACAAGAGTTTTCCGAAAACACAGGGCGGAAAAACTTATCTGCTGTTCAGCCTTAGAACGGAAATGTACGATTCTTATGACAAAGCGCAAAAAGCTAAGCAGAATTTAGATAAAATACTTCGCCTTAAGGGTTCATACGTGCAAAGTATTGACCTTAAGTCCCAAAATTAATCTTCAATCTAAGAGAGAGTTCACACATGTGCGGAATTGTTGGCATTGTTTCGGTTGGTGAAAATTCAGTAAATCAGGAGATTTACGATGCACTGACCATCTTGCAACATCGAGGACAAGATGCAGCGGGGATTGTGACCTGCGACAACGGGCGTTTTTATCAACGCAAGGATAACGGCTTGGTTAAGGATGTATTCCGTACTCGACACATGCGTGACCTTCTAGGGACTACCGGTATCGGTCATGTTCGTTATCCAACGGCAGGTTCTTCGTCAAGTGCCGAAGCTCAACCGTTTTATGTTAACTCTCCTTACGGGATTGTTATGGGGCATAACGGCAACTTGACCAATGCGCATGAGCTGGCGGAAGAGATTTACCGTACCGATTTGCGTCATTTGAATACCAATTCCGATTCGGAAGTGCTGCTTAATATTTTTGCGCATGAGTTGAAAGAGCAAGGTAAGTTAGAAATTGACTCCAATGACGTTTTCAATGCAATCCGTAAAGTCCATAAACGTGTGCGCGGAGGCTATGCAGCGGTTGGTCTGATTTCAACCATTGGTGTATTTGCTTTCCGTGACCCGTTCGGCCTGCGTCCATGTGTGGTTGGTAAGCGTGAAACCGCGGCTGGAACCGATTATATGGTTGCGTCGGAATCGGTTGCTCTGGATGGCCTTGGTTTTACTTTGATTAAAGATTTAGCGCCGGGTGAAGCGGTTGTGATTACCGATTCCGGCGAAATCAATTTTGAGCAGTGCGCTGAGAATCCAGTAAGCTCACCATGTATTTTCGAATATGTTTACTTCGCACGTCCTGACTCGATGATTGACGATATCTCGGTTTATAAATCTCGCCTGCGTATGGGTGAAAAATTAGCAGATAAAATTCTGCGTGACTGGCCGGATCACGATATCGACGTGGTAATGCCGATTCCAGATACCAGCCGTACTTCGGCAATTGAGCTGGCAAATAAATTAGGTCGTCCATATCGTGAAGGTTTTATCAAAAACCGTTATATCGGGCGTACTTTCATTATGCCAGGTCAGCAGCTGCGTAAGAAATCGGTACGTCAAAAACTGAACCCGATTGATTTGGAGTTTGAAGGTAAAAATGTATTATTGGTCGATGACTCAATTGTACGTGGAACCACTTCCGGTCAGATTGTGCAGATGGCTCGCGAAGCTGGAGCGAAGAAAGTGTATTTTGTATCCGCTTCGCCTGCGGTTCGTTATCCTTATGTTTACGGTATTGATATGCCGTCGCCATCTGAATTAGTTGCTAGCAGTCGTACTACTGAAGAAGTCGCAGAAATCATTGGCTGTGATAAGCTGATTTATCAAGATTTAGATGATCTAATTGATGCGGTTAGTGCCGGTTCGGATAACGTTAATAAATTCGATACCTCATGTTTTAGCGGTATCTATGCGACCGGTGATATTACCCCTGAATATCTGGCCTCTCTAGATGCATCTCGTAATGACGATGCGCAGTCTGCTAAGCAGAAGATCGGTCAAGAATCGGTTGGTATTCATAACGGTAGTTAAGTTACTTTCAACTTAATTTGCGAATCCGTTTATTAAGCCGCTTAGGGTCAAGCCCTTGGCGGCTTTTCAGTCAAAAAGAGAAAGTGATGTTTAATCCATTTGATGAAGAATACGATATTCAAACTTTAGCCGTTCGTGCCGGCTACGAACAGACTCCGGAACAAGAGAATTCGGAAGCGATTTTTCCTACTTCTAGCTTCCGTTATAAATCAGCAGCGCAGGCGGCGGCCCGCTTTAGCGGTGAAGAAGCCGGTAATGTTTATTCGCGCTATACCAATCCGACGGTTCGAACTTTTGAACAGCGTTTGGCTTTGATGGAAGGCGCGGAAGCTTGCGTTGGTACAGCTTCGGGTATGGCTGCAATCTTATCGACCTTTATGGCCTTGTGTAAGGCGGGTGACCATGTCATCTCGTCACAAAGTATTTTCGGCACGACTAAGATGTTGTTCAGCAAATATTTGGCGAAATTCGGTGTGGAAGTGACTTTTGTGTCGCAGACGGATATTACTGAATGGGAAGCCTCGATTAAGGAAAATACCAAAGCCTTTTTCTTAGAAACTCCGTCTAACCCTATGACAGAGATAGCAGATTTGGAAAAACTGAGTGCTTTGTCAAAAGCCAATGATTGTCTGTTGATTGTCGACAACTGTTTCTGTACGCCGATTTTGCAGCGTCCTTTGCAGCAGGGTGCCGACATTGTTATCCACTCTGCGACTAAGTTTTTGGATGGGCAGGGTCGTGCAATTGGTGGTGCAGTGTTAGGCAATCAACAATTGGTGGGTGAAGAGGTTCGAGGCTTTATGCGAACGTGCGGGCCGAGTATGAGCCCGTTTAATGCTTGGATTTTTATCAAAGGTTTGGAAACCTTGTCGGTACGTATGCGCGCTCACTGTGAAAATGCACAGAATCTGGCTGAATGGTTGGAAGCGCATCCGAAAGTCGATGTGGTTTTCTATCCAGGGCTGGAATCTCATCCGCAGTATGAATTGGGCAAAAAGCAGCAATCGGCTGCCGGAGGCCTGCTGTCGTTCCGAATTAAAGGTACTAAAGATGATGCGTGGACTGTGGTCGATAATACCAAGATGTTGTCGATTACCGCTAACTTGGGGGATACTAAAACCATTATCACCCATCCGGCAACCACGACGCATTGCCGTGTTGCACCAGAAGATCGTATTAAAGCGGGAATTACCGATAACTTGTTGCGTATTTCCGTCGGTCTGGAGTCGATTGATGATATTAAACGTGATTTGGCTCGTGGTTTAGATAAAATTTAAGTCGCTTATTCAGGCACAAAAAAGCCCGATTAATCGGGCTTTCAGATTTTGAATGATTTGGTTATGGGATGAATTTATTTGCGTGGCATGTCGTTGAATTCCGAATCTTCTTCTCGTTGACGGAAAATGACGCAAGTTTTACCGATGGTTTGCACAAGCAGCGCACCGGTCTGTTCTAGAATGTGATCAACAATCTCTTTGCGGTCTTCACGTTCACCAAAACTGATTTTAATTTTTAGCAGTTCGTGACGCTCTAGCGTTGTTTCCAGTTCTGCCATTACGCCATCGGTTAGGCCATTGCCGCCAATCATTAACATTGGACGGATATTGTGTGCAATGCTACGCAAGAATTTCGTTTGGGCGGTGCTTAAAGAGGTTAACGGCTTTTTTTGTTTGGCTGACATTGAATTTTCCAGATTAGTACATATTTTAATAAGACGATATTGTAGTAGAAAACCCCTATGGCGAGAAGTAAATCCAGTGCAGGCTGGCTAAAAGAACATTTTGACGATCACTTTGTGAATAAAGCTAAGCAAGAAGGTTGGCGTTCGCGTGCGGTCTATAAGCTGCAAGAGATTGATGATAAAGACAAGTTGTTTAAACCGGGTATGTGTGTTGTGGATTTGGGTGCCGCACCGGGTGGGTGGTCGCAATGGACTACGCATAAACTTGGTGCGAAAGGTGAAGTATTCGCTTTGGATATTTTGCCGGTTGAACCGTTTGCCGGTGTCACTTTTATCCAAGGCGATTTCCGTGAAGATGATGTTTACAACCAGCTTTTGGAGTCATTGGATGGGCGTGAAGTAGATGTGGTCATGTCCGACATGGCGCCGAATATGAGCGGTAATAAGGCGGTTGATATTCCAAGAGCGATGTATCTGGTTGAGCTTTGTGTAGATTTAGCCGATCAAGTTCTCAAAAAGAACGGCGATTTGTTAATGAAAGTCTTTCAAGGAGAGGGCTATAACGAGTTAATTCAGAGCCTACGAGATAAATATCAAAAAGTCATTACCCGTAAGCCAGATGCCTCTCGGGCGCGTAGTAAAGAGATTTACTTATTGGCGCGTGGCAAGAAGTAGTCGTTAGGTTTTTTGGGTTTTAGGATAGTCAGTTTTATGTCAGGTTTTATTGCGGAAAACCTTAAGTACAGGCACTAAAATTTGTTGAAATTGCATCGCCTTTGCCAATTACGAAATTAATAAAATCTATCAGGTTGATTGAAAATATCAAATGGCGATAAGTTTTTTTTATAAAAAATTAACATTGAGTGGTTTTTAACCCCTAATTATGTTCAAATTTCAATTTACAGCATCGAAATTTTCGAGAAGAAAAACGAACAAGGTTCACGAATGAAGAATAATGACATGTTAAAAAACATCTTGGTGTGGGTGGTCGTAGCCACGATCTTGATGACCGTTTTTAACCATTTCAGCACTCAAGGGCAGAATGCCTCGAGTCGACTAGATTACTCTGATTTTATTGATCAGGTACATCAAGGCCAAGTTAGCCAAGTTATTATCGAAGGCCAGACCATCCGTGGCATTTACGGAAGCGGTCAAAGCTTTACAACCTATAATCCTGGTGACCCGGGCTTAATGGGTGACTTATTGGATAACCGTGTCAAGATCTCTGCTAAGCCACCGGAAAAACAAAGTGTCTTGATGCAGATCTTTATTTCATGGTTCCCGATGTTGCTATTGATTGCAGTGTGGATCTTCTTTATGCGTTCTATGGGCGGCGGTGTTGGCGGTAAAGGCGGTCCAATGTCTTTCGGTAAGTCGAAAGCGCGCATGATGACAGAAGATCAGAATAAAGTAACGTTGGATGATGTTGCCGGTGCAGATGAAGCCAAGCAAGAAGTTGGTGAAATTGTCGATTTCCTAAAGGATCCGAGTAAATATCAAAATCTTGGCGGTAATATCCCGCGCGGTGTATTGATGGTAGGACCTCCCGGTACTGGTAAAACCTTGCTGGCAAAAGCAATTGCCGGTGAAGCGAAAGTCCCGTTCTTTACTATTTCCGGTTCAGATTTTGTTGAAATGTTTGTTGGTGTTGGTGCGTCTCGTGTTCGTGATATGTTTGAACAAGCTAAAGCGCATTCGCCATGTATTATCTTTATCGATGAAATTGATGCAGTCGGTCGTAGTCGTGGTGCCGGTATGGGCGGCGGCAATGACGAACGTGAGCAAACGCTTAACCAAATGCTGGTTGAGATGGACGGTTTTGAAGGCAATGAAGGAATTATCGTTATTGCGGCGACTAACCGTGCTGACGTGCTTGACCCTGCGTTATTGCGTCCTGGTCGTTTTGACCGTCAGGTAACGGTTGGTTTGCCAGATATTAAAGGTCGTGAACAAATTCTAAAAGTGCATATGCGTAAGGTTCCGTTGTCTGATGATGTGAAACCGTCTTATATTGCACGTGGTACGCCTGGTTTCTCAGGGGCTGATTTGGCTAACTTGGTCAACGAGGCGGCGCTTTTCGCTGCGCGTGAAAACGAGAAATTGGTTACTCAGAAGCATTTTGAAAAAGCCAAAGATAAAATCTTAATGGGTGTCGAGCGAAAATCGATGGTCATGAAAGAGTCTGAGCGTCGTATGACCGCATACCATGAAGCCGGCCACGCAATTGTTGGTTACTTGGTGCCTGAGCATGATCCTGTTTATAAAGTGTCAATTATGCCGCGCGGTCGTGCCTTAGGTGTAACCATGTATTTACCGGAAGAAGATAGCTATAGCTATTCCAAACGAAAGTTAGAATCACAGCTTTCAAGCTTGTATGGTGGACGTCTTGCTGAAGAGATTATCTACGGTGAAGATGCAGTAACGACCGGTGCCAGTAACGATATTGAGCGTGCGACCGCAATTGCTCGTAATATGGTTACTAAGTGGGGTCTGTCTGACAATCTTGGCCCGCTTCTTTATGAAGAGGAAGATAAGGGTGGCTTTATGGGGACATCGCGCAATGCTAATGTTTCCGGTGAAGTATCGAAGAAGATAGACGAAGAGATTCGCAATATTATCGATCGTAACTACGAACGTGCTCGTCAAATTCTAACGGATAATAACGATAAGTTGGAAATCATGACTGAGTGCTTGATGAAGTACGAAACTATCGATAAAGATCAGGTTGATCGTATTATGGCGGGTGAAGAACCTGGCGCACCTAAGGATTGGGTAGAGCCGGATGACAATATTCCTCCACAAGAGCCAAAAGTTAGTCTCGAAGATGCATCGGAAAAAGTTGCTGATAAATCGGGGGATGACATGGTTAAGAAGGACTTAGATAATGATTCGGTAAAAGATTCTGGTGAACCTAAGCTTCACTAAGTGAAAAACGCCGAAATAAGAACCCCGCTTGTCGGGGTTTTTTATTGTCTGAATAGCGGGAGGATTGGGGTATTGAGCTTTAAAAATCTCGAAATCAAGGCATAATGCTCAACACAGAAAATAAGGCAGGTTTAGTTAGAATGCGATTTGATTTACAGCAGTGGCTTAATGCAGTAACCCAGCAAAAAGGTCGGGCTGCGGTAATGGGAATCTTGAATGTTACTCCTGATTCTTTTTCCGACGGTGGACGATTTAATTCATTAGATAGGGTTAAAGGCCAAGTAGAGCTTATGGAGCTGGCTGGCATTGATATGTTTGATGTCGGTGGTGAGTCCACTCGTCCGGGAGCTGAGGCAGTTAGCTTACAAGAAGAGTTAGATAGAGTTTTACCGGCGATTGAATGGATTGCGCAGAATAGCTCAAAACCGATTTCAATCGATACCTACAAACCGGAAGTCATGCGTCAAGCGGTGTTGACTGGTGCCAGTTTGATTAATGATGTTAATGCTTTGCAGGCGGAAGGTGCTTTGCATATGGCTAAAGAGATGGCTGTACCGGTTTGTGTAATGCATAAAAAAGGCGTTCCGAAAACCATGCAAGATCAGCCGTATTACCAGGATGTGGTTGCGGAGGTCAAAGCTTTCCTTGAACAAAGAATTGAAGCTTGTGAACAAGCAGGTATCGCGAAAAAAGATATATTAATTGATCTTGGATTTGGCTTTGGTAAGCGTTTTGAGGATAATACGCTCCTTTTTAAAAATATCGAACAGTTCTCGGATTTAGGTTGTGAAATGCTGGTTGGTGTTTCCCGTAAACGGATGTTTAGGGATATTGTCGGTACGGATGATATTCGGGAAAGGCTGATTCCTAGTGTTACCGCAACGGTACTTGCTTCGCAGAAAGGAGCAAAACTGGTACGGGTGCATGATGTTTTGCAGACAGTACAAGCATTAGATACTTTGCGTTATCTAGATTAATAAAAGAGTGGTGGGTTTTATGGCTAAGGGTTCAGTATTTGGTACAGACGGTATTCGCGGTCGCGTCGGACAGGGGATGATTAGTCCGGACAAAGTGTTGCAGCTTGGTTGGGCGGCCGGTACGGTGTTGAAACAAAACGGCGGTCGTTCGGTGATGATCGGAAAAGACACGCGTATCTCCGGTTATATGTTCGAATCTGCACTTGAAGCAGGGCTGATTGCCGCTGGAATTGATGTTTATCTTATCGGGCCTATGCCGACACCAGCTATTTCTTATCTGAGTCAGACTTTTAGTTGTGATATGGGGATTGTCATCAGCGCCTCACATAATCCGCATGAAGATAACGGTATTAAGTTCTTCAACGAAGACGGGAAGAAAATTTCCGACTTAATGCAATCGCAAATTGAATCTCTACTCGGTAAAGATATTAGTGTTGCCTCATCGGAAAAAATGGGTAAGGCCTATCGTATTGATGATGCGCCAGGTCGATACATTGAATTTTGTAAGGGGACTTATCGTGCCAAGAAGAATTTGAAAGGGCTGCGTTTAGTCATCGATTGCGCTAACGGTGCGACCTACCATATAGCGCCGAATGTATTCCGTGAACTTGGTGCAGAAGTGTTTACGATTGGTGTTGAACCGAATGGTATGAATATTAACCATGAATGTGGTGCGACTGATACTAAAGCTTTAGCAAAAGCTGTCGCAACACATCGAGCTGATATGGGTATTGCATTTGATGGTGATGGTGACCGTGTCATGCTTGTTGACCAAAATGGTCAATTGATGGATGGCGATATTATTTTGTACATCTTGGCGACCATGACTGGCAAGCCTGTTGCAGGCGTTGTTGGTACCGTTATGAGTAACCTCGGTTTTGAACAGACGTTGAAGAAGAAAGGTATCGAATTTGTGCGTACCTCAGTCGGCGACCGTTATGTCATGGAGGCTTTGGTCGAGAATGGTTGGTTTTATGGTTCGGAGCCTTCAGGGCATGTACTCTGTCTAAATAAGATTTCTACCGGTGATGGAATTGTTGCTGCACTTCAGGTATTAGCAGCCTTGGTTTCACAGCAAAAATCTTTGCAAGAAGTTCGAAAAGAAATCACGATTTACCCTCAGATTTTACGTAATGTTACCTTGACGCAAAAAGCCCAGCCGGACGAAAATCCAATCTTGCAGGATGCGATTCAAAAAGCGGAGCGTGAGCTGGCTGATAAGGGGCGTGTTCTGATTCGTGCATCGGGTACTGAGCCAAAGATTCGCGTTATGGTGGAAGGTGAAGAGGCTGCTTTGGTAGAAAAAATCGCTACAGAGCTAGAGAGTGTGGTCAAATCAGAATTTTCATAAAAATGCAATATTGTTTTTAATGAAAGAAACCGCTAATATTGTCGAACTTTTGTGTTGGAGATTAGTAGATGAGAAAGCCATTTGTTGCAGGCAACTGGAAAATGCACGGTTCAAAGGCCTCAATCGAGAGTCTAGTTAAAGGACTTAACGAACAAGCAAACCAAGTACAAAACGTTGATATTGCGGTGTGCCCACCAGCAATTTACATCGATTTTGTTCAGGCAAACTTGTCTGCTGACAATATTGCCGTCGGCGCACAGAATGTTGCGGAAGAGCCTGTGCAAGGTGCTTTTACCGGTGAAACATCTGTTGAAATGGCGAAAGACCTAAATTGTGCTTATATCATTCTTGGTCACTCGGAACGTCGAGCAATTTACGGTGAAACCGATGCGCAAATCGCAGAAAAAACCAAAGTTGTTCTAGAAGCAGGTCTAACGCCGATTCTATGTGTGGGTGAAACACTGGATGAACGCGAGTCAGGCGTAATGGAAAAAGTCATTGCAGATCAGCTTGATGCAGTTATTAAGGTGGTTGGTATCGATGCATTTGAGAAAATTGTTATCGCATACGAGCCGGTTTGGGCAATTGGTACTGGAAAAACAGCTTCTCCAGAACAAGCTCAAGAAGTTCATGCTTTTATTCGTGATAAACTGGCGCGTTTAAACCGTTCTATCGCGGAAAAAGTAATTATTCAATATGGTGGAAGTGTTAAACCGGATAACGCAGCAGAGCTATTTGCACAAGCAGATATCGATGGTGGTTTGATTGGTGGTGCTTCCCTAAACGCCGATGATTTCATGGCGATCTGTAAAGCAGCGAGTGCATAATGTTCAGCATCATTCTGACAATTCATATTATTATCGCCTTCTTATTAATCGTGTTGGTGCTTATGCAACACGGTAAAGGGGCGGATGCAGGGGCTAACTTTGGTGGTAGCTCTTCGCAAACATTATTTGGTAGTGGCGGTTCGGCAACGTTCCTGTCGCGTATGACCGCAATTATGGCAACACTTTTCTTTATTACCTCTTTGACTTTGGCTTATATCGCAAGCCAGCAGGCGAAAGGGTATCAGAGTGTTGTTAAAGAAGCACCTGCGCAAACTTCACAAGAGTCTAAGCAGGATGATTCGCCAGTCGTACCAGACTAAAAAGTGATTCAGCCGATGTGGTGAAATTGGTAGACACGCCATCTTGAGGGGGTGGTGACGCAAGTCGTGGCGGTTCGAGTCCGCCCATCGGCACCATAATTAAATCAACTGCCGCACTTGTTGCGGCAGTCACGTGTATAAAAGACTAGATAGGGGTTGCAAACTAATGCTAGAAAACTATCTTCCTGTCCTGGTGTTCATCACCTTGGGGATTTTATTTGGCGTAGGGCCAATTTTAGTAGGTTACTTACTTGGGCCACAAAAGCCTGATCCAGAGAAAAACTCACCATATGAGTGTGGTTTTGAAGCATTTGAAGATGCGCGAATGAAGTTCGATGTACGTTTCTATCTGGTTGCGATCCTATTTATTATTTTCGATCTGGAAATCGCTTTCCTGTTCCCTTGGGCGATTGTTCTGGAAGAAGTGGGAACCTTTGGTTTACTTGCGATGGCCGCATTCTTATCTCTACTGGTCATCGGCTTTATCTATGAGTGGAAAAAAGGAGCGCTGGAATGGGAGTAGAAGGCGTTTTAAGAGAAGGTGTCGTTACCACCTCAGCCGACAAATTAATCAACTGGGCACGTACCGGCTCACTATGGCCAATGACATTTGGTCTAGCGTGTTGTGCGGTAGAAATGATGCACGCCGGTGCATCACGTTATGATCTTGACCGTTTCGGGATTATCTTCCGTCCGTCGCCACGTCAATCCGATGTCATGGTTGTCGCGGGAACCTTGGTTAATAAAATGGCTCCGGCACTGCGTAAGGTTTATGACCAGATGGCTGAGCCGCGTTGGGTTATCTCAATGGGGTCATGTGCCAACGGTGGTGGCTACTATCACTACTCTTATTCGGTAGTGCGTGGTTGTGACCGAATCGTTCCGGTTGATGTGTATGTGCCTGGTTGTCCTCCAACTGCGGAAGCGCTTCTGTACGGTATTATCCAGCTGCAGAATAAGATCAAGCGTACCAATACCATCGCTCGCTAGGATTAAGTGGACCAAATATGAAACAGTCAGTTCTTGATTTACAAACTCGTGTTAACGAAGTACTTGGCGATATCCTAGTTAGTTCTGATATTGCTTTGGACGAGTTGACCATTGAACTTCCGGCGGATGAAGCATTTGCCGGATTGCAAAAATGCCGTGATGAGCTGGGCTTTGAACAGCTTATCGATCTATGCGGTGTCGACTATCTGGATTACGGAAAAGCAAACTGGGAAACCATGGGTGCTGCCAACAGTGGTTTTAGTCGTGGTGTTTTCGATTTTGCCGAGGACGAAAGTGAAGAAGGGCATCTAGAGATGGAACGCCGTTTTGCGGTGGTCTATCACCTGCTTTCAATTCAAAACAATGTTCGTCTGCGCGTTAAGGTTTACCCAGTTAATACGCAAATGCCGGTTGTCGACAGTGTTATCGACGTCTGGAGTGTGGCTAACTGGTTCGAGCGTGAAGCGTTCGATTTACTTGGTATTTTGTTCCAAGGGCATCCTGATTTGCGCCGTATCCTTACCGATTACGGTTTTGTCGGTCACCCGCTGCGTAAAGATTTCCCGTTAACCGGGCATGTTGAAATGCGTTATGACGCTGATAAAGGCCGTGTTGTCTACGAGCCGGTTTCAATTGAAAACCGCGTGAACGTACCACGTGTTATTCGTCATACATCACCTGCAAAGGCTCAATAGGAAACGACTATGCCTGAAATTCGTAACTATACCCTGAACTTCGGTCCTCAACACCCGTCTGCGCACGGAGTTTTGCGTTTGGTTCTTGAGCTAGATGGTGAAACCGTCGTTCGTTCTGACCCGCATATCGGTCTACTTCACCGTGGTACTGAAAAGTTGGCTGAGTTCAAACCTTACAATCAATCTATCGGTTACATGGATCGCCTTGACTATGTATCGATGATGTCTAACGAACACGCTTATGTGATGTCGATTGAAAAGATGCTTGGCGTTGAAGTGCCGGAGCGTGCGCAATACATCCGCGTTATGTTCGACGAAATTACGCGTGTTCTAAACCACTTGATGTGGCTAGGTGCGCACGCACTGGATATCGGTGCGATGACCGTATTCCTTTATGCCTTCCGTGAACGTGAAGACCTAATGGACTGCTATGAAGCGGTGTCCGGTGCACGTATGCACGCCACCTACTACCGTCCAGGCGGTGTGTACCGTGATCTTCCGGATACGATGTCTAAATACCAAGAGTCTGATTGGCATTCTGGTAAAAAACTAGACAAGCTAAATGAAACTCGTGAAGGTTCTTTGCTTGAATTCATCGAAGCGTTTACTGAGCGTTTTCCTGGTTATATCGACGAGTATGAAACATTACTGACTGATAACCGTATCTGGAAACAGCGTACTGTTGATATCGGGATCGTTTCTCCTGAGCGTGCATTGCAATTAGGTTTTACCGGTCCGATGCTACGTGGTTCTGGTATCGCATGGGATTTGCGTAAGAAGCAGCCTTATGAAGTTTACGACAAGATGGACTTCGATATTCCGGTTGGTAAAACCGGTGACTGCTATGACCGTTACCTTGTGCGTATTGCTGAAATGCGTGAGTCGAACAAAATCATCAAACAGTGCGTTAAGTGGCTGAAAGAAAACGACGGACCGGTAATGAGCTCTGATAATAAAGTTGCTCCACCGTCACGTGAAGACGCTAAGTCGAATATGGAAGCGTTGATTCACCACTTCAAACTGTTTACCGAAGGTTACAGTATTCCGGCTTCTGAAGCTTATGCAGCGGTAGAACACCCGAAAGGTGAGTTCGGTATCTATATGGTATCTGACGGTGCTAACAAGCCATACCGAATGAAAGTCCGTGCACCGGGCTTCCCTCACCTTGCGTCACTGGATGAAATGGTTAAAGGGCATATGATTGCTGATGTGGTATCGATTATCGGTACCCAAGACATTGTATTTGGAGAAATCGACCGATGAGCACCAAAACAAATATTATTCAAGGTGATATCAAAAAGCGTATTGATACTTGGATTGCCAACTATCCGGAAGATCAACGTCAGTCGGCAACGATGCCGGCGCTACGCATCGTGCAAGAAGCCAACGGTGGTAGCTTGACCAATGATCTTATGGATGAGATTGCCGAGTATCTAGGTGTTCCACCTATCGCGGTTTATGAAGTAGCGACTTTCTATGGTAACTACAACCATAAGCCGACCGGTCGTCACTCAATCAACTGGTGTAACTCGATCTCTTGCTACCTGCGTGGCGGTGAAGAGTTGCGTGCACGCCTAGAAGAAAAACTTGGCGTTAAACCGGGTGAAGTAACGGCTGACGGCAAATTCTCAATCAAAAAAGTTGAGTGTTTAGGCGCTTGCGGTGGTGCACCGATGTGTCAGATTGGTAAGGATTACCATGAAAATCTGACCGAAGAAAAATTATTCAAAATCTTAGACGAATTGGAGTAATACGATGGTTTATCAAAATGAAAACTGTTTTCGTCTAAATGACCAAGAACGTTCCTATGACATCGATGTCTATATGGCGAACGGTGGTTATGAGATTTGGAAAAAAGTTTTGGCAGGTGAATTAGAGCCGGCTGAAATTATCGAACAAGTTAAAGCATCTAATATTCGTGGTCGTGGTGGGGCTGGTTTCCCAACCGGTCTGAAATGGAGCTTTATGAATCGTGAAGCACCGGGTCAAAAATACATTGTATGTAACTCGGATGAAGGTGAACCAGGGACTTTTAAAGACCGCGATATTCATCGCTATAACCCTCATGCTCTAGTAGAAGGCATGATGATTGCCGGTTATGTTATCGGTGCGTCTGAAGGTTATAACTACATTCGTGGTGAGTTCTGGGAACCATACCAAATTTTCAAAAACGCGATTGAACAAGCGCGTGAAGCCGGCCTGCTAGGTAAAAATATCCTAGATTCAGGTTGGGATTTTGATTTGCATGTGCACTTAGGTGCGGGTGCTTATATTTGTGGTGAAGAAACGGCACTGCTGGAATCGATTGAAGGTAAGAAGGGACAACCTCGCTTCAAACCGCCTTTCCCGGCAAGCTACGGTTTATACGGTAAACCGACCACCATTAACAATACTGAAACCCTAGCGTCGATTCCAATGATCTTGGCAAAAGGCGGTAAGTGGTTTAATGACCTCGGCGTGAAAAACGCTGGTGGTACTAAGCTGTATTCAGTTTCTGGGCATGTAAACAGTCCAGGTAACTTTGAAGTACGTATGGGAACCCCTTTCAAAGACCTACTGGAATTAGCCGGTGGTGTTTGGCAAGGGCGCAAGCTTAAATGCGTTATCCCAGGTGGTGCTTCAACGGCAATCATTCCGGCGGAAAAAGCGCTGGAAATGAACATGGACTACGATTCGATTGCGAATGCAGGCTCTTTCTTAGGTGCCGGTTCAATGATCGTAATGGATGAGACTACCGATATTGTTAAGGTTTGTCGCAACCTATCTCATTTCTACTGGGATGAGTCATGTGGTCAATGTACGCCATGCCGTGAAGGTACAGGTTGGTTAATGCGTGTTTTAGACCGCATTATCGATGGTAAGGGACGTCCAGAAGACATTGCAGCCCTTAAAGATGTTTCAGGCAAAATCATGGGTAATGTTATCTGTGGTCTAGGTGATGCGGCGACAATCGCATTGACTTCGGCAATTGATCATTACGAGCATGAATTTATGCATTACGTTGAACACGGTTGCAGCATTTTCGATCGCAAATAAGCGATAAACGTTGTTTTGGGTTTCCCAACCAATTCAAATTTTAGGTTAAAAACTATGGTAAAAGTTGAAATAAACGGACAAGTTATTGAGGCTCATGAAGGTGACATGCTGATTGATGTTGCTGATGGCGCTCAAATTCCGATTCCCCGTTTTTGTTACCACAAAAAACTTTCGATTGCGGCAAACTGCCGCATGTGTCTGGTTGATGTAGAAGGTGCTTGGAAGCCGCTTCCAGCCTGTGCTACACCGGTTACAGACGGTATGGTCGTGCGTACCAATTCACCGAAAGCGATTGCATCACAAAAATCAGTTATGGAATTCCTACTGATTAACCACCCGTTGGATTGTCCGATTTGTGACCAAGGTGGTGAGTGTGAGCTTCAAGACGTAGCGATGGATTACGGTGAAGATGTTTCTCGTTACACCGAAGCAAAACGTGTTGTTGGTGATAAAAACGCTGGTCCATTAATTAGTACGGATATGACGCGTTGTATTCACTGTACTCGTTGTGTTCGTTTCGGTCAGGAAGTGGCCGGCATGATGGAACTGGGTGCAACCGGTCGTTCTGAATGGATGGAAATTGGTACTTACGTTGAGAAGTCAATCGATTCTGAAATGTCAGGAAACATGATTGATCTTTGCCCGGTAGGTGCGCTAACGTCTAAGCCGTTCCGTTACACCACTCGTACTTGGGAGCTTAAAGCTCATCAAGGTATCGCAGCACATGATTCAATCGGTTCGCATATTCAAGTACACAGCAAGAACGACAAAGTGATGCGTGTTGTGCCTCATGAAAACGAAGACATCAATGAAGTATGGCTTTCTGACCGCGACCGTTTCTCTTATGAGTCAATTAATGCGGAAGATCGTTTGACGAAGCCAATGATTAAAGTCAATGGTGAGTGGAAAGCGACTGACTGGGAAACTGCTCTGCAAGTAGCGATTGAAGGTCTACAGAAAGCTGTCGGTAATGACATCGGCGTTATGGCTTCTGCTAATTCAACCACTGAAGAGCTACACCTACTGCAAAAAATTGCACGTGGTATCGGTTCCGAAAACATCGATTTCCGTACCCGTCAGGTCGATTTCTCTGCTGATGCGAAAGGCTTTCATACTCCGGGTCTAGCAACGGCGATTGCAGATGTTGAAAAACAAGATGCTGTGGTTATGGTCGGTTCTTACCTACGTAAAGAGCTACCGATTCTAAATCTACGTCTGCGTAAGGCTACGCTGAAAGGTGCAAAAGTTATTGCAGTGAATCCGCAAGCATTCAAGTTCAATTACGATCTTGAGCAAATTGCAGATGATAACGGCATGGTTGCTAACCTAGCTGGACTAGCAAAAGCGGCGGCGGATGCAAAAGGTGATAATGATGCACTTCTAGCAAACGTCACAGCGACTGATACAGATAAAGTAAATGCCGAAGCGCTTATCAATGCGAAAAACAGTATTGTTATGCTTGGTCAAATTGCACAGTCACATGCTGACTACGCACTGCTGACTAAGCTAGCCGCAAGCCTTGCGAAGAACACGGATTCTGAGCTAAGTATCCTACCTATCCAAGCAAACGAAGTCGGCGCTAACCTAGTTAACTTCTTGCCTGCGAACGGTAAGAACGCTGCGCAAATGGCACAAGGCATGGATGCGTTCTTGCTAATGGGGCTAGAAGCAGCAGACTTTACCGACGCGACGCAAGCTGGACAAGCATTCAAAAATGCCGGTTTTGTCGTTAATCTAACGGCGTTTGACAGTGAAGAAGCTCGTCAGTACAGCGACGTTATGCTTCCGATTGCGCTATTTGCGGAAACAGCCGGTACTTTCGTAAACATCAATGGTAATAAGCAGTCTTTCAAAATGTCTGTTAAGCCGCAAGGTGATGCGAAAGCCGCTTGGAAGGTGCTACGAGTAATGGGCAATATGTTCAACCTTGCCGGTTTCGATTACACGCACACTAACGAAGTATTGCGTGAAGTACTGGATAACCGTAGCACGACTCTTGCGCTTGCGCATTTGGATGCTGAAATGGTTAGCGCCAATAACGACTCGAAAGTGGTTATGGTCGCACCTTATCAGATGGATGCAATGGTTCGCCGTGCGCCATCGCTTCAGAAAACACCGGATGCTAATGTGGCAACCATGGTTGGAGGTCAAGATTAATGTTTGATGCAATCCAAGCTTTTTTATCTGGCTTCTTATATGACTGGCTTGCCATTACCATTACTTTGGTGCTACAAGCGGTGGCAGTTATTCTGCCAATTATGCTAGTGGTCGCATGGCTGACTTATGCAGAACGTAAAGTTATCGGCTTTATGCAAGTGCGTATGGGGCCGAACCGAGTCGGTCCTTTAGGTCTTTTACAGCCAATTGCAGATGCGTTGAAGCTGATGACTAAAGAGGTCATTTTCCCTGCACAATCAAATAAATACCTGTTTATTATCGCACCGGTTCTAGCGATTGCGCCGGCGGTTGCTGCTTATGCAGTTATCCCGTTTAGCGATGGTATGGTGGTGACGGACATTAATGCCGGTGTACTTTATGTACTAGCGGTATCGTCTATCCTAGTGTACGGCACGATTGTCGCGGGTTGGGCTTCTAACTCGAAATACGCTTTCCTAGGTGCATTACGTGGTTCGGCGCAAAAAATCTCTTATGAGATCGCAATGGGCTTCGCGCTGGTAACGGTTCTTATGATTGCCGGTACCATGAACTTAACGGAAATCGTTAACGGTCAGCAGGGCGGTATCCTGAACTGGTACCTACTTCCATTGTTACCGATGTTCTTTGTGTACTTTATTTCCGGTCTAGCAGAAACCAACCGTACGCCTTTCGATGTGATCGAAGGTGAAGCGGAAATCGTTGCCGGTTTCCACGTTGATTATTCGGGGATGACCTTCGGTGTCTTCATGCTGGCTGAATACGCGATGATGATTTTGATCTCGTTTATGACGTCAATCATGTTCCTTGGTGGTTGGTTATCGCCGTTTGAAGGGATTCCGGGTCTTGAAGCGTTGTTCTCATGGGTTCCGCAACTGGCTTGGCTATCGATTAAAGTAGCATTCCTACTGTTTGTATTCTTATGGCTTCGTGCGACTTTCCCTCGTTACCGTTATGACCAATTGATGCGTCTTGGTTGGAAAGTGCTAATTCCATTAACCATTGTTTGGGTATTTGTTGTTGGTGCAATGAAATACTTCGACTTTGGTCCATGGTTTAACTAATAGAGGGTGACATGGGTAAGTTTCTAAAACATCAAATTAAGACTTGGGGTCTTACTGAGTTATTCAAGGGGTTATCAGTTACCGGTAAATACTTCTTCAAGAAGAAGATTACGGTGCGTTACCCGGAAGAGAAAACTCCAATCTCGCCTCGTTTCCGTGGTCACCACGCGCTACGTCGTTATGAAAATGGTGAAGAGCGTTGTATCGCATGTAAATTGTGTGAAGCGGTCTGTCCGGCAAACGCAATTACCATCGAATCGGAAGAAAGAGATGACGGTACCCGTCGTACCACGCAGTACGACATCGACATGTTCAAATGTATCTACTGCGGTTTCTGTGAAGAAGCGTGTCCGGTGGATGCAATCGTAGAAACTCGTGTGTTCGAATACGAGTTCCATGAACGTGGTCCACACATTCGCACTAAAGAAGACCTTCTGGCCTTTGGTGACAAGCATGAAGAGCAGATCGCTGCTGACCGTGCTGCGGATGCTAAGTATCGTTAATTGTTAATCCGAAGAGAACTGCTATGAGTTTTGAACAATTTATTTTCTATGTGCTAGCAGCGATTGCCATTATCTCCGGATTGATGATGATCACTGTTAAAAACCCTGTCAAAGCGGCGCTTTGGTTGGTGTTAGCCTTTATCTCAACCGCCGGTCTTTGGATTATGGCGCAAGCCGAGTTCCTTGGTTTGGTTCTGATCCTTGTCTATGTCGGTGCGGTAATGGTGCTATTCCTATTCGTGGTAATGATGCTAGACATCAATATGTCGATTTTGAAAGAGGGTTTCACCCGTTATCTACCAATCGGTGCTTTAGCTGCAGTGGCGATTTTCGCTCTGATTTACATGGTCGTTGGCCCAGATCATTTCGGTCTAGATAAAGTAGCGGCGCCGGATATGAAGCCTGCCGGTTACAGCAACACCACTGAAATCGCGATTCCGCTTTATACCGAACACGCTTATGCATTCATCCTAGCGGCAGTGCTACTACTGGTTGGTATTGTTGCAGCGATTGCACTAACACTTCGTCGTCGTCCGACGGGTGCAGTGCTGTATCAAGATATTGACAAACAGAACAAGACTCTGGCGAAAGATCGCTTTGAGATGGTGAAAATGGATGCGGTAGTTGAAAAAGCTGTCGTAGAAAACGAAGAGGAAGATAAAAAATGATTGCGCTTTCTGACTATCTTTTATTCGGCGCAGTGCTGTTTATGATCAGCATGGCCGGTATCTTCCTAAACCGTAAAAACGTGATCGTTCTATTGATGTCAATCGAACTATTACTGCTTGCGGTAAATACCAACTTGGTTGCGTTCTCTCACTATCTAAATGATGTGACAGGGCAAATCTTCGTATTCTTTATTTTGACCGTTGCTGCGGCTGAAGCGGCAATCGGTTTGGCGATTATCGTCTTGGTGTTCCGTAATCGTAAGAGCATCAACGTTGATGATCTTGGTTCATTGAAGGGGTAATGCTGAATGTTACATGAGATTTTAACAGTCATTCTGCTTGCACCTTTAGTGGGTGCAATGATTGCCGGTCTGTTCGGTCGTCAAGTAGGTCGTGCCGGTGCACACTACTCGACTATTGCAGGTGTGGCGATTTCTGCGGCGCTGTCTTTCTACGTTTTCTGGTTGTATGTTTTCCAAGGTGCGGAAGAATACAACGCCTCACTATATACATGGATGGTGGTTGACAACGTTGCTTTCCAGATTGGTTTTATGATCGACAAACTGTCGGCAACCATGATGTTGGTGGTAACGTTTGTATCCTTAATGGTTCACATCTACACCATCGGCTATATGGACCATGACGAAGATTACGATCACCATGATCCGTACTACCAACGTTTCTTCTCGTATATCTCTTTGTTCACCTTCTCAATGCTTTCATTGGTTATGGCGAACAACTTCCTACAACTGTTCTTCGGTTGGGAAGCGGTAGGTTTGGTTTCTTACCTACTGATCGGTTTCTACATGAAACGTGAGTCAGCAATCCAAGCAAACCTAAAAGCGTTCTTGGTTAACCGTGTCGGTGACTTCGGTTTCATCCTGGGTATCGCAGTGGTTTATGTGTATTTCAATACCATGGACTACAACGAGTTCTTTGGTCAGTTAGCAACACAAAAAGACGTAATGATTGAAATCATCCCGGGTGTGGAATGGTCAATGATTACCGTTATGTTGATTCTGTTATTTATCGGTGCGATGGGTAAATCAGCACAGATGCCGTTACACGTATGGCTACCAGAGTCGATGGAAGGCCCGACACCTATCTCGGCACTTATCCACGCGGCAACCATGGTTACGGCAGGTATCTTTATGGTGGCGCGTCTGTCGCCGGCTTATGAGCTATCTGAAGTTGCATTGTCTGTCGTATTAATCGTTGGCGCTTTAACAGCATTCATGATGGGGCTATTGGGTCTAATCCAGCAAGATATCAAACGCGTAGTTGCTTATTCAACGCTTTCACAGCTGGGTTATATGACCGCGGCATTGGGTGCGTCTGCCTACGCTGGTGCGATGTTCCACGTACTGACACACGCATTCTTTAAGGCACTGTTGTTCCTTGCCGCCGGTTCGGTAATCATTGCCATGCATCATATTCAAGACATCCGTCAAATGGGTGGTTTGAAGAAATACATGCCGGTTACCTATTGGGCGATGTTGATTGGTTCACTGGCGTTGATCGGTTTTCCAGGTTTCTCAGGTTTCTTCTCGAAAGATTCGATTCTACTGAGTTTGGGGTACTCAGACCGCTTCGGTGCTGACTTCGCTTACATCTTGTTGATGGCGGGTGTCTTTATCACTGCGTTCTACAGCTTCCGTATGTTCTTTATCGTCTTCCACGGTGAAGAGTCTGAATACGTGAAAACACATAAGATTAAAGAGTCGCCACTGGTTGTTACTGTGCCGCTAATCCTATTGGCTATCCCATCGGTATTTATGGGGATTCCAATGTTCGAGGCGATGTTGAACGGTCAATACTTCGCGGATGCGATTGTTATCAAGCCTGAAAACGACACCATGATGATGGTTTACACCGAGTACTTCCAAGGTACCTTTAATCTGATTTGGACTTCATTTGCTAGCTTGCCGGTTATCCTCGCGCTATCGGGTGTCGCTTTAGCTTGGTTTATGTATATCAAACAGCCGAATTTACCTGCGAAGTTAAAACAGATGTGTCCTCGTGGTTACTATATGCTGGATAACGCTTACGGTTTTGACCGTCTAAATGAAATCGTTTTTGTAAACGGTACGCGTAAGCTAGGTCACTTCTTCACCAAATGGGTTGATATCAAACTGATTGATACCGGTATGGTTACCAATACCTTTATGGCGGTTGCGCATTCGGCTCGTGGATTGCGCCGCACGCAAACCGGTTATATGTACCACTATGCATTTGTCATGATCTTCGGCCTACTAGGCATGTTGATCTGGGTACTGTGGTAATTGAAGAATAATAAGAAAAGGGACTATAGTTCATGCTAGAAAGCTATCCTATTTTAAGCACGCTAATCTGGTTGCCGATTATCGGTGGTCTATTAGTGTTGTTTGCCGGCCGTAATAACGATACGGTCGCTAAATGGCTGTCGCTGATTGTAGCGGGCCTGACATTTATTCTGTCAATTCCACTGTGGGCGAATTTTAACTACGACACGGCTGACATGCAGTTCGTTGAACAGCTTGCATGGATTCCGATGTTCAACGTCCAGTATTACCTTGGCGTTGATGGTCTATCGATGCCGTTGGTATTGCTGACCACTTTCACGCAAGTGCTGGTTATCGCTTCCGCTTGGGACGTTATCAAAGAACGTGTTGAACAGTACATGGGTGCCTTCCTGATTATGGGCGGGATTATGGTCGGTGTTTTCACTGCACTAGACTCAATCCTGTTCTACATCTTCTGGGAAGCGCTACTGATTCCGATGTTTATCGTTATCGGTAAATGGGGTGGGCCTCGTCGTGTTTACGCGACCATGAAGTTCTTCCTATATACCTTCTTCGGTTCGGTATTCATGCTGGTTTCATTCCTATATATGTATTGGCAGATTGGCAGCTTCTCGATTTTGGATTTCCAAACCATGCCACTAGGTATGACCGCGCAGATCCTAATCTTCCTAGCGTTCCTGATTGCGTTCGCGGTTAAGATTCCAATGTTCCCGGTACACACTTGGCTACCGGATGCGCACGTTGAAGCACCGACAGCCGGTTCTGTTGTGCTAGCGGCAATCATGCTGAAAATGGGTGGTTACGGTTTCGTTCGTTTCTCGCTACCGATCACGCCTGATGCGTCGATGACTTTGGATTGGTTGGTTATCGGACTGTCGCTAATCGCTATCGTGTATATCGGTATCGTGGCGCTGGTTCAGTCGGATATGAAAAAACTGGTTGCCTACTCGTCAATCTCGCACATGGGTTTCGTCACCCTAGGTATGTTCCTGGTGTATGACATCATGCAAGCGCACGGCACCATGGAAGGCGCGGCAATAGGTATGGAAGGTGCGATGGTACAAATGGTATCGCACGGTTTCATCTCGGGTGCGATGTTCTTGGCTATCGGTGTTTTATACGACCGTATGCACACCCGTGACATCTCTGCTTACGGTGGCGTGGTTAATAAGATGCCATGGTTCGTTATGTTCGCAGTACTGTTTGCAATGGCTAACTCAGGTCTACCGGGTACTTCTGGTTTCGTCGGTGAGTTCATGGTTATCATCGCTTCGTTCAAAGCGAACGTCTGGTACGGTATCCTCGCTGCGCTAACCCTAATCATCGGTGCGGCTTATACGCTATGGATGGTGAAACGCGTGTTCTTCGGTGCAGTAACTAACGAAAACGTTGAAAAACTCGAAGATCTTAACAAGCGCGAGTTCGCGATTATGGCTACGCTTGCAATCGCGGTGATTGCGCTGGGTGTGTTCCCATCGCCGTTGATGGAAGTAATGCATACTTCTGTTGAAAACTTACTGGTGCAAGCCACCACGTCAAAACTTTAAATGGTAGGTGATAGATAAGTATGAATTTTGTAATTCCATCCTTTGCGCCTGCAATTCCAGAAATTGTCCTGCTGGTCATGGCATCGTTGATTCTGGTTGCAGACACTTTTTGGTCTAAACGTTTTCAGAACGCTACCTACTATGCGATTCAAGCAACGTTGCTGGTTGTCGGTTACTTACTGCTAACTAGCTTCACTGCGGAAACGGTTTACACTTTTAACGACAGCTTTGTGCGCGACAGCTTTGCTGACGTGATGAAACTGTTCACCATAGCGGTTTCGCTAGGGGTATTCATGTTTGCGCGTGAATACCTAGCGCAGCACAAGTTCGTGAGCGGTGAATTCTTCGTTCTAGGTCTGTTCGGTGTCTTAGGTATGTTCGTGTTGATTTCCGCGAACAACTTCATCACTCTATTCCTCGGTCTAGAGATTATGTCACTAGCTATCTACGCCATGGTTGCGCTACGTAAGTATGACGGCATGGCGGTTGAAGCGGCGATGAAGTACTTTGTACTAGGCGCTTTAGCAACCGGTATGATGCTGTACGGTATTTCAATGGTTTACGGTGCGACAGGAAGCATTACCTTCACCGAAATCAAAGAGATTATCGCCTCAGGTCAGGCTGACGGAATCGTTCTAGCATTTGGTGTGGTATTTATTGTTATCGGTTTGGCATTCAAACTGGGTGCGGTGCCGTTTCACATGTGGATGCCGGATGTTTATCACGGTGCGCCAACCGCAGTAACTTTGTATATCGGTACGGCTCCTAAGTTAGCTGGTTTCGCGATGCTTTACCGTCTGCTTTACGAAGCCATGCCGGGTCTAGTTACTGATTGGCAGCAACTGATTATCATGATTTCGATTCTATCGATGGTCGTTGGTGCTATCGTCGCGATTGCGCAAGATAACTTGAAGCGTATGCTTGCTTACTCTGGTATTGGTCACATCGGTTTCCTACTACTAGGTGTTATTGCTGCAACGGATAACGGTTTCTCTGCGGCGATGTTCTATATCATCGTTTACGCAATTACAGGTGTTGCTGGTTTCGGTATTATCGTGGCGCTATCGCGTACCGGTTTTGAATTTGACCGTATTGCCGATTTCAAAGGGCTTAACCAGAAGAATCCATGGCTTGCACTGATGATGCTTATCATCATGTTCTCGATGGCGGGTATTCCACCATTTGTTGGCTTCTGGGCGAAAATCCTAGTGATCGAAGAAGTGGTTGCGGCCGGCTTTACATGGATTGCGATTATCGCGGTAATCACTGCGGTTATCTCGGCGTTCTACTACTTACGTGTGGTAAAAGCGATGTACTTCGATCAGTCGGAAATCAAAGGTCCGGTCGAAATCATCAGCCCATCATTGCATTGGGGCTTGAGCTTCGTGGCAATTCTGCTGTTAGCGCTAGGTCTATTGCCTACGCAGCTAATTGATCTTTGCTACTTAAGCATTTAGTCAGATTTAATGGTGCTAAGGGTAAACTTAGCACCTTAAAACTGTGTATTATAGAAGCCCGCTCAGTCGGGCTTTTTATTGTATTGATACCAAGAAAAGAGAGAAATTATGGATTCGAGTCAAGCTGTCTGGTTACTGTTGGTTACCGCTGTAGTTCTAGCCAATTTACCATTCATTATGAGCAACCGTCTATTCTTGGTCATTAAGGTTGCACACAAATCTATCGTAGTGAACTTTATCGAGTGGCTGACCTATTTCGGTGTTACCGCTATTTTCGCTTACCTATTGGAAAAGAAAACCATGGGTCATGTTGCTTCCCAAGAATGGGAGTTCTATGTGACCGTATTCTTTATGTTTATGATTTTCGCCTTCCCAGGTTTTATCTATCGTTATAACCTAACGAACTTCCTGAAAAAGAACGCTTAACCGCCTTTCTTTTAAGCGACAAAAGCAGTGCTTTGCGCTGCTTTTTTATTTGTACTCTTTAACCTTTCAACTGCTTTCTTGAGATGCTTCCGTGCCTGACGACCAACATTCTGTAGTTTATTCCGAGCAAAAGTTGTGTCATCGTCAGCGCTGTTTGCAATTGCATCCAGACTATCTGCTTATTGACGATGGTAATAATCGCCAACAGTTAGATTACTTGGCGATTCAGCGTGTCTATCGCAGCATCGGTTTGGTAATGGATGAGTTGGTGGTAACCACCGAGCAGGGCAGTTTTCGCTTAATGCATCTGGCAAGCCCAAAAAGCCGAGAATTTGTCGCACATCTGAATTATCAAATTCGCCAGAGCATTAAGCAAAAACTAAAAATGACGAACTTGCCGAATAATGCCGAATTTTCAGGTTTACAGGCTTTTTCCGGTCAGCAGTATCTTAGCCAGGGCCTGGTGCAGAATTTTTTAGCTCAACTGGATAAACACAGCGGCGCATTACTGGCGCATCCGTATTTCGTTAAATTGGGTAAAGAAGACTTCTCAAGCAACGAGCAATCACTATGGCAACAGGTGCAGTTGTGGCAGCAGTTAATTCATGCCGATAACCAAACGATTATCGACTATAACCATGCTTATACGCAGCAGGAAATCGAGCGTTATCAAGAACTGTTTTCTCAGGTCGAAAGTTATCCATTAACCGAAGAACAGCAGCGAGCGGTGGTCTGTGAAGAAGATAGACAACTTTTGATTGCCTCGGCCGGTTCCGGTAAATCCTCAACCTTGGTTGCGAAGGTCGCTTATCTTTTAAAGAAAGGTTTAGCACAACCACATCAGATTTGCGTTCTCGCTTATAACGAAGAAGCGGCGCGTTCCATCAGCGAGCGTATCGCGAAGATGCAAAACAAGTTGCAGTTATTCTGCGATGGTCAACAGTTGCAAGGGCAGTGCTATAGCGCGACTTTCCATGCCCTAGGCTTGGCGGTGTTACGGGCGCAAGGTCAGAATGTTGCGCTATCCAGTCTTGCTAGCGCCAATCGTAATGAGATGATGGCTTATCTGCAATCTAAAGTTGAAAGCTTACTGCAAGAAGAAGACTTTGCGCATAGCTGGTATGACTATTTGGCCTTAGCTAAAAAGCCACGCCCAAATTTGTTCGCCTTTAAAACTCAAAAGGCGTACTACGATTACCTAAGTCAGATGGGCGCCAGTTATGCGGCCAGTAAAGAGGGCAAGAAACGTCCGATTTTTACTGCACTCAACGGCACCAAAGTCAGTTCAATGGAAACCTTGATGATTGCCAATTGGTTGGTTTCACAAGGGGTTGAATTCCGTTATCTACAGCCATTGTCCGGTTCCAAGAATCGTAATGCCCTAGCGGATTTCTATTTCCCGCGAGCGGATTTATATCATTTCCACTTTGCCTTAAATGCCGAGAAAAAATGGCCGATTTTTTTATCTGATTATGGCAGTTTTATCGATAAGAAACGTAAAGCAGCACAACGTTTTAAAGCCGATTACATTGAGACAACGAGCGCGCAGTTTGATGACGGTACGATTCTGCAAACTTTAAAGCAGCAACTGCATGACGAAGGCGTTGAATTTAATCCGCTGAGTAATAATGAACTGGCGCAGTTAGTGAATAAACAGTATCAGCCGGAAGATGATTTGCCGATTTTTGAGGCTTTCCTGCGCCATTTCAAAGCCAATGGCGGAGATACCTCGGCTTTCGATCAAGAGCTAGCGCAAACCGAAGTAAATGACCCGATTCGCACTACGCTGTTTCTGGAAATCTTTAAGCCGCTTTATCAGGCCTATCAGGACGATTTACAGAGTGTTGGACAGATTGATTTCAATGACCAAATCAACTTGGCTTGTGAACAACTGGAAAACCGCCAATTTGTGCATCCGTTTACATATATCCTGGTGGATGAATTTCAGGATATTTCACAAGACCGTAAGCGACTGTTGCAAGCGTTATTAAACCAGAATTCACAATGCAAGCTGATGGCAGTCGGGGATGACTGGCAATCCATCTACCGTTTTTCTGGTGCCGATATCGATATCATGACGCACTTCAGTAATCACTTTGATTATGCCGCGACCAATTATCTGACTCAGACTTTCCGCTGTTATCAAGGGATTGCCGATGTCGCGGCGCAATTTGTGCAGCAAAATCCTGAACAGTTGCGCAAAGAGGTTAAGGCACATGCTGACATCAATGTCGATCAGGTTCGGATTGAGGCTTACGAGAGTGAAAGTGATCAACTGGACTGGGTACAAAAGCTGTTATGGCGCTTAAACAGCACTGCCGAAAAGCGCGGCATTCAATTGAGTGTCTATCTACTGGCGCGTTATCATCGTCAGCGTCCGGATAATCTTCTCAATTATCAGGCACGTTATTCGTCGTTGCAGATTCAGTTTAAAACCATTCACGCTTCTAAAGGTCTAGAAGCCGACTATGTGATTCTGATGGGGTTGGAATCAGGGTCTTACGGTTTTCCGAGTGAACGTTCCGATGATCCGATTCTGCATTTGGTCATCCCTCAGCCGGAAGCCTTTAGCCATGCCGAAGAACGCCGTCTTTTGTATGTTGCCTTGACTCGTGCCAAGCGAGGTGTGTTTGTGTTGTCAAACGCGGTTGACCGTTCCGAATTCGTGACTCAGCTCGGTAATATCGAGCGCGTGCAGATGAGCGATAAGTTAGTAGAGGTCGAGCTCTGCCCGAAATGTCATAGTGGCAAAATGCAGGAACGCCGTGGGCCTTATAGTATTTTCTTGGGATGTTCGAATTATCCGGCCTGCGACCATTCGGAAAAGAAAATTTGCCCCAAATGCGAAACCGGTTATATGGCGGCGCGCGAATCCGAACATGGTCGTTTCTATGGCTGTTCTACTTACCCAAAATGCGATTATATTGATCAATAATAGCGACGGATATGCATTTTCTGTTATTTTGAAGTTGTGAATAGCGTCAATAAAGGGTAGGCGTATGGCAACTTCTGGATATCGACAAAAGAAGAAATTTTTTAAACCGATTGAATTAACGTTTTACCGCGATTTACAAGTCTTGGCAGGAGAACAGTTACAAGTATTAGCTAAAATTCCGCTACGACAAATTATCGAACCGAATGTTAATCAATGGGAACGTAACTCTGGATGGGATCATCTTTATCAACAGATTCAAGACAAAGATGTTGATTTTGTGATTTTTGATTTAGATTGGAATGTCATCTGTCTTATCAATGTAATCGATAGCGAAACCGGTGAACAGGTTGACGCAGTGACTCATGATGCGGCCTATACAGCCAAGCTACCTCTACTGAATATTTTTTCATATCAGCAATTTTCGATTGAAGAACTGGCGCAAAAAATTGCCGAGCAAGTTCAACAAGTTGCCGAAACATCGTTTACTTAAGGAAGCGCAGAATAAGTCCCCATTGATTTCAGCGAGGTGTTTGAAGCAGTCACTTCTAGGCAGGTTTCGCAAAGCATAGCCATTGCTATGGTTAACAAGCCTAACAACTGCATATTCTTGTATCAAATAACCACTAATTATCGACGCAAATTCCCCTCTCATTGGCGCTAACAATCCAGTTATTGCTGTTACTTGTTCTCCACTGGTTGCCATTTCAAATTCCCCACTTAAGGCCATAAAAAAGCCACTCAGTTGAAAGTGGCTTTAAAGAAGTAAAACTTATTTTTTTCTTAACTTTCGCATTGACTCTCCTTTGAATTCAATGCGATATGAACCTCCTGTTATCCTATCTAAAATTGCGTCAGCAGCAGTTGGATTACCAGAAGATAAATAGTCGTGCCATTTGCTCACAGGTAACTGGCTGGTGACGATTGTCGATTTAGTTGTTGATCGGCTATCAATAATTTCTAGCAAATCTCCTCGTCCTTGGGCATTAATTGGTGAAACACCGAGATCATCAAGAATCAGTAAATCGACCTTGGTTAACTTTGCCAATTTTGAATGGAAAGTTCCGTCCACATGAGCTAATTTGAATTCCTCAAGTAAAATTGGAAGTCTCTGAAAGCTAACTTTCAATCCTTCTCGACAAGCTTTTTCACCAAGAGCACAAGCAATCCATGTCTTCCCTGTGCCAGCGGGTCCTGTCAGAACAAGATCAATTCCATGCTTTAACCATTCAAGATCTTTTAATCCTTCCATCATTGGGCGATCAAGGCCACGACTAGGTTGGTAATCAATATCCTCGACACATGCAGAAGCAAATTTAAGCTTTGCAGATCTAATGAGATTTGCATAACGCCGGTTTTCTCGCTCTGTCATTTCCTGATCGACCAACATGCCAAGTCGTTCATCAAAAGACATGTGAGCATAGCGTGCTGTTTCCATTTGAGTGCGATAGCCATTGGCCATGCCTGTAAACTTAAGTTCTTCTAATTTATTTATAGTTTGATTATTAAGCATTTTTCAAGACCTTATCAATGATAGTAGTTAGCTCCGCGAACATTTGAATGTTCAAAATCGGCATCGAATGTACTGGATTCATTCTGAGGAGAGCTGAAATCAATGTTATGCTTTAAAACTGATTCAACGGCATCTATGCTGTTGCCTCCCGCCTGGACAACGATTTGGCACGAATTTTCTAGGCGCTCTTCACTGAATGTTTCTGCAAGGGCTTTCATTCTTTGGCCATTTCGATAGTTAAAACTGTGATTTTTGGGGTTTATAAAAACTCTTTTGACAAACACCACGGTGTACTCACCAATAGACTCTGCCCAGGGAAGAATATCGTCTAATGCAAACAAAAACTTTTGATGTTCTTTAGGCATATGCTCTTTGAGAGTGCTGGGGACACCATGCTGATAACTTCTAGGATGTGATGCGACTCTTTTGCCTTGATGTAATATTTCTACTGTATTGGCAGAGTAGATGACTTCGACTCTTCTCCGAACTAATGGATGTGGAACACTGTAATAATGTCCGTCTACCTCAATATGATAGCTTTGATCAACTATCGCTTTTTTGAATTTACGGTAAACGTATGCAGTTGATGGTAATGGGGTCAATGCAGGTTTATCCAATCGTTCAAAAGCATCTATGCGATTGCCAGGTAATTTTTTAAAAGGCCTAGAATTGACATCTTTTAAGAGATCGGCAATTTTCTTGTTTAATTGTTCGAGGCTTGTAAAAACTAGCTTTCTAATTCTGAATAATATCCAGCGCTCGATGATTAAAACCCCACCTTCAGCCTTAGATTTGTCTTTTGGTTGGTATGCTCTAGCTGGAAAAATGCTGGTTCCGTAATGAAAAGCCATATCAGCATAATCAGCTTGAACTACTGGCGCTTTTCTACTGGCTTTACTTACTCCAGCTTTCAAATTGTCGCAAACAACCATCATTGGTACTCCACCAAAATGCTCAAACATTCGAACGTGAGAACTTATCCAGTCTTCACGCTTTTGGCTCCATGCGGCTTCAGCATAAATGTAATTGGACGCACCCAGAACACCTACAAATATTTGAGCTTGTCTAGTTTCAACACCTGACAATCGAACAGGAATTGTGGGGCCTGCATAATCCACAAAAACTTTTTCACCTGCTAAATGAATCATTCTTAAAGAGCGCGGAAGTCGTTTTTTAAATTCTCGAAGATGAGTACAAAAGCGACTATAACTCAATCCATTAGGGTGTTGGGCTAAATACTCTTTGTGAAGCGCCTCTCTCGTAGCGCCTTTAGTTTTAAGTTCCTCAAATACATCTGCCATATTGGGCATTGGCCGATATGTAGTCATATTTTTTTGTATAGAAGGAAAAAGAATGTCTTCAATTATCGACAAGTCTTCTTTATCAACTTGTGACCAAACTAGACCAGAACCACGGAATCTTTCAACAATTCTTGACACGGCTTTTCTTGAAACATTTTTGGCTAAAGAAATTTTTCTAAAGCTAAATTGACTATCAAAGTACAAGCGCAAAATATCTTGGGCTTGCCTGATGTCGAGTTTTAAATTTGACATGAGCAGTCTCCTGATGTGAACACCAAAAATTAAAAATACTCATGGGGAGACAATAATCTTTGATTATTGACAGGTGGTATCAAACACCAGATAATGAAGATTGAGACATTATCATTTATTACTAGTAGTGACCTAATGGTTATGGGGTTCCAGCCCCATACCATTTCCCCAACGCTAACTTCATAATCCCACGTTATTTAATTCATCTTATCCTCCCAACATTTCATTCTGTGCTTTGAATTGCTAAGCACTTTTGTTTTCTTTAGTTGATTCTTTCAAGCCAAGCTTAACTGCAATTTCATGAGATTTGCCGTATAAACATTTATCGAAACCATTCAGAGCTCGATATACAGCATTTCTTGTGTAGCCGTTTTCTTTTGCCCACTTGACCTTTCCCCCAAATTTAAAACCATGACATTGATGAGATTTCCAATTAAATTATCCGAATGGAGATCTCAAAATGAAAAAACGTTTTACCGAAGAACAGATTATTCGAGCCATCAAGCAGCATGAAGCTGGTGCAAAAGTTGATGCTATTTGCCGTGAGATGGGAGTCTCGAGCGGCACCTTCTACAACTGGCGCAGCAAATATGCAGGATTGGAAGTCAACGAAGCCAAGCGCCTAAAAGAACTGGAATCTGAGAATGCTAAGCTCAAACGCCTAAAAGAACTGGAATCTGAGAATGCTAAGCTCAAACGCCTTCTTGCTGAGAAGTTACTTGAGGTCGAAGCAATGAAGGATGTTGTCTCAAAAAAGTGGTAAAGCCTGCTGACAGAAAGCCGATTGCTCGTTACTTGATACAAACCTATCAACTCAGTGAACGCACTGCCTGTCGACTTTCAGGCATTAGCCGAACAGCGTATCGATATGTTGAACGTGCAAAATCCGATGAACCGATTCGTAAACGCCTGAGAGAACTGGCATCTCAGTATCCTCGTTAC
>NZ_JAGETV010000010.1 GCF_017571465.1 Thiomicrorhabdus marina | reverse complement strand
TCACTGAATTATTTACCGCCAGCTGTGTATGCTAAACAGGTGGCATAATGAAAAAATCTCATCAAGAGAATGGTACTAATTCAGGGGAAAGGTCAGAATCTATAGAAGCTTCTTTTGGACGTTCTTTAGAATGGGAAAGACTTAACGATAAACGTGCATGCAGAATTAAAGCTGAAATTCCTGGAAATGTCTTTGACCAAGATGAATGGACTAAAATGACTAAATTCATGACTGAATCTATGTGCCATCTTGAATCAGCAATTAAAAAACCACTACGCCAACTTGGTGAAAAGATAAAAAATAGATGAAAAGGGGGACGCTACCCTTTTTTAGTTAAGTAGATTGAAAGTGTCAGAGTAAAATTAGGCGTTAATTTCAATTGAAAAACTATAATTTATCAAACCCTTCTGGCTCTATATCTGGTACTTTTTTCATTACGGATAAAAAGTCGGCTTTATTGCCTTTAGCAGCCCTTTCAGCTAAATAAGATTCTGTCATTAAGGAAGATACTTTTTCACCCACCGCTGAGGCAATGAGCTGATTAATCTATACGCCCTCTTGTTGCGCAAGTAAGCGGATTTGTTGATGCAGTGAATCTGGTAAACGAACGCTTAAGGTACTCATTTTTCACCTATATAATCGTAAAGGTTTAATCGCCATAATGTGTTCTAGCACGAACTACCAATACCACACAGCGGCCGTTATCGATGCGGTAGACAATTCTGTCTTGAAAGCTTAAGCGAACAGAATAATAGCCTTTCAAATCTCCAACCAAAGGTTTTCCGGTTTCGGGGGCGATTGAAATTTTATTGCGAAGGATATCTTTGAGTTTTTGTTTGAGCTTTGGAGTGAGTTTGGCGACATCTTTTTGAGCTTGTTTAGTGAACTCGATTTGATAGCGTTCGCAGCTCACAACGGCTCTCCAAACACATCTTCAAAACTCACTACATCGCCTTGTTCAGCTTCTTTTACCGACTGATTAAAGGTTTTTTTGAAATTTGGGTTGGACAGCAAATGCAGAGTTTCTTGCAGACTTTCATAATCCTCAGCAGACATAATTACCGAGTTACCCGACTTATGTTGCACTTGGATAATTTCATGCTGTTGATTGGTTTGTTTGATGATTTCAAAAAACGATTTTCGTGCCTCGGTGGCCGTCATAGTCAGCATCGATTTACTCCCTTAAATTTAAACGTACCAGATAATGTACCACTTAAACTCAAGGTCGTAAACAGTCAACTAATTTCTTTTTAAATTAAGCACTTAGCCCTTTCAAGGTGGCCTGAATCATTGCTGAAACCGTATCTTGTGCGGTGGCAACGCCGACTTTTTTGCCTTCGTTAGTTTGCAATAAAACATAGGCGACGGCAAAGGCGTCCTTGCCGTTGGACATGTTTTCCATTTGAACCGCATGTTCGGCATAATCGACGACATCAATGCTTTTGCCGGTTTTCTTTTGGTAAGCATCGCATAGTGCACTTAAAGTGCCTTTACCTTCTCCAGACCACGTTTCACCATCGAATTGTAAGGTGATTGTTTCGACATCCTTGTCTCGATTGACTTGATAGGATTGAATGCGCCCGTTGAACTGACCAAATTTATAGTAGTCTTTGAAACTTTCAAAAAGGTCAACGTGGCTCACTACACCGCCCTGTTCTTCCGCCAATTTCTGAGCTGTTCCGGCAAAGTCCATCTGCACCCATTTCGGCATATTCAAGCCATATTCCTGTTCCAAAATAAAAGCGGAACCCGCTTTCCCCGATTGGGAATTCACGCGAATAATTGCTTCGTAATCACGACCAATATCTTTCGGATCAATCGGCAAATAAGCCACATTCCATGGCTTGCTGTCTTCTTGCTTTAATAGACACTTACGAATCGCGTCTTGATGCGAGCCGGAATAAGCCGTGTAAACCACATCACCGACCCAAGGATGACGCGGATGCGTTTGAATTTTGGTGACTTCTTCAACTACGTCCATCCATTTTTCTGGATTGGTGAAGTCTAACTCTGGATCAATGCCCTCTGAATACAAGTTCATTGCCAAAGTAACGATATCCATATTTCCGGTACGCTCACCATTTCCTAAAAGCGTGCCCTCAATACGATCTGCTCCGGCCAATAGCGACAATTCTGCCGCGGCCACCGCGCAACCACGATCATTATGAGTGTGAATCGAAATAATCGCGGACTCTCTATTTGGCAAATGACGAATAAAGTATTCCACTTGGTCAGCAAAGCGATTCGGCGAATTACTTTCGACCGTCGCAGGCAAGTTTAAAATGCATTTGTTATCCGGCGTTGGTTGCCAAACGTCCATCACTGCCTGACACACTTCCACTGCATAATCAGTTTCGGTTTGAGAGAAGCTTTCCGGTGAATATTGGAAAATCCATTCTGAATTGGAACCCTCTTGTTTGGCCTTTTCAGCATATTCTTGAACCCATATCGCGCCTTGCACCGCCATGGCTTTGATTTCATCTTTGGATTTTTCAAACACATTTTCACGCTGCACAATCGAAGTGGTGTTATAAACGTGAATCACCGCTTGTTTCACACCTTTTAGTGCTTCATAAGTACGTTCAATCAAATGCTCTCGTGCTTGTACCAACACCTGAACCGTCACGTCTTCTGGAATACGATTTTCTTCAATTAACCGGCGGGTAAACTCAAATTCTGGCTGAGATGCAGACGGAAAACCAATTTCAATAGTTTTAAAACCAATAGCTACCAATTCATCCCAAAGCTTTAGCTTCTGCTCAACATTCATCGGATTAGCAAGCGCTTGATTGCCATCGCGCAAATCCACACTCACCCAAATCGGGGCTTGAGTTAATTCATTATTTGGCCATTGGCGATCTGGCAAATTAGGGGTTGGATTGCGGCGGTATTTTGCTGGATTCATTGTCATTTTAGTTTTCCATGCGAATTTTTTAAACGTGGAGATATTTTACTGCGAATATCACGCACTTTTATTGCAACTTATGCAGTTTAAAACGATATAATTGCAAGATAATTTCTATTAAAATTAAATATTCACATTTTATTGCGAATAAAGACTAAAAAACGATGAAACTCGATCAATACGACAAAGCTATTTTGCATGCCCTGCAACAGAATGGGCGTTTGAGTAATCAGGAAATAGCCGACCAAATTGGCTTATCGCCTTCGGCTTGCCTACGTCGTTTTAAGGCGCTGGAAAACCACGGTATTATTCAAGGCTATCAAGCTCAGTTGGATGCCAAAAAACTTGGATTAGATTTGATGGCATTGGTTCACATCTCGATGGATAAACATACTCAAGAGCGATTTGAAGAATTCGAACGAGAAATTCAAAAATTACCGAATGTTATCGAGTGTTTACTTTTGACTGGCCAAAGTGCGGATTATCAGCTTAAAGTCGTCGTCAAAGATCTCGATGCTTATCAAGAATTGCTACTCAAACACCTCACTAAAATTCCCGGTGTGAGCGGTGTGCATACCAGTTTTGTGCTACGTAAGGTAATCGCCAATAAAGCCTTGCCGCTATAAGAAATTTAGGCAAACAAATAATCACATAACGGCATAAATCGTCCTGTCAGCGTGCTGAACTATAAAAAACTAAGAATTTCAGTAAAATACCCCGCTATAGAAACTTTTTATATTCACTATTTCCTCAATACAGGAACCTACTATGAAAATGCCCTTTTCTAAAAAAGAGTATCACTTAGAATCGCCTTGGGAGAGGCCTTTTACTAAGGTTATCACCCCCTTCCAGTCGTTTTTGCATCATCAATTAACAACTGGCATTATTTTAGTCTTTATGACTATTCTGGCGCTTTATTTAGCGAACAGTGCAGCTTATGCAGAAGCCTATCAACACTTTTTCCATACCTATTTCGGTTTTAGCTTTGGCGACGCTGAAGTCAAGCTGAGCCTACACCATTGGATTAATGATGCCTTAATGGCTATTTTCTTCTTTTTGGTTGGTTTAGAAATTAAACGCGAAATTTTGGTTGGTGAGTTGTCTGACCCGAAAAACGCGATTCTACCGATTGGTGCTGCGGTCGGCGGCATGGTGTTTCCTGCGTTGTTCTATGTGTACTTCACTTATGGCACTGAAGCGGTCAACGGTTGGGGAATTCCAATGGCGACCGATATCGCTTTTGCAATTACCGCACTGGTGGTTTTAGGCAAACGCGTACCGCCTGCGTTGGTAACTTTCCTGGTCGCATTGGCGATTGTTGATGATTTAGGCGCAGTAACGGTTATCGCTCTGTTCTACACTGCCGAAATCGATATGACTGCGCTAGTCACAGCTTTTGCCCTATTCGCCCTGCTATTAGCATTTAACCGCTTCGGTATTCATCGCGTACTACCGTATGCGATTGTCGGTATCCTAATGTGGGCGGCAATGTTGTCTTCGGGTGTGCACGCAACCATCGCCGGTATCTTGACCGCCCTAGCGATTCCTGCACGTCCTAAGTTTAATCCGAACTTTTTCAGCGACCACATGGATGACCTGACAGAACAATATAAAAAGCACGATACGAAAACTGAAAACTACGTGTTATGCGAAAACCGCGAAGGCATTTTGTCGGAGATGGAAACCAGCGTGAAACGCGTTCAACCGCCGCTAAATCGCCTCGAACACGGACTGCATCTGCCGGTAGGTATTTTGATTATCCCTATCTTCGCTTTGGCAAACGCCGGTGTCGCGATTAATTGGTCGGAAATGGGCACACTATTGGTTGAACCGGTTGCTGCTGGGGTTATCAGCGGTTTAGTACTTGGTAAGCTCGTGGGTATCTTTGGTGTCGCTTGGCTGATGATTAAATTAGGTATTGCTCGCCTACCATCTGGAGCAAGCATGAACCAACTGTTTGGTACCGCGTTCTTAGGTGGTATCGGCTTTACCATGTCGATATTCATTGCCGAGCTGGCGTGGGTTGATCCAGGCATTATGCTAGTTGAAGCAAAGACCGGTATTTTGGTTGCTTCATTACTGGCAGCGGCCATTGGCCTGACATGGTTACGCTTTATCGCTAAGCCTGCACCGGATTACAAACCGGAATAATCACTGGTTATTTCAGTGAAATGAAAAACCCGCTTTGGATAATTCCTTAGCGGGTTTTTTAGTATTTAGAGATGATTAAAAATTAATCAAAATTAAAATCATCTAAAGCCGGCATTGGCGGCGCACCGTTATATAACTGCCCCATGCGTAACTGAATATAGCCTTCACGCGCAAATTCATAGCCTGTAGAGCGATTTATTAGGTCATCCAGCAACGGAGCTACCTTGGTGTAAGAAATAAAGCCTGAAGTGGCAAATAAAGCGATACGTTGCTCATCGCCGAAATCGGCATGATCATAAATTTCAAATGGGTCAGAAATACTCTCTACCCCACTGCCGAAAATACCACGTGTTGTGGTTGGCCCTAATAGCGGCAAAACTAGGTAATTGGTTTCCGGCCACACACCCCAAACAAATAGAGTTTGTCCTAAATCTTCATTTTTTGAATGCAGACCCATCTCGGTAGCAATATCCAAAACGCCAAAGAAGCCTATGGTGCTGTTAAAAGCAAAACGCATAAAGCCGGTTAAGCCACCTTCGATATCGCCCTGTAAGAAGCTGTTAAGCATAGACAGGGGTTCACCAAGGTTATCGATAAAGTTTTCCAAGCCCGTTCTGGCAGGACTTGGGATTTTTTTATAGGCATTACTTAACGGACGTCCGATACTGTCGTGAAACGCTAAGTTAAAGTCGAACATAGCACGGTTAAAGTCGGAATAAGGATCCAGATTACTAATGGCATTACCGCTAACCGGTTTAGTTACAGTGACTTCTTCAGCAAGTACGTCGCCAAAGAGTATGTCGTAGTCGTCGGCATACGCTTTAGTTTGAAACAGCAAAACAAAAGCAAATACAAAAATCGGAAATTTCATAGTCGGTCAATTAATTATCAATTGGAATAGTACAAGGGATGTCGATGCTTTTAATTACTTTCTTAAAAGCAGCTAAAACCTCGGTACGCGGAAAAGTTTTACGCCAAGCCAAAGCAACCACACGGTTTGCTTGATCTTTAGCGGCCAATTCACGAATTTTAAATAAATTTTCATCTCTTTCAGATAAAGAAGTACATGGAAATATTGATATTCCAACACCTGAAGCGACCATATAACGAATGGTCTCTAAAGAACTCCCTTCAAAAGTCTTTTGCAAACGATCACTTTGGTAATTCATATGCATCAAATTCGGATAGGTCTCGACCACTTGATCTCGAAAACAGTGACCCGCGCCTAATAAGAGTACGGTTTCATCTTTAATTTGGTTTAAAGAAATTTTGCTATCTTTCTTAGCGAGTTCATGTTGAGGAGGAATAACCACTTTAAAAGGCTCTTGATAAAGAGGCATGGTTTCAATATTTGGCTCTTGGAAGGGTAAGGAAATAATTGCTAAGTCCAATTCACCGGATTGTAGCTTTTCCGCTAAAACATGTGTGTAGTTCTCTTCAATAATCAGCGGGATATTTGGTGATTGCTTATTGAATTCTGGAATAAACTTCGGCAGTAAGTAAGGTGCAACAGTGTAAATGGCACCAATCTTTAGCTGCGATGAAAGATCTCCCTGAGATTCTTGAGCAATGGTTTTAATATCTTGGGTACGTTCAATTATCTGTTCTGCAAGATCAATAATCTTTTTACCGATAGGGGTCACTATAACGTCTTGTTTACGACGTTCAAACAGGATAACACCTAGTTCTTCTTCCAGCTTTTTTACGGCAACACTTAATGTTGGTTGACTGACAAAGCAGGTTTCAGACGCTTTACGGAAATGTTTTTCCTTAGCGACAGCAATAATGTATCTCAGTTCACTTAATGTCATATAGCGACTCTTACCTATATAGCGTCATAATAATTTCCTGATTTGCTCGCATTCTGTGAGTAAAGCAGGGATGTTATTAAAGTATAGTTTGGAATATATATTCCTTTTTATTGTTATTCTTAGTGAAACAAAATCTGTAGATAAAAATTAATATTCACTAAATATCAGACACTTAAGCAGTGACTAAGCTGTGTACAGGCTTTTTTATAACCCATGTGAATAAAAGTGGGCATTTTGGGGATAAAATTTTGGATTTGGAAAAAAACGTTATTTATCCACAAAAAAGCACATCTTATCCAGAGGGATTGAGTGAAAATGCCTTAATTTTGCTGATTATGATACTGGCAAAGCGATTTTTTTGCATTGCCGGAGTCTTAGAATGCTGAATTTAATGGTAAAAAATCGGATTTTTAAGCATTCAACGCTAGAAAACGATAAAGAAATTTCTACAATGGCTGCAAATTTTTCATTAATCCTATTTAAAGAGGAACAGCATGAGCATCAGTACCGAATCTTTGCTGAAATTAATTGAAGCGCGTAGAACTTGTTACCTGTTTAATCCGAAAGAACAAATGCCTCTAACTGATGAGCAGATTGAAAGCTGTTTACAGGCGGCAATTTGGGCACCGAACCATAAATTGACCCAACCTTGGCGTTTTTGGGTACTTGGTGAGCAAACCCAGCTGGAATTAGCCAGCGTCTATGCGCAGCTACGTGCCGATAAACGTGCCGAGCCGGGAACTGAGAACCATCTGGCCATTTATAACGCCGCAGTGGATAAATTTAAAGCGATGCCGCGTGTTGTTTTAGTTGGGCAGGTGTTGGCTGAAGATGTTGTGGTGCGTAAAGAAGATTACGCGGCTTGTGCGTGTGCGATTCAGAATTTGCAGTTAATGGCTTGGCAGCAGGGCATAGGTACGCAGTGGAGCACTGGTCCGATTTTGCAAGCGGAGCAGACTTATCAAGCGATTAATCAGCAAGCCGATAAGGTTGAGCTGATTGGAGCTTTGTATATGGGGCACTTACGTGGCGATTGTAGTAGCCAAAATGCGAAACGTAAACCTGTGGCAGAAGTGACTGAATGGCTGGCTTAGAAAGCCTTTAACGGACTTGTAAAGCCGCTGATGAGCTTTTAGTTGACTTCTCAAGTCCCCATTACAAAAAACGCCGTTAAGTCCTTGTATGTTACTTAACGGCGTTTTTATTTTAAGAAGAGAGAAATTGTTAGATTTCAATCATGTCGTCTTCTTCAAAAATAGGCGAATTATTTTGGTTTAGATGACGCAAACGTTTCTTGAACAGCATAATATTTTGTACCGGTTCCGGTAGATCGGTAATCAACATTAAATCCTTGTCGATCATAACTTGCACTACATCTTCGATGGAACGAATCATTTTTAAATCGAGGCGATTAAGTAGTTCGTAGATAATCTCTTGGCTATTATCCGATTCGGAGATAAAGCGGCTAACTTCTTGGTCAGTAATACTGATTTCTTCAAATCCATCTTCTGGAGCGAATTCAATCTCAGTGATATGGCCTTGATCGTCTTTTTTTACATACAGCATAGGGTTTCCTTAAAGCGTCTAATGCGCTTAATCCTCAATCTCTGATAAAACATTCCCAAGTAGGGTGGTTAAGCGGTCATTTTGCGAATAATCGACTGGACAGTCAATTACGGTAACGGTTGGATTTTGCAATGCCTTTTGCAAGGTTGGTAAGAGTTGTTCGGCCTTTTCGATGCGCACTGCATCGGCACCAAATGATTTAGCGTAAGCGACAAAATCCGGGTTCTTGAAATCAATATAGGCACTGCGACCGTAACGGCGTTGTTGTTTCCATTCGATTAGCCCATATTGGCTGTCGTTCCAGATTAAAATTACATACGGTGTATTGCAGCGTAGGGCGGTTTCAATCTCTTGCGAATTCATCATAAAGCCGGCGTCACCGGTGACAGCAACCACGCCGCTATTTGGATAGGCCAGTTTAGCAGAAACCCCGCCAGGTACAGCAATACCCATTCCGGCAAAACCGTTGGAGATAATGCAGGTGTTTGGTTTATCGCAACGGAACATACGTGCCATCCACATCTTGTGAGCACCTACGTCGCTGATAGCGATGTCATCTGACTTCATGGCGGTACGCAGATCCCAAATAATTTTCTGTGGCAACATCGGCCAAGCGTCGCTTCGTGAACAGCGGTTCATTTCGCCAATCATCGCTTCACGCAGTAAGAAATCGATTTTGGTTTCGGTAATCGGCTTCTCAATGGCGTTTCCAAGTGCTTTCAGGTTTGCACCAACATTACCAATTAGTTCAACCGCCGGAATATAGCTTTTATCGACTTCGGCCTTTTTGGTATCGATATGAATAATCGTGTGGCTACGGTTTGGATTCCATAGGTGGGGGTGATATTCGACCATATCGAAACCGACGCATATTACTAAGTCAGCTTTTGCAAAGCCGCCGTTTTCGTAGTCGCCTTTCTGTAAGCCGGCAGTTCCCATCGCCATTGGGTTATAGAAAGGGATAACGCCTTTGGCCATAAAGGTATTAACCACTGGAATTTTATGTTGTTCGACAAAGTGTTCGATATCGGAGGTAGCGCGGCCACGTACTGCGCCGTTACCAACCAGTATCAGTGGATTTTTAGCTTGGCTGACTAAGTTGGCGGCTTTAGCAATTAGTTCGCGATGGGCAAAGGTCAAACGGTTTTCGCTAGAGGGTAGCGGCAGTTCGTTGACGTCCATTTCGGTAATGTTTTCCGGCAAGTCGATAAAGGTCGCCCCCGGTTTTTCTGCTTGCGCCAACTTAAAGGCTTTACGGATCACCTCTGGAATAGTTTCCGGCTCCAGAACTTGAGTGGCATATTTGGTAATCGGTTTGAACATACTGACCAAATCGACCACTTGATGCGACTCTTTGTGCATACGAGTGGTAGCGGCCTGACCGGCGATAGCTACAAGTGGGGCGTTATCCATATTGGCGTCTGCTACGCCGGTAACTAAATTGGTCGCTCCCGGTCCGAGAGTGGAAAGGCAAACCCCAGGTTTTCCAGTCAAACGACCATAAACATCGGCCATAAAAGCAGCGCCTTGTTCGTGGCGGGTGGTGATAAAGTTGATCTCTGAATCTAATAGGGCATCCATTAGATCAAGGTTTTCTTCACCGGGAATTCCAAAAATGTAGTCGACTTCTTCATTTTCCAAACATTGCACAAACAGTTCAGCGGCTTTCATAGATGTTCCATTGGTTGTATTTTTTGCAGTAATGCATTACTGGCGATATTTAGTATTGGCTTTATTATGAAGTCTTGCTTATTAAATGACTAGAGCAAGCTGAATTTATATTGATGGGAGATAATGGGGAGTGAGGCTGAGTTAAGAGTCAGCCTCGAGGATAGACCCGTTATTTTTCGGTCAGTTGGTTTACAACATCCCAAAGCGCGCGGCGGCTCCCAGCCATAGGCACGTCAGTCAGATATTTACCATTGACGATAAGCGCAGGAACACCTTCTACTTCGTATTGGCGAGTCAATTTACCGGCAGCACGAACGTGTTGATCAACAGTGAAGCTGGCAAACATATCTTTGTAGGTTTGCTTTTCAACACCAAATTGAGCATAAAAATCTGCTAGGGCATCAACACTAAATAATGGTTTTTTATCGCGGTGAATCGCATGGAAAAATGCTTCATGCGACTTGTCTAAAATTCCTAATTCTTGGGCGGTAAAGAAAACACGAGCCATGAAAATCCAGTTAGGGTTATTAAACACCACCGGCATGCGTTTAAATTCAACGTCGGCCGGTTTACTCTTCAACCACTGGTTTAAACTGTCTTCTAAATGGTAACAGTGCGGACAGCTGTATCCAAAGACTTCAACCACTTGTTTTTTTGCCGGTGCAATTGGAATAGGATTTTTTAAGACTTTGTAATGAACACCTGTCATTAGTTCGACTTTCGCCCAGCTGGCCGGCGTCAGTAGCGCCAAACCAGTAAGACCAATCGATTGTAGGAAGTGACGACGATTCATTGCCATGCTCCTTATAGTTCACCGTATGAGTGTAGACCGGATAGGAACATATTTACTCCAAGGAAAGCAAAGGTGGTAATGAGCAAGCCGACAAATGCCCACCAAGCCATCGGGTTACCGCGCCAACCTTTAGACATGCGGATATGTAACCAAGCTGCGTAGTTAAGCCATACGATTAGCGCCCAAGTTTCTTTCGGGTCCCAAGACCAATAACCGCCCCAAGCTTCTGCTGCCCACATCGCACCAAGTACGGTCGCGATAGTGAAGAAGGCAAAACCAAGTGCGATGGTTTTATACATTAGGTCATCCATCACTTCCAGAGAAGGCATTTTCGCTGCAAAAGCGCTGTTTGGGTTTTTCTGTAGCGCTTTACTGGTGATTAGGTAAGCTACACCAATCATCGCGGCAATGGCGAAAGAACCGTACCCAACGAAGTTAGCTGGAACGTGTATCTTCATCCAGTAGGATTTTAGTGCTGGAACCAGTGGTTGGATTTCGTGCGCACCACGGTCGAAGTGGTACCAAAGTAGGAACGCAACCGATGCACTGATGACCAGCATAACGAAACCACCAAGTGCTTTGGCGTTGTATTTTACTTCGTAGTAAAGGTAAATCAGACCGGTTAATACCGCGAATAAAATGAATACTTCATACAGCGAGCTGACCGGAATATGACCGTAGTCGAAGTTGATGATGTAAGACTCGCGCCAGCGCACCATCATCCCGACGAGACCGAAAGTCACGGCCGCCCACACCATTGTGGTTGCGGTTTTGTAGGTAAATTCTGACTTATTGAAAAGCGCTAAGAAATAGGTTGCTGTCGCTAGAACGAACAGTGCACTCATCCACATAATCGCCGATTCACTGGAAACTAGGAATTTCAGGAAGAATGCAGTCTCCTTCGTTTCGATGACATTACCATGGCTGCTATAGGTCCATAGCGCCAACAGTGACATACCGGCTACCCAGTAGCTCATAGTCATCAAGCTTGGCCAAAAGCGTCCAAGCCAGATCATAGATGCTGCTGTTCCAATTAAAATACCGACTTCATAGACGTCCATCAGGCTGCTGTATTGGGTATAGGCGAAAATACTGCCTAAGACCACAAAAGCGATCCAGACAAAATCTTTTAGCGTATACGGCTTTTTCTCTTCTTGGATCGAATCCATTATGGTTTGCGTTTGCATAGTCGTTACCTACTATTATGCTTGTTTACTTACGGTCTGAATTTGGTTGGAAATTTTTTCAAATTCAGTTTTGGTTTCCGGCAGATTCTTATTATCTTTAGCTGCCAAGGTGAGTTCCAGTTTTTCATTTTCCGGTTTGATATTAACCCAGAAACGTCGTTGACGAACGTAGAACATAAAGAAGACACCAATAATTAACATGGTACTTCCAAAATAAACGATGTCTTTACCAGGTGATTTGGTAATTTGTAGACCTGTTGCTTGAACTTGTTGAAAGCTGTCGATTTCAAAATACATCGGCGGGCCATATTTCGATAAGCTTGAGATAACCGTTAGAGCATCCTCGAACCATGTTTTATCGAAATCGCTGATTTCATCTTGAATCGATTTAACCACACCTTCTTCGCGCAAAAGTGCCATATAAGCGCTTTGTAGGGCAAAAGTCGTCTGAGTGAAATAATAATCACTGACTTTTTCTTGTTCTTCTTTCGGTACATTCGTTTGGATAAACTGAGTCAAACCAGCGAAGCCTGAACGGCGGAAAACGGTCATTAGCTGTTCAACCAGACGTAACTGTAAAGCGTAGGTGCGTTGATCCATGTCTTCGGTAAACGGATACTGTTCTTGGAAAATTCGCGACACTCGTTGCGGATTATTCAAAATTGCCAAGAATTTGAAGAAACGCTCTTTACTGCGCTTAGCATCTGCCGGAATAAACAAGTAACGGAATTCTTCAGCTGCCGATTGACGAACGCCAGTCATAAAGAAATATCGGCCTTCTTGTTTGTTTGCCATTACATAGTTTTCATATTCCCATGCTTTACCTTGTTCGTTACGAACTTTAAAGGTAATGGTTGGACCGTTGTTATGGAATTTACGACCCGTAGCAGCTTTCTCTTCCTCGGTCATCGGTACCATATTGAAGTTTCGGAAATCGTCTAATTCCAAACGGAACTTGCCATGAGCGGTTTTCAGTGGCTCCACTTTATTAATTGCCGTATCCAATTCAAGCGGTGCTACCACCGGTGCCAGTAATGGATGAACGTTTAGTTTTAGCTTTGTACCGCCATCGCTAAACGAAGATTGATAAATTGCGTAGTTCTCAAAATACAGTGGTTTGTTTACTTCAATCGTTTGGCGGATAGGTTCCTCTCGGCCAGGGATATAAAGCTCTAAATCCGATTCATAGGTTTTTGGCATACCAGTATCGTAATACTGGATGCGGAAATCCTTATTGACGATAGAGAACGGCAGTTGTTGAACTAAGAAACCGTTATCGTAAGGTAAGAATAGTACGTCTGATTTTTGATCTTCAGCGATATTTACCGTGCCTCGGAAAGAGATATTTTCGTCGCCGACCCATGACGTTTTTGGAATCTGATCAAGGCTGACAGTGCGGGTTTCCGGGATTAGATCTCCAGTTAGTTCGCGATATTTCAACAAAAGATTGCTATCCAGCAAGGCACCAAGACAGATAACAATAATTGAAATATGAGTAAAGATATATCCTAATCGGTTCCAACTGCCTTTAAGGCCGGCAACGGTGACTGAACCGTCATCGCGTTGATGGATTTTGGTTTTATAACCGTGTTTTTCCAATACCAATTGCGCCACTTTTTGCTGATCATCTAGCGAAATGTCAGTATTAAACTGCCTATTATTGGTTTGGTGTTTGATAGCGGTTTGCGACAGTTTTTCACTAAACTGCTTCATGTCTTTCATAAAGCCGGGGCCGTTACGAGCCACGCAAACACTGGTCGAAATCAGAAGGAATACCAAAACTAGGATAAACCACGCGGCGCCGTAAACTTGGAAGAGACCCAAACTATTAAAAACTTCGGTCCAGAAAGGCCCAAATTTGATGATGTAATCTTGGAAGGATTGGTTTTGTTGCAGCACAGTACCGATTACTGAAGCAATCGAAAGCATGACCAATAAAGTTACCGCTAAGTTCATAGAACCCAAGAAGTTCATTATTTGGCTAGGCTTTTTATTAACTTTCTTGCCTGTTGGCTGTGTATTACTCATGCTCGTGTCGTGCCTTTACATTTAGGACTCAAAGAGTTGCCTTAAATTTTAATTATCCATTAATTAATTTGTTTTATATTGGCCGTAAATGTCGTTTTTTGCTTCTTTTAGGGCGCAAGAATTTATGCCAATTAAGGTTAATAACCTTTTGGTTAGCACATTTTTTTAACATTATTTATATGCTTGAAACCCGCTATATATCGCATTTATAGGGAATTTTGAGGCCTATTTTTAATGGATCAATTTAATTAAAAATAGGATAGAGTATATAATTTTGCAAACAATTGATAAAGTCTTAAAGTAGCCTGTATGCAGCATCCCTTATATCAACAAGCGAAATACTTAAAAAGTGTGCCTACACTGAATCTTTGCCCGGAAGAATTAAAGTATGAAGTCGCATTCGCCGGACGTTCCAATGCCGGAAAATCCAGTGCTTTGAATGTCATCACTTCTCAGAAGAGTTTAGCACGAACCAGTAAAACCCCTGGGCGTACCCAATTGATTAACTTTTTCACTTTGGATGAAGAACGTGCATTGGTCGATTTACCCGGCTATGGTTTCGCCAAAGTGAATGTCAAAATCAAACGTGCTTGGGAAGCGGGATTGAGTGAATATATTGAGAAGCGCCCACAGTTGAAAGGAGTGGTGTTATTAATGGATTCTCGTATGCCACCGACAGAAATTGACATGACGATGCTAGAGTGGACGAAGAGCCTAGAATTGCCAGTTCATGTTTTGCTAACTAAATCTGATAAGTTAAAGAAAGGTCCGGCAAAAGCGAGCCTTTTGAAATTACGTAAAATGCTTAAAGAAGAATATCCACATGCTACAGCTCAACTGTTTTCGTCTTTAAAGCGTGATGGCTTAAATGAAGTATGGCTTAAACTTGATCATTGGTTTGAATATGAAAGACCGGTCAAAGAGAAGATGGCTGACTAGCTTTTTGTTCTTAATTGATATAAAAAAACCGACTTAATGTCGGTTTTTTTATAGGTGATTTGGCATTTTTAGAAACGGTAACCAGCTTTAATTGAGTAGTTATTGTTATCACCGATTTGGTTATAACCAACTAAGATATCAAATGCGAATAGATTGATATTCAAACCTGCTGAAACTTTCAAAAGTGTCGGATTTTCTTCTTTAAGGGTCGTATTCAAAATAGGGTCAACTGAGGATGCCACCATACCAATGTTGGCGTAAGGCGTTACATTTGCAAAGCCTTTGGAAACGCCGAAGTCGACACCGAAAGATTGGTAATCTAGTGCATCAATACCCGAAGTCTGAGTATATTGGCCACCTACTGAAAGGCTTGGGTGTAAAACGCCGCCTTCAAGAATTGCGTAACGTAATTCACCGCTTAAACTAGAAGCGTCACTATCCATTAGCTTGCTGTATTGAATACCAATATCGAAACCGCCGGGAAGCCCTTTTTGGGCATTAATTGTTACTAGGTTTACACGATGATTAGTATCACGTTGTTGGTTGTTTAGTTTGAATTGAGATTCTGAAGAGGTCGCACTAATACCGATATCAAAACCAAGTGCGCCAAGAGGTTCTCCCGGAAGCAGAGTTTTGTATGCGAAAATATTAGTTACGCTGTCTGCAAAGTCAGCAAAATCGCTTTGGTTTAAGTTGACGCCATTAATATCATTATCACCGGCGACTACTTGACCACTGCCTAAACTAAGCATTAGTGCCGGAAAAATAATCTTGCGCGTAAGCATCTCAAATAAACCTCAAATTTAAATTACATAAACAGCCGGAATAGTACGTAATATTTACTGTAACTACGATAACACTTATTCCATTGTTTTCATTATACTTTTATTTTATAAGTATTAAAATAGTAAATACTTATATGAATACTTTTGTATTCTTAAAAGACTTTAATTCTATTTATAGAATCGCAATTTTGTGATTTTTAATTAATCATTATGAAAATAATTTAAGTCTTGGAAATAACGATTTTATTGATAAAAGTATTGTTTTTACTATTAATCTCGGCACTGAATTAATGATTGCTAATGAGCTTGTTCCCAGTTGTCGCCAATTCCGGCTTCAACCAATAACGGCACATCCAATTGCATCGCAGATTCCATTAGTTCTTTGATTTTCGCTTCGGCTTGTTGCAAATCTTGCTCGGCCACTTCAAATACCAATTCATCGTGAACCTGCATAATCATCTGCAAGTCTAAATCGGTTTCATCCAGCCATTTATCAATTGCGATCATCGCAGTTTTGATAATGTCGGCAGCGGTTCCCTGCATTGGCGCATTGATCGCAGTACGTTCCGCATATTGGCGTAACTGGCCATTACGAGAGTTGATATCCGGCAGATATAGACGACGACCTCCAAGGGTTGCAACATAGCCATTTTGTTTGGCATTCTCTTTGGTCTGTTCCATATAAGTTAAAACGCCCGGATAACGTGCAAAATACAGGTTAATGTAATCTTGCGCGACATTACGTGGCACATTGAGCTGTTTTGCCAGACCGAATGCCGACATACCATAGATTAATCCGAAGTTAACTGCTTTGGCACTACGGCGTTGCTCAGTTGTGACCGATTCGACGGGCACACCGAAAATCTCTGCAGCGGTCGCTTGGTGAATATCTTTACCGGCGGAAAATGCATTCAACAAGCCTTCATCTGCTGACAAATGCGCCATAATGCGCAATTCAATCTGCGAGTAGTCAGCTGCTAAGATTTTGTAACCTGGACGTGGAATAAACGCATTACGGATACGACGACCTTCCGCAGTACGTACCGGAATATTCTGTAAGTTCGGTTCGGTAGATGATAAACGACCGGTTGAAGCGACTGCTTGCTGATAAGAGGTGTGGATACGACCGGTGCTAGGGTTTATCTGTTTCGGCAAAGAATCGGTATAGGTCGATTTCAGCTTTGCCAAGCTACGGTATTCAAGAATTAAGGTCGGCATTTCATGACCGTCTTCGGCCAGTTGTACCAGAACCGGCTCGGCAGTTGACGGTGCGCCTTTTGGGGTTTTCTTAACAATCGGCAGCTCCAGATTCTCGAATAGAATTGTCTGTAACTGTTTAGATGAGTTCAGGTTGAACTTCTCGCCGGCAATCAGATGCGCTTTTTGCTCCAATTCATCCAACTTAACGCTTAACTCTTCGCTCTGTTTGGCAAGCATATCGGTATCGACTAATACACCGTTGTATTCGATTTTCGCCAAAACCGGCATTAACGGCATTTCGATATCGGTCAGTACCTTAGCCAGTTCCGGTTCTTGTTGCAGTTGCGGCCATAGGGTTTGGTGCAATTGTAGGGTGATTTCCGCATCTTCTGCCGCATAATTGGCAGCAGTGTCGATATCGATTTGGTTAAAGGTCAGCTGTTTTTTACCTTTACCGGCGATTTCTTCAAAATGCACTGTTCGGCGGCCTAGATATTTCAACGCCAAATCGTCCATATTATGACGCGTAGCGACACTATTTAGCGTGTAAGACTCAAGCATGGTATCGAACTGCATGCCTTGCATGGTAATACCGTGGTTTTTAAGTACGTGCCAGTCGTATTTGAGGTTTTGCCCTACTTTATGAATATTCGCGTCTTCAAGAATTGGTTTTAGTGCATTTAGAACCATTTCACGATCTAACTGTTGCGGAGCCTCTTCGTAATCGTGTGCCAGCGGGATATAGCATGTGTACATTTTATCTTCGCGAGTTACCGCCAAGCAGACACCGACAACTTGCGCCTGCATCTGGTTTAGGGAAGTAGTTTCGGTATCTATGGCAAATAGGTCGGCGGTTTTAATCCATTCCAGCCACTGTTCGAATTCTTGTTGGCTAAAGACAGTTTGGTAATCGGCGGCGCTCTGTTCTAATGCGGTCGGAGCCGAGATAGTTGGTTCTGCGGTTGTTGCCGTTTTCTTCTGCACGGTTTGGCTGTGCGCTTTGGCACCATTGTTTTTAGTGAACGGCATTTCGCCTTTAGTGACTTGTCCAAGCCAAGTGCGTAACTCATATTCGGCAAATAACTCTTTTAAGCGTTCCATATCCGGTGCATGGCGGGTAATGTCCGCTAGACCGATTGGCAGTTCGCAATCAAGCTTAATTGTGGTTAATTGTCGTGAAAGTTCCAGTTGTTCGAGATTATTGCGGAGATTTTCGCCAATCTTGCCACCAATCATTGAAGAGTTTGCTACTAGGTTGTCGACATTGCCGAACGCGGTTAGCCATTTTACGGCGGTTTTCGGGCCACATTTTGGAATCCCAGGAATGTTATCAGCGCTATCGCCCATTAGTGCTAGGTAATCGATAATTTGGTCGGCGCGAACCCCGAATTTTTCAACAACGCCTTCGGGCGTCATCAGTGCATCGGTCATGGTATTGATTAGAGTGACATGTTCATTGACCAGTTGGGCCATATCCTTATCGCCGGTAGAAATCAGCGTGTCGTGTTGTGCCAAAGTCGCTTCATGCGCTAAGGTTCCCATGACATCATCGGCTTCCACGCCTTCAATCACCAATAACGGTAGGCCAAGCGCCTTAACGATTTCGTGAATCGGTTCAATCTGTGTGCGCAGTTCGTCCGGCATTGGCGGGCGGTGCGCTTTGTATTGGTCATACATTTCGTGACGGAAAGTCGGCCCCTTGGCATCGAAGATCACGGCCATTTTTTCCGGCTGGTACTGTTCCAACAATTTTCCAAGCATATTAATAACCCCAAAAATCGCTCCGGTAGCCTGTCCTTTCGAATTGGAAAGCGGCGGCATAGCGTGGAAAGCACGGAATAGATAGGAAGAGCCGTCAACTAAGATAAACGGGCTGTTTGGGTTGATTGGAAAGTCGGTTTTGGAAGCAGTCATTGAATCACTCTTATGGTAAAATTTGCCGAATCATTTTAGCGAATTACGAGAGTTTACTCTATGTCTGTCTATACCGTCGTTGAACAAAGCGATTTGGTCGAATTTTTACAAGATTATTCAGTTGGTGAATTAGACTCGTTTGAGGGCATTAGCGCCGGCATCGAAAACACCAACTATTTTGTCAATACCACTCTAAATGGGCAGACTCAGCAGTTTGTTTTGACGATTTTCGAACATCACAGTTTTGAAGAACTGCCGTACTTCTTGAATATTATGGCGTTTATGGCGGAACACCATATTCCGACCGCACATCCGATTAAAACACTTTCTAACGGCTATCTTAAAGAATTAAAAGGCAAACCGGCGGCATTGGTTGAGCGTTTGAAAGGCGGCGGTGTTGACCATCCAAACGATACACAATGTTCGGTGATGGGGAAATATCTGGCAAAATTCCATGAAGCCGGAACTGATTTTTCCGACTTCCGTCCGAATGACCGTGGTCTGGACTGGATGAAGTCGACTTACAGCATCATCAAACAATACTTGCCGCAAGACGAGCAGGCGATGATTGAAGATGAACTGGCTTTCCAGTCTGAAGTCGATTGGGCGCATTTGCCGTGTGGTGTCATCCATGCTGACCTTTTCTGTGACAATGCCTTGTTCTCAGGCAATGACCTGTCCGGTATTATCGACCTATATTACGCTTGTAACGCGCCTTTCTTATATGACTTAGCAGTAATGGTGAATGATTGGTGTCGCATCAATGAGAGTGGTGTTGATAATATCCATTTTGATGACGCTAAAGTCGAGCAAATGTTACAAGCTTATCGTCAGCAAAGAGCGTTAACCGTGGATGAAGAAAAAGCTTGGCCGGCGGCATTGCGTCTGGCGGCGTTGCGTTTTTTCCTGTCTCGTTTAAAAGACAAGCATATGCCGCGCGAAGGTGAAATGACCCAGATTAAAGACCCAAATGTCTTTAAGAAAGTGCTTAGTATTCACCGTCAGGCATAATCCAAAGATGCCGCAAATCACCCTAGAACAAGCAGTTCAACAGCTTAAAGCAGGGCAGGTGATCGCTTATCCGACTGAAGCCGTGTACGGTTTAGGTTGTGATCCGTTTAATCAATCGGCTATGCGGACTTTGCTCCACGTGAAGCAGCGTCCTTTGGAAAAAGGCGTGATCCTGATTGCTGCTAATATCGAGCAGATTGTGCCATTAGTGAAATTGCAGGGCGAAAGCTGGCAAGCCGCGGTTGAAGAGACGTGGCCGGGGCCGGTTACTTGGGTTTTACCGGTTAAAGAAAATTTGCCGGATTGGATTACCGGTGGCCGTGATACGGTAGCAGTGCGTGTCACTGCGCATCAAGGGGTGCAAGAACTGTGCATTGCTTTTGGTGGACCGCTGATTTCTACCAGCGCCAATCTAACCGGTTCCGAACCGGCGCGCTCTTGTCAGGAAATTCAACAAATCTTTGCCGAGCAGGTCGACTGTATGCAAGGAGAACTCGGTCAGCTTAGTCAGCCGACGCGAATTTTCGATGCCCAAAGTGGCAAGCAATTACGATAGTCGCTTAAACAAAAAACGCCTCAAATGAGGCGTTTTTCTTTTCTAGTTTACTACCTTTAACGGTATTTCTTTTTAGCCTGTAAATAAAGCGGTTCGACGCGTTTGGCGTATTTCTGTAGATCTTGAATACGTGAGTCATGCGAAGGGTGGGTGCTTAATAATTCCGGTGTTTTACCGCCTTGCGTGGCTTTATCCATTTTCTGCCAGAGTGAAATCGCGGCATAAGGGTCGTATCCGCCCCGTGCTGCTAGTTCAACGCCCATGCGGTCTGATTCAATTTCATGGGTACGACTATTTGGAAGCGTTAAGGTAACTTGCATTGCCAAAGAGGTTAAATCCATCCCGACTTGTCCCATGCCTGTCACAGCGCCTAAAACCGCTAAACCGGTTTGCTGCGCGACTTGTTGCGAAGCGCGTTCACGACTATGTTCACGTAATGCATGTGCCATTTCGTGACCCATAATGGCGGCGATTTCCGCGTCGGTTAGGTTTAATTTTTCGATAATACCGGTATAGAACGCGATTTTGCCACCCGGCATACACCATGCGTTCAATTGATCAGATTCTAATACGTTCACTTCCCAATCCCATTTCGGGGCATCGGTACGGAACACAGCAGTTTGTGGGATAAGTCGGTCGGCAATGGCTCGAACCCGTTTAGTCAATTTAGCATTGGTATTTAAGGTTTTTTCTTCTTTGGCTTTGCCGAGCACTTCCGCGTAGGCGGCTTTACCGCCTTGCATAATCTGTTCTTCGGAAACTAGCATAATTTGCGTGCGCTCGACTCCTACCGTACCTTGTTTGGTCGTAGTCGTTCCGCAGCCGCTTAAAGTGGCGGTTCCAAGAAGGATAGCCGAGCTAAGAATGAAAGATTTTTTTGTGGTTTTTATCATTGTTGAAACACTTTTTTAAGGAGTTCTGTAGTTTGTTTTTCCGGGTTTTCGCGAATCGCTTTTTCCTGTTCAGCAAGGTAATAGAAAATACTATCAATGCCACTATCCAAAACATGTGACTGTAAATCAGCATTTAAATTGGGTACTAAAGGATAGCTCATATACTGCTCACGTACGTTTTCATACAGTTGTAGTGCACCGACTTCTTGCAGTTTGGCGGTGACGATTGGCCCCATTTGAGTACGGATTTTATCGGCAGTTTTACTTTTTAAATACTGTGTTGCCGAATCGTCGGCACCTTGATAAATCTTACGAACATCATCAAAACTCATCTCTTTAATTGCGTCTACAAATAGTTGCTTGGCTTGCGGAGTCGCTTCTTCAGCGGCTTGATTGAGTTTTAGTTCTAAATCATCGGTCAACTGACCGTAACTAAAACGATCCAATAGACTGTGCACTTTTTGTAGGCTTGTAGGAAGCTTGATATGCGCTTTTGGGTCGAGATTAAAACCGTTTTCGACGCCGAGTTGCGAGATAACATTTTCAGCTCCGATATTCAGCGCTTGTCGAAATGCCTTTTGTAGTTCTTCGACAGAAAATTGGCTGCTTGCTGAGCTGTCAGTATTTGTATTGTTTGTTTGTGTGGTCTGCATCTCTTTATACATCTCCACACCTTTTTCCCACCAATTAGCATACGCGGATTGGCTACTCAGTAGCAGGGCGCATAAACTTAAGGTCATGAGCAAAGTTTTTTTCATAGAATTGTTCCGTAAATTTAATAGGTTTTGAAAAGCATAATCCTCAGCACAACTATCGGCAATACCTAAACATAAATAATTGCTGAGTAAAATATTGAATCCTTAGCAAGGGCGGTTGTTAGAATAAGCGCCTAACATAAAAAAGTGCAAAGGAAAGAGCATGACCAATCCAGTGAATGTTGAAGCGGTCAAAGCGTATTTGTTGTCCCTACAGGATGATATTTGTGCGCAACTTGCCGAAGAAGACGGCTCGAAGGATTTCATTATCGACGCTTGGGAGCGTGAAGGCGAAGAAGGCGTGATGGGACTGACCGGTGGCGGTCGTACCCGTGTAATGGAAGGTGGAACTGTTATTGAAAAAGGGGGCGTTAACTTCTCGCATGTAAGAGGCAAAACTCTGCCGCCGGCAGCAACGGCAAACCGTCCTGAGTTGGCAGGCTGCTCTTTTCAGGCCTTAGGTGTGTCTTTGGTGATTCATCCGCGTAATCCTTATGCACCGACTTCGCATGCTAACGTGCGTATGTTCATTGCCGAAAAAGAAGGCGAGGAGCCTGTTTGGTGGTTTGGTGGCGGTTTTGATCTGACGCCTTATTATCCGTTTGACGAAGATTGTGTGCATTGGCATCAAACGGCTAAAGATGCTTGTGAACCATTCGGCGAAGAAATCTATCCTAAATATAAAGAGTGGTGCGACGATTATTTCTATTTGAAGCACCGTGATGAAACTCGTGGTGTTGGTGGTTTGTTCTTTGATGATTTAAATGAAGATACCTACGGTTGGGATTTCGACCAGTGTTTCGCCTTTATGCAAGCTGTCGGCGATGGTTATATTAAAGCGTACCGTCCGATTCTTGCGAAACACAAAGACGATGAGTATGGCGAACGTCAAAAGGATTTCCAGCTATATCGTCGCGGTCGTTATGCAGAATTCAACTTGGCCTTTGACCGCGGTACCATCTTCGGTTTACAGACCGGTGGTCGTACCGAGTCGATTTTAATGTCGATGCCGCCGGAAGTCGTCTGGAAATACGGTTATCAGCCGGAACCGGGCACCGAAGAAGCGCGTATTTATGATTATCTAAGCCCACGCAATTGGGTGTAATCGCTTACAAAGCCTATCGTGAAGTGTCTCGCAGTAAGGCACTTCTAGCGCTCACTTCTCAAAATTGCTTTTCTCCAAACTTTATCCATAGTCTCTAAAAATCAGCCTTTTAGGCTAAAAACTGACTTTTTTGCTAGGTTTTTATTTCAATTAAGAGGCACTATCAATAGATGATTAATAAAAACTATTATCATTTAGTTTTAATGCAAAAAAATAAATGATGATTATCCTTAATTGATATTGAAAACAATTCTTATTTAATCTAATATTCGAATTGTGAATTATTATCATTAAGATATGAATTTGGATAAAGCAAATGTTAGCACTTGAGAAAGTCACAGTAATCCATGACAAGATGCCGGTATTAAATACCTGTGATCTCCAATTGGAAGCGGGTGAAATTGTTGGTTTGATGGGCGAAAGCGGTAGTGGTAAAACCACTTTGTTGCGTGCCATTGCCGGTTTTCAGCGCCTAAACCAAGGGGAAGTGATTGTTGCCGGACGTTGTTTAAGCTGTAGCCATTCATGTACGGCTCCAGAGCAGCGAGGTATTACGATGGTTTTTCAGGATTATGCTTTGTTTCCTCACTTAAGTGTTGAGCAAAATATTCTTTTTGGTATTAAACATCTTTCTAAAGCAGAAAAACGCATTCGCTGTAACCAATTGACGCAGATGATGGGCATCCATGATCTACTAGACCGTTATCCGCATGAGCTATCTGGCGGTCAACAGCAACGAGTGGCGATTGCCCGTGCAATGGCGCCAAAGCCGGATTTAATTTTGTTTGATGAACCTTTCTCGAATCTGGATCGCCCTTTAGCTTTACGACTGGCGAAGACATTACGCGAATGGCTTAAAGCCGAAAACCTTTCCGCTCTTGTTGTGACTCACTCACCGGATGAAGCTGGTGTTTTGTGTGACCGTATGGCAATGTTGAAAAATGGTCAACTTTTAGACTATTCAAGCGCTGCGTAACCTTATCTCTTAATCCTTGTATCTGATTTATATTATTTAGCGAAGGAAGCTTATGAACCTCCTCAAAGCGTTTGCTGCACTGAAACAATTAAGATTTTTTTCATTAATCATTAGTTTTTCCCTAGCGATGCCATTGGTAGCGATCTCAGCAGTGCAAGGTGTGCAAGCGGCTGAAAGTGATTTAGTGGTTTACAGTTCCCGCAAAGAGCATTTACTTAAGCCGTTAACGGATGCTTATACCAAACTAACCGGCGTTAAAATTACGTTATATACCGGTAAGGAAGGGGCGCTGATTGAACGTCTAAAGGCGGAAGGCGCTGAGACTCAAGCAGATGTTTTGATGTTGGCGGATGCCGGGAATTTAGGCTATGCGGCACAAGAAGGTCTATTCCAACCTTTAAATTCAACGTTGATTGAAAAAAATATTCCGGCGAACTTACGCGATGGCGCGGGGCTTTGGACGGCATTATCGATTCGTGCTCGAACCTTGATTTATAACACGAATAAACTGATTCCTTCAGACCTAAAAGGTTATGCGGACTTGGCTGACCCAAAATGGAAGAATGAGCTATGTTTACGCACCTCAAAGAAAGTTTATAACAAGTCTTTAGTCGCCTCTTTAATTGCACATCATGGTGAAGAAAAAGCCGAACAAATTGTAAAAGGTTGGGTGAATAATCTGGCAATGAAGCCTCAGGCTAAGGATTCGCAAGTAATGCAGGCAATTATTGGCGGTGGTTGTGATGTGGGAATTGTAAACAGTTACTATTTTGGCGGTTTGGTAAAACAACAGCCGGACGTACCGCTAAAACTATTCTGGCCTGATCAGGATACAACCGGTACCCATATTAATGTTTCTGGTGCAGGGGTAATTAAACATGCCGATCAAGTGCAAAAAGCGAAGCAGTTTATTGAATGGCTAAGTGACGGCCAAGCACAAGAAATTTATGCTGAGTGGAATAACGAATATCCTGCCAATCCAACCATTAAGCCTTCCGAGCTGGTTGCTTCTTGGGGAGAATTTAAAGCCGATTCCTTAAGTTTGAATGAAGTTGTAAAATATCAGCAGCAGGCAGTTAAGCTAATGCAGAGAGTTGGCTACCGCTAGGAATGAAATAAAACGACGTTATTGGCTTCAGTATGTCGTTTCTCAAAAATTTTCTTAAACTATTTTGAACAGACAATTTATTCATCTATTAAAACTTGCACCGGTGTCGCTGTTTTTAGTGACACTGGTGTTTTTGCTTTTGTTGCCGACACTGAATTTGCTATTCAGTTGGAACAGTGTTGATACCGATATCTGGCAGCATTTTGTAAAAACGATTCTTTCTGAACTGGTCATCAATACTACACTCTTGCTATTGGGTGTCGGCATCGGCACTTTTTTATTGGGTGTAAGTTTGGCTTGGTTAGTGGTAATGATTGAGTTTCCTGGTCGTAAATTGTTCAGTTGGTTGCTACTGTTACCGTTTGCAATGCCAGCCTATGTGTTGGCATTTGTGGTCCTGGGGGCATTTGATTATGGCGGGGCTTTTCAGCAGTTTACACAGGTCTTGGGTTTGCCGTATATGGATATTAGGGAAGGTGTTCTAGGTCCAGCGCTGATTTTAACCTTAGTATTTTATCCTTACGTCTATCTACTCGCTCGAACTGCATTTGCGAATCAATCGATTACCATGATCGAAAGTGCTCGTAGTTTGGGCTATTCTTCCTGGGGTGTTTTCTGGAAAGTTAGCTTACCTTTAGCTCGTCCGGCGATTGTGGCCGGTATCAGTCTGGCACTAATGGAAACCCTGGCCGATTTCGGCACAGTCGCTTTGTTTAATTACAATACTCTAACGCTAGCGATTTATAGTGCTTGGGAAGATTTCCGCTCTTTGGCAACGGCGGCTCAGTTAGCAACGATTTTAATGCTGATTGCGCTATTGACCTTCAGTGTCGAGAAGCTTAGTCGGGGTCGTCGAGGTTATGTACAGACTTCGCGCCTTGATACTCCTCCTTTTAACCCTTCGAAAAGATATAAAATCTTGGCGTTTGGATTTGTTTTATTGGTCTTGCTGGCAGTGTTATTACTGCCGACTATGCAACTTTCAGTATGGGCCTATAGCGTTATTACCGAAGAGTGGGACGAGCGTTACTGGCAGTGGTTCGGTAATACTTTGTTGCTCAGTGTTATTGCTGTGTTGATTACGATTGTTGTCGCCTTGTTATTAAACAGTTTGGAATTCTCACGCCGTTTGCCTAAACCGTTGATGAGCTTAATGGGTGTCGCGCGTATGGGCTATGCGTTGCCGGGGGTTGTGTTGGCGATGGGGATTCTCGGTGCCATGGCTTGGTTGAATCAATGGCTATCTACCCAATGGTTTATTGGCGGCTTATTTGGGTTGCTATTGGCCTATTCGGTACGTTTTTTAGCCGTCGCTTACGGGCCTATTCAGAGTCGTTTCCAGACAATTAAACCATCGATTATTGAGGCTGCTCGCGGTCTTGGGGCAGGTCCAAAGCGCTTAGTATGGGAGATCTATCTACCGCTATTAAAAGCGGGCTTAATGACGGCGGCTGTTTTGGTCTTTCTTGATGTTTCAAAAGAGCTACCGGCAACCTATATTTTGCGTCCGTTTGGCTGGGACACTTTGGCGATTCGCATTTTTGAATTAAGTGCAGAAGCTCTGTATGAGCGTGCCGCAGTACCGTCACTGCTACTCTTATTTATGGGCGTGGTTGGATTATTGATTCTGCGCCGTTTAAACTTATTCAAGTGAGCTAGAATTTGAGCAGACTATGGATAAGTTAAGAGTAGATAAATGGTTATGAAATATGTAGTTGTATTTGTATGTTAAAAATGTATTGACATAGTTTATATCACTGAATTACTATGCATATAAATTTAATGAGAAATTTGTATGCATTTTGTCACCACTCGAAAATCAGATTTTCATCAATGCCATATCTTTATGGCTCAAGACCTTTCGGTATTGTTGCTCCCCACGTTCTTTAGCATGGCAGTTAATCGCTATGGTGTGGTTTGGAAGCGTGTAAAAGTCGATGGTGAGCATGGTTTTTCTAAAACCTTTTATAAAGAAGAGGAAGTCACAGAAACCACGATAGCTAATATTACGAATAGATTAGAGCGCTTTCTAAATTGGGTCATTGAGTACAGCCAATTAAGTGAATATGTCAGCTTAGACAATCATCACAACTTGCCAGAGGATTTGTTAAATCACTACATTAACGATGTCCTGATTGAAGAGCTTAAAAGTGGTGAGCATTCAATAGATCATCATTTGATGGCCCTGCGAGACTACTACAATTACCTTTCAATGACAGGCTTTACCGACGCGAAGGATATTCGCGTCAAACCAAGACTGAAAGCCACGGTTAAACGAAACACTAAGCAGCGAACAGCTGTTAAATATCTCACACCAGAACTTCGCTCCATTCTTTATCAAAATACAAACAGCATTAAAGATGAACTGCTCCTGCGTACGGGCGGTGAGCTTGGGCTGCGTTCAAAAGAAAATCAAGGGTTGCTACTCGCTGATTTTCAAATTGGCACAAAGCGGTATAGCGGGTTTCTATCCCTTTTTTCTGAATTAGAGTCAAACCCGGACAAAACAGAGTTTACCTATTACTTACAAGGCAAATTTACCAAAGCCCCTCGCGGTTCTGCTGGCGGTGGAAATGGGCGAATGCTTTATCTTCACAGAACTTTGCTTGAGCGCTTTAAAGAATACTACGACAGGGAAAGGCCAGACAGTGCGAGCGACACACTTTTGGTGAGTAACGCCCCTAGTAACATAGGAGAGCCTGTTTCAAAAAATTCGGCCTCTCGTGCTTTTACAACGGTTAAAAAGAAGGTACTTAAAAAACAGTTGAATAATGATTTGCCCCCATTAGGACAGGCCTTAGAAGAAGACCATACTCATCATGTGCTTCGTCATAGCTTTGGTACGGATAAGTTTTACGACGCTTGCAAAGAACAGCGTGTTCAGATTGATGATGTAACGACGACTTCAGCCGTATATCTGCTTGTTGCAGCGCTGATGGGACATAATGCCGCTGGCGATAAAGCACCCGCAACCACTAAAACCTATATCCGCAGCGCTCACATTAAAGAAGCATTTATGAAAGAGGCGACCGAATGACGGATTTTATGAACGAGTCTGGCCGCAATAACGAAGAGTCGAAACTCGACAATCAATCATTATTAGTTGAACAGTCTAATATTGTTAAAGAATTTCGCACCAAACAAGTCGTGACGCCTCTCAGATTTAACCCTTCAGCAACAAGTGTAAATGTGCCAAAATTTCGGAGTTCTCCAACTTTTATTGTAACGCTAAATAAGAGTGATGACTCTTACCGAAAACTGCTCTTTGGCGTGTTAAATGCCGCCCATTACTTGTATTTCATGACGGATGATTATGCCGATTCAAGTAAAGAAAAATTAATTTTTTTTCGTTGGCTTTTTGATTACATAGATTCGGTAACAATCACAAAAGAAAACTGTGCAAAATTGTTTAAAAACTTTGAAGCATGGCGGGTGAAAAAGCATAACGTAAAAACGCAATCCACAGGACTAAAATTTTTAAAGGTTTTTACTCAGCATGCACTAAGTTTTAGTGAGTTCTCTAGCACATTGACCGATTATGAACGTGAATATCTTCACCAACAAAGCCTTACACAGCCTGCTCCAATAGATGAAGTCGATGCAATCAATTTAAATTACTGGTTTTCACAGCATACTTGGCTTCGAAGGGAGGATGTCGGCATTGGTCATGAGTTATATTCTCGACTTGGCTCACCTAGAGCACTTGTAACGTCATTTCGTATCACGATAGAAACCCTGCTTATCCATCTGCAAGCCTGCAAAGATGCGTTGATAAGTGCTTTTGAACAGGCGGGTATCAGTGAACACGATATTCCTGAGATTGCTCCAAAACAAAAAGAAGAACTAGGAGCCGCTGCAAACTACCGTGTCATTCGTGAAAAAACCTCGATACTCAATACTCTTAGAGAAAAACTGAACCCTTTTCTCGGTGAAATTCCGCATCTAAATGACGCAATTACTCTATTAGTGTTTGTGCATACCAAACCACAGCACAGAGCGTTCATCGCAGATAAATTTCAGAAGAATGAGGTGATTCCTGTTATACATACAAAGGTAATAAGTGGTTTTTTATCCTCAAAAAAAGATGTCCTAATTTTTGATATGGCGTTTTTGCAGAGGCTTGCTATTTATACCGCTGATACCGCGAATAATAAACGAAAGAAACCTGTCCCTGTGTGCGAGGCAGAATCGTTCTTATTTAGTTATTTGATGGCGTTTCAAACGGTGCAACCAAGTGACATTTCAAAATTGACTTTGCGTGATTTTAAATTCGTTCGGCGCAGAAATGGGAATATAACCCACATCGAAAGTGATTACTTCAAAGGACGAGCGAACACCATACACCAAGTAAAGACACTCCAAACCAAAGAAGATATCGGGCGAGCGGTGCTTAGATATCTGGAAGATATGACAAGGCTTAAAAGTAAAGATATTCCACTCGTGCAAGGCGCAAGAATCGAAGCTTTAACTTTTAGTCCATCCAATACCGTTGGTTTGTTGTTTCTACTCTGTCAGGAAGCGCCATTATCGACAGTGCTGGCGCAAAAGCATGCGTCTGCGAAAGTTGCATCTGTTTTTGTTGAGGCTATCGCTGCACTACTTAAAAATGGCCTTTCTTGTAGAACAAAGGCAGGAAAGAGTTCGGATTGCCAGACCAGAACAACGGAGTGTTTTTTTGCTGGCGCCCACATCAAAACCAGCAGCGTATACGCACATTCCGATACCTTTGACCCGACTCGGCTCTCTAATTACAGAAGCCATAGCAACCAGACAGAACGCGAAAATTATTTAACGGAGCACAACGAGGAATGGGAGAACCTGACTGGCCGTGTGACACGTGCAGTGATGCGTGACTTAACGGTAAACGTGTTTTGTCCAAGCGAAGAAGATAAGCAAGTTTTTCACAGCGATTACACTCATGCCGTTGAGTATGTTAAAAACCGCTCTGATGAGGTGCTCGCGGTGCTCAAAATAGTGACCGAGCAGCAAAGTGGTCGCGTAGATGAATTTGGCTTTATTACAAAGGGCTCACCGATTGAAAATGATTTGCCTGACACTTTATATCTGCATGACAGTGCGCATACCGTAATGAAATTAAGGCACTTCTTAGATGAGCTAGAAGCCAAGCATGATTTGTTGCTCCAGCGTGCTCCCGAATATTTATTTTTCACGGCATTGCCACAGGCTGAGTGGATTGAGTGTCTGCTTGCAAAAAACAAAGCCAAAGACTTAGAAGGGTTTAGTGAAGAAAGCCTGTCAGAAGGGCTGTCACTTTATCAACGTTGGAAAAAAGAATTGCCTCCCCACTTTTCTGCGCAATTGTCATAAGGAACTATCAACATGCCATACGCAACCCATGTACCGCATTTACTGAACAACACCTCACTAGCAGAGAGTCTGGAGAGTAAGTTATCGGCTCTGAATCCATTGGATAATACCTTCTTTAATGATGATATCTGGCGCTTTCAGACGGCCAAACAGGTTGTAACCATCGACTTTACAATTTTTACCAGCCCTTATTTGCAATTTACTGAGTCTATTACTATCAGTTTTGATGAACAGACGACCCAGATTACTCTGGTGGAATTTGCGAAGCTCGTGTGGCTTGAGATAACAATGGGTAAGGCAGCACTCCGTAAAGCTTATTCTCAGGCCTTTGATATGCTTGCGCTGGTAATGGCCTACCTTTACAGTGAAGGCATAGACCAGTTAGATACTTCCCATTTAGAGGGGTTTTATAGTACCTGTCTAATGCAAAACCCCACAAGAAAAGGATTGACGCCCAGGCTATCTTCACCAGCTTATTCAAACCGCTTTGAGCCGCTTAATCTTAATGCGTTTAGGCGTATTCTGGCTAAATACAAGATATCTGGTGTCATCGGTCATGTTACGTCTAAGCAGTGTGATAAAGCGCTTAACGATGCCTGCATAGCCATGCTAGATATGACGCGTCTAGAATACAGAAAAGGGGGAAGCTTTAACTATTTAGGTCTTGAAGTGGGAAAACATTATATTGACCACTGCCAGCATTTATTTGAGGGTCACTGCGCTTATGTCACGGCGATTAAGCGTGCAACGATGGCGTTGTATGATATGCAATCTCAAAACTCAGATTTGAAACTCCAAAAACAAACCACGACCAAATTGCTTGGACAAGTATTTATCGGTGCGCAGCTAGAATCCTCTGATATTAAGGAAAGGTTTTTTAAGAGTGTTTCACTGGAAAAGTTATTGGCGATAGAGGCCTTTGTTCATAAGACCTTTAAACAAAAGTTTGAGAGAGTAGAACGTTGTAACAATGCCTTCAAGCTCGATACCATTAATCAGATAGTGTCAGCTTGCCACTTACCTGAGCGTTATGATGCACAGGAGTTTGTCAGAGCGCTTTTATTTGTTGAGTTTTTTGGTGATAACGGTAAAACCAAATCTGCCATTTGGGAAGAGTACAAAGCTGCGATTTCGAGCGTGAAATCTGATTCTAATGATTCGCCATTATCCATTACATTGGCGGAGTTTGATGAGATTACAAAAAATATTCTAGATGAACGACGCACGTCATTTGCAGATACCACACAAGAGATGAGGCAGCGATTAAAGTACCTTACTGAAACCTTGCCTATTCCACCGTCTGAGCATTATTTATCTGGTATGGAATACTTCAACAAAATGTGCAACATGGTTGAAGATGCTGGAGTGACCTGTTTTGTTGGGCTGACGGGCTGGCGTGCTAGTGAGTATGCCTTTTCACTAAATGATATTGAAATAGACGTCAACTCCGATGTACTCGATAATCAGTACACCCCATGGCGTTTCCATGTGCGTTGGAAAGTACCAAAAACCTCTGGTGACACCCCTCTGCCTCGTGAAATTACGCTTGGCGCTTACATTCTTGCTGCACAGTCAGCACACTTAAATCTTGCCGAGGATAAATCTCTGTCATTACCCGCCCTTTATTTTTCAAAGACGGATAAACAAAAAGCTGATTCTCAACTGAAAATTAGCACGGCTGTAAACACCTGTTGGGAAGATTTTGTCCATCATTATTCGATGTTTCAAGATATCGATACGATACAAGTATTAAGCGAAAAAAATCACCTCAACGAGCAGGAACGGGGGCAATATGACAGTTTAATTTCCACGTATGACATGAATTCATCACATATTCGTAGACTTCGTGAACTGAGACAGTCGCTAAAAGCAGAGTTACCACGAGTGTTATTGGCTATCGAGTTGGGTGGTGGAAAGTATTTTGGTAAAAGACTGCGCCAGTATGTGGAAGGAACCGCACCTGAAGAAATCACCGATTTGTTTGACAGTCATTTAAGTAAGCAAACCAAAGCCACACTCATGGCTGGCGAGATTTCGCTTGATAAAGCAGGTGTACGATCTGTTAGGAGTGAATTTTTAGGTAAGGCTTCTTATCCAACTCCTCACGCGTTTCGGCATATCTTTGCCGAGGCGGTTTTGCGTCGCTATCGCGGGGATGTCGGTAAGTTTATCAGGGCGCATTTTAAGCATCTGGATTCACGCTTTTTCATGGCTTATTTGCGGGATAAAGAGTTTAGAGTCATCCAGCAAGTAGCGACACGCAATGTGATTAACGCTGTTGTGAGGATACATATTGATGCGATTGAAGATAAACACAGGGATTATGCAGGAGGTTTTGACCGTTTTTTAAGTAAAGCGGTGAACATCACCCATGTGATAGGCATTAACGAAATGAAAGAAGAACTGGCAAACGCTACCTCAAAAAGAGTCCTTGCGATGAAGTCGAACCCTTGGGCAACGTGTTTTTTACGTGACGGGACACAGCAAACAGCCAAGTGCAGCATTAATGGCGAGCCACAACGTCAAAATGCTTCACCAAAGCTCTGTTTAGGCTGCATCAATGCAGATATTACAGAGGGAAATTTCAATGGCATTGTGATTTACATTAAAGATGATATCGATGCATGCAGAAACCCTGAGCTTCCTTGGTTCATCAAAGAGCCGTGTTATCACACTGTGCGTCTGGCATTAAAACGCATTGAAGAGCTTAAACGAAACAGTGGTAAAGCCTCCTATGATAAATTTATTGCCCATTTACAAGACACAGTATTAATGGCTGAGGCGCAGCGAGGCTATGCAGAATGAGTGACTACTTAGATGAATTTCTTGATAAGGAAGAGCTCGAACCATCTTTAGAGCAAGCGTCGCGTCCAGCTTGGGTAACGAATAAAAATAGCTCCGAAGCCGCTTATGAAGCGATACAGAGTCTCTATAGCGAAAAATTGAGATATATCCGTAATCACAGCAAGAAAGTGGATTTCATCAAAAAAGGAAACTTTGAAATTTCCAAAAGTGAAGTCGCAAAAGTCGTTGGTGTGAAGATGCAAGCGATCTTCCATTCTGTGAACTACGCCGAGTTCTTGAAAAAAGAGTTAGACGAGACTAACGAAAAACTGCATAAAGCTAAAGAAGCAAAACTGGCGAAGCGATACAGCGGCAATAAGGCAAAGACAAAGGATGAATTGATAAAGGCGGTAAGGGAGCTAAAAGCAAGAGATGAGCAAATCTCAGCCACCACCACAGATCAGGTATTAGAGCGCACGCTAGAACGCCTACCCCTTGATGTAAAACGCAGATTAAAGTTGGTGTAAGTCATGAACGGTCAGCAAAAAGCAGAAGCCAACTTTCAAGCCTTCGAGCAATGGATTGAGGTTCAAACACCTGAGAGCTATGCAAACATCACCCACAGGGGAAAGCTTAAGCGAGGAGATATTACCAAAGCTTGCGGTTTTGCCAAGTCTGCATTAACCCAAAATCCTCGCATTAGAGAACGACTTGAAACTCTAGAAGAAGATTTAAGAGTGCAGGGAGTGTTACCTCGACTATCCGAAAAAGGTGAATGCGAGAAAGCAGACGCTCCATTGTATGAAGCCAAGTCCGACAAGGTGATGGATTCAAAACGTCTCGCTAGCCTTGAAAAGGAAAATCTAGAACTCAAAGCCAAGCTTGCCCGACTCGAAGAACTGGCTCAAGTGATTGAAGAAATGGGCATTCATGTATGAATCTTGTTCGCATCACCGCGATTTATCAAAGCAACGCTAAACACGTCAATTTTTCAGCCATTCTGGTCGATGACCAAGGCAATTGCATTGACGCTAGAACCGTTGTGTATGTTCGCACCACGCCCTCCCATATCAGTCTAGAACCCGCTTTAGGGCAAGTATGGCAAGTTGAAGGTGCATGCATTGAGTCAGAGCAGTCTCATGGCAGCTATGTGATGAAAGCAAAAACCTACACTGAACCAAAACTCACAGCTGTTTTGCCAAGTTCAAACGAAGCGTTTGTTCGGTTTCTAACGGATGACAAAGACTTCAAGGGAATTGGGGAATCAAAGGCTCGTGAGTTATGGAATACGTTTGGCTCTCAAATCTTCGAGATTTGCGAAAAACAGGATATTGCAGTACTTACCAATCATTTAACGAAAAAATCGCTAGAATCGCTTCTGAGGGGCTATGAGAAGTATTCTAATCTTAAGTACACACAATGGATGACCGAAAAAGAGATTCCTCTTGCCATTCAAAAGCGCTTAATCAAGCTTCATAAGACAGATTCTGTCGAGCAAATTAAACAAAACCCCTATCACCTTGTCACGATGGGTTTGAACTTCAAACAAGCTGATGCAATTGCCCAAAAACATTTTGGATACCAAAAAGACAGCGAAAACCGCTTGTCTGCCGCGATAGAAGATTCTTTGAGAAAACATTCTGAAAAAGGCCATACCATTGCAAAAGCATCTGACTTAAAACCCAGATTAGAGACCCTATTAGGGGCATACGGTGGATTGGTAGAAAAGGCATTCACAGTGGGTGCTAACAAGCTGTCATTCATCAAACAAGATGAGCGTTATCATCTCACCTCAACCTACATCATGGAGCAGGTGGTCGCAAAACGGTTCAAGCTTTTAGCTTCCCAAGTAGATGACTGGAGTAATGAACATCAAAACGCACTTCAACTGATGTTGAGTGAACTCCCTTATGCGTTAACCTCTGAACAGATTGAAGCGATTTCGACTTCAATGAAAAATCATATTAGTTGCATTACGGGCGGTGCAGGCACAGGAAAAACGACGGTTATCCGAACCGCGCTCAGAGCCATGAATGAAACGGGATTCACGATTATTCCTGTTGCTCTTGCTGGGCGAGCGGCAAAACGGATGCATGAATCCATTGGCTTTATCACAACGACTATCGCACGATTGCTTCGAGAAAAGCCAGTCGAGCAAGGCAAAAAACTCTTGGTCATCGATGAAGCTGGAATGGTTGATATTGCAACCATGTACCGCCTCGTTAAACACATTCATCCTGATTGCAGAATCCTTATGGTTGGAGATTCATACCAGCTCCCTCCAATTGGTTCAGGAGTCGTTTTAAACGACACCATCAAATCTAATGCGGTTGCAGTCTCAGAACTCACCATCGTTCAACGTCAGTCTTCTGAATCAGGTGTACCCGATTATGCCAATGCCATCAAAAATGGAGAGTTGCCAAACCAATTGAATTCAGGGTGTATTTCATTTCATCACTCGCCTGATGATTTCATTGCAAAACAGTGCGTTGAATTAATGATTCAGTCCTCCTTGGATGCCATGATTCTGGCTCCGACTAAACAAATGGTGAGTGAAATTAACCTCCTTGCACAAGATTTAAAAAATCCAAATGGCATTCCAATGGAGCTAAGTTTGTTTGAGCAGAAATATCGGACTGAATTCAGGCTTGGAGACCCTGTGATTTTTACCAAGAATAACTATCAGGCTGGTGTTCAAAATGGGTCTTTGGGTAAACTTGTCAGTATCGAAAATTGGGGTGCTGTAGAGCTTGAAGATGGTTCCGTTCTGGAATTGGATAACGACTTATTTGATTCGTTAAGTCTTGCTTATGCTATTACCCTGCATAAAGCGCAAGGCTCTCAATTTGAGCATGTCATTGTGGCACTAAAGGGTTCAAGAATTGTTGACCGCTCGTGGCTTTATACAGCAGTAACACGAGTGGAATCCAAGCTGGACATTGTTGGTAGTGAACTTACATTCAATCATGCCGTTCAGCGCCAGTCAGCATCAAATATACGTCAAACATACCTAGCTGAATTGATAGCTCAATCAAGCTGAACGAAGTGAAGCATAGGCAAGCTTGCTTGCCGTAGAACAAAAGATGCTCTGTCAAAATGCTGGGTTGTGACGCAATAGACGTAATTACGGCCAAATGCAAAAGTCCCCTTGCGCCTATTTAGACAGCCAAAGCCCAAGCCCGCTTGTCGGGCGTTAAGGGCTGCGGAGCGTCAGCGGAGTCTGTTAGGTAATTAAATTGGAAGGGTTCTACTCCATTTAACGCCCGCAACAAGGGAAAACTTGCAGTGCCAGCGGAAAATTTGCCTATGTCTGCTTGCGCTTATTATGCGTGACGTTACTGCCCACTTGCAATTGTCTGCTTAATGATTGGAGCAACTGTTCCTAGTGTAATACCACGCTTTTTACAGTAACTGGTTTGCAACCATACAGACAGCTGCTTTTGGCCTTTGTATTTCAGAGAAACGTGGGTGTCCTTTTTCTACTGATAACACAAAATTTTGTATTATCAGGATATGAGAAAAAGTCACTTAATTAAGTACAAACAGAGTAAGTTAATTGACCTATCCAATGCCGGTTCAACTGCCAGAACCGATACCCAATTAGCGAGCGTCAATATTAAGACCGCAATTTGCTATTTTATCGTCCGAGTGAGATGTTTATTGCCATCGTGAAATTTAAATGCTGTGGTTAATAAGTATTCGCTTCACTTCACTATCATATTTAGTTTGGAGGATGATTAAACTAATTATTCCCCCAAATATTCCGTATGCGGCCAGAAAGGCAGATGTTACAACATAGATATCTTGTTCTTCACTGGTTGGCGTGCTCCAGAAGACAAAACCATCGAAAAATACATTAAAATACAACAAACCAATAATAAACGCGGGCGTTATTAAAATTAACTTAACTATGGTTGGAAGTTTAGATTTCTGAATATTGATATCAACATTAGTTTTTAAGTCTGAAAGCAATTTGTGCTGCTTATGGGAAAAATGTATTGGAGATAATCCAAAATATATTGTGAGCCAATTAGCGAAAGGCACGTATGCTAATGGAATCATAAATAGAGATAGAATCAAAAACTCAAATAGCCCAGTACTCTCCTTGGCTTTCCTGAAATAAGTTTTTCCATTTGTTGAGTTCTCAACATACTCATAAATTGTATTACCATCTGAGGAATCAACTATTGACTTGGCTTTCAGTTTATGTCCTTCTGATAATGAGAGGGCGCTAGACAATTGGTTAAAGTCTATAAATAAATCATTTAGGTAAACGGTCTCTCCATTAGGGTATTCCCCCCAAGCATCGACATCTTTATAGTGAACCGTTTTTTCATAAGCTCCTGATGTCGAATGACGATTTATTTCAATTCTCTTAATGGTTATTACAGTTGTTTTTATCGCCATGAAAAAGCACCTTTCTTACAATTTTAATAAAAAATATATTTATCACACGATTTTAACTTCGTAAAGTTAATTAATGAACCCCTTTTTGATTTAAAGTAAACCAGGCGGTGGAGATTCTACCGGCCGGTTTTTTATTTCTAAAATTTATGCGCCCATAGAAATATGGGTGGTTAATCCCCCCGAGAAACCATGTTGCAAGATGCGGCAAGCAAGCCGCTCTCGCAAGGAACCGAGAATTTCTCTCTCAAAAATCCTCACTAGAGCTACCTCCAAAGATAGAAATCAAACATCATCAAAAACCTATCATTAAACCTGAAGCAGCACACTCTTATGATAGACTATCACTAACTCTAAAAGGATAGTGATATGAAATACATTTACAGTCGAGTATCAACAGAAGAACAAAATGCAGAGCAGCAAGCCCAATATCTTGCAGGAAAATATGAGTACGATGCGATTGTCACTGAAAAATTTACAGGAACCACGACTGACAGACCAAAATTTCAAGAGCTACTCAATAAACTTGAGAAAGGGGATACCTTGATCGTTTATCACGTATCCCGTCTTGGGCGTAAAACGAGCGAAGTGCTGGAAACCGTTGAGACTCTTCAAGAAAGAGGTGTTGCTGTCTTTGTTGACCAGCTAAACGGAATCGATATTGCATCAGGGGTTGGCAAACTACTTTTTACAATGTTGTCTGGACTTGCGGAACTTGAACGAGAAATGATGCTTGAACGACAACGCATTGGAATTAATCGAGCAAAAGCCGAAGGCAAATTCAAAGGTCGTAAACCTATCGACGACTCGATTATCCAATCAGCAAGAGTTTTGGTAGATTCTGGAATGACAAAAGAAGCTGTAGCTAAACAACTGGGTATTGGTGTGGCGACTTTATACAGAAGGCTTTAAATTGGTAGTGTTTAGGATTTGATGCTACCAATCCAATTTATCGATTTTACGGCGGTCACGTTTCGTTGGACGACCCGCACCTTTATCACGATACCCCATGAGAGCCATATCTGCAGTCGGCTTACGCTGGTTGAGGACTTCACTATCAAGTTGATAAAGTGTCTGCGCCTGTTCTGCATTACCACGTTTATCGCTCAAAATTAATACTGTCACTTCAACTGTACGGTGTACTTGAGTGATTTTGAGCTTATCCCCTACTTGCACGGTTTTACTCGGTTTGGGTTTATGGCCATTTAGTTCGACTTTTCCACCCTTAATGGCATCCAAGGCCACACCACGGGTTTTAAAAAACCTTGCACTTAACAACCATTTGTCTAATCTGAGCCTTGTTTCTGCGATCAATTTAAATAAATCCTTATTTGGTTTGTAGAAAGAATTATAAAGGCTTGATTGCTTAGTTTGCTATTAATGGCCTAGCTTCAAACGACAAAAAATAAGTCGCTGAGAAATGTCTAGCTGAATAGGTGGTGATTCACGCGCTCGATGGCTCGAAACGCTATTTAATTGGTAAAAGTTAAATATAATGGGCAAAAATGTGTAAGGCTGGTAAATTCATAGCCATAGGTCTGACCATAAACCTGACAAGAAATAGCATCGAGATTTGTTTAGAATAAATGCAGGCGTTTCGTAAATTTGTATGTGTATTATGAATTAAGGGAACAGATTCTCTAAGAAAATATTTGTATTTTGAAAAGCGTATGTATTTATTCTTAGAGGTTATGATTGTAGCCACTATTTTTTCTGGGACTACACTCACTCACTCTCTAAATAGGATACAATTTTAGCTGTTTATAAATTTTAGGCAGCGCGCTTCTTTAAGACTCGAGGTGTGGCTCTGGAAGCGATTAAGGGCGGTAAAGTCGAGCTGAACGGTCACAAGCCGAAACCGAGTAAAACCTTGCAGGTCGGTGATAAATTGCAAATTACTCAAGTGCACCGCCAAGTTGAAGTGACGGTGCTGATAGTTAGTGATAAGCGTGGCAATGCCGAGCAAGCACAGACTATGTATCAATTGGATAGCGAAGTGCTTAGTCAGCGTAAACCGACCGATGATATGGCGTTGCACGGCTATCGTGATAAAGGGGCCGGAAGACCGACCAAACGTGATCGTCGCATGATTACAAAGCTGGGTTATTAACGTTTACTTTTTGACCGTCTTTAGCTTTAAATGAAGCGCGGCTTTGGCCATAAGATGTGCCGAGATCGGTGCGGTAATAAACAAGAACAAAGTAATCAATATTTCGTGCAGACTGATTTGGCCGGTTTTCTGGCTGAAATACAGCGCTGAAGCAATCAATACCAAGCCTGCGCCAAGAGTGCTGGCTTTGGTTGGGCCATGCAGTCGAGTGTAGAAGTCCGGTAGTTTCACCATGCCCCAAGAACCGATTAACACCAAAATTGTTCCAAGCAAGATTAAAACAGATAGCAGCAATTCAAACCAAAACGGCATAATTTTCCTATTTACTCCATAATATCGCCACGCAGCAAATATTTGCTGAGCGCGACCGTGCTGACAAATCCCATTACCGCGATTAACAGAGCCGTTTCAAAAAACAGCGCACTATCCAGCAGTAATCCCGCCAAAATCAACACCACGATACTATTCAGATATAAAGTGTCCAATGCCAAAATTCGATCCGGCATCGAAGGGCCTTTGACCAACCGATAAAAACTGAATAACAGTGCCAATGAAAGCAGGAATAGGGCGCTATAAAGGCTTATTTGCAGCATGATTCAAATACCTTCTGTAGCGGGCGTTCATAACGTTGTTTGATTAGGTCGATATCGGCTTGCGGTTGCGGGCTATGAAGCGCATGTACCAGTAATGTCTTTTGGTCGCCACTCAACTGACAAGAAACCGTGCCCGGTGTCAGAGAGATGGTATTGGCGAGCAAGCCAATTGCCAATGGGCTTTTCAGTTCTAGTGGTACTTCCAAAAAGGTTGATTGTAGCTTACGGTTGCTACTCAATATCTGTTTTGCCACCACAAAATTCGCCACCACAATATCCCAAAGTACGGTCAGCACAAATCTAACTAGTGTCATTGGTTTGCGCAAGCATACCGATTCCGGCCAGAAAGGGTGAGTCAGTAGTGGAATTAACCACGCCAAAATCGCCCCCAATAAGAGTTGACCAACACTAAAGCTATTATTTAAAAGAAGCCAAACCAGCAATAAAGTCACGCTTAAAATCGGGTGCGGCAGCCATGTTTTCCACGTCATTGTATGCCCTCCCAGTGTAAGGTTTTATGCGGGTTATCTTTCGGTTGTAGCTGTAAAACCTGTTGTTGATAGCGCTTGTTATCGGCCAGTTGCTGGCTAATCGATTCGGTCAGGCTAAAAATAGGTTGCGCAAATAGCGTCAGTATCACGCCAATTGAAAGTAAACCGACAATCGAACCGCAACCAAGCATATTGATAGATGGATTGGCGCAGATGGCAGTCCCGTCACGAGTGTGGCATTTTTCTTGTGGCAAAGTTTGGTAGAAAATTACCGAGCCGGCACGCACCAAAGCAATGATAATTAATAGGCTGGTGCTGAGTATGGTCGTTAAAATCCACCAAAAGTCGGGATGTTGCAGAGCTGAGCGCAGAATTAACAGTTTTCCGAAAAAGCCGGAAAGCGGCGGCATGCCGCTAATGGCAATCGAGCCAAACAGGAATACCGAGCCGATTAAAGCGATGCGAGGCATGGCGAAGTCAGGGAGCAGTTTGTCGGCGTGTTGCGGGCGCCCTTGGCGGATATAGTCGGCCAGTAAAAACAGTCCGCCGGCGATAAAGGTCGAGTGAATCAGATAGAACAGGGTTGCCGGCATCGATTCCGGTTGATTGATGCCGATAGCGACTAATAAAGTTGCTACCGAGGCCACGACTAAATAGGCAACCAACTGTCGTAAGGAAGCCGCAGCTAAGGCTCCAAAAGCGGCGAACAGCAAGGTAGCCAGTCCAAGCCACAGAAGCCACGAAAAATGCAGTCCGGCGAGTTCTCCGGCACCTTCGCCGAACAGCATGCCGTGCACGCGGATAATTGCATAGATACCGACCTTGGTCATAATCGCGAATAGGGCGGCGACCGGTGCGGTGGTATTGGCATAGGCTTGCGGTAACCATAGATAGAGCGGGAACATCGCCGCTTTAATGGCAAATACCACCAGTAGTAAAAGCCCTGCGCTGGCGACTAAGGCTTGGTTTTGTTCAGGAATGACGGCGATTTTTTGTGCTAAATCTGCCATATTTAGAGTGCCGAGCGTACCGTACAAGGCACCGACTGCAAATAGGAATAATGTCGAACCAAGCAGGTTAAGGGCAACATAATGCAATCCTGCTTTGGTTTTGCGACGTCCGCCGCCATGCAGTAGTAAGCCGTAAGAAGCCAGTAGCAATACTTCGAAGAAGACGAATAGGTTAAAAAGATCGCCAGTCAGGAAAGCGCCGTTTAAGCCGAACAGTTGTAGTTGCCATAGGACATGGAAATTGGCGCCGAGGCGGTCGCTGTTTTGGCGAATGGCAAACCACAATGCCGCGATTGCCAGCAGTGAAGTAATCACCAGCATTAATGCCGATAGTTGGTCGAGAACCAAAATAATCCCGAATGGCGCTGGCCAGTTTCCAAGTGCATAGGCTTGCGGGTCGTTGCTTAGCGCAAACTGCATCGCATTTAGGCTAAACACGACTAGCAGGGTGCCACTGAGCAGATTAATACCGCGTTGCACTTTTGGCAGTTTACCGACCAGCAATAGCACAATTGCGCTGAGCAGCGGCAGTAGCAGTGGCCAGATAACAGGGTTTAAGTTCATTCTTGATTACTCATCTTGGATGATGTCTTTGCTCTTCTTCATCCGCTGCCAGATGAAGACCATCAACATGGTCATTACCGAGTTCGCTTCGTGCTTTGATTGCCAGCACAATCAAAAACGCGGTCATGCCGAAGGCGATAACAATGGCAGTCAGTACCAATGCTTGCGGTAGCGGGTCAGTATAGCCGCTTTGTTGTGCGTCAATCACCGCAGGTAAGCCAATCTGTAAACGCCCCATGGCAAACAGGAATAGGTTGACTGCATACGCCAATAGCGTCAAGCCGAGCACGACTGCAAAGGTGCGCGGGCGCAGAATCAAAAATACGCCGCTGGCGGTCATGACGCCGATACTCAAAGCTAACAAAACTTCCATTATTGTTGCTCCTTAACCGCTGGATGTTGGTTGAGTTGGCCGAGTTGTACCAAGCTTAAGACACTGGCTCCGACTACGACCAAGAATACGCCTAAGTCGAAAGCGATGGCACTGGCGATTTCAAACTCGCCGACTAACGGCCAGTGAATATGGCTAAAGGCCGAGGTTAAAAACGGGTAACCGACTAACATCGCCGCTAAGCCGGTAGCGCTGGCGCTGAGTAGCCCCAAAGCAATCACAATCTGCATATTCAATTGCAAGCGTTGGCTAGTCCAAGCGATGCCGTTTGCCAGATACATTAATATCAGTGCCACCGAGGCGATCAGTCCGGCAATAAAACCGCCACCGGGTAGGTTGTGACCGCGTAGGAAAATATAGGCCGCTACCAATAACATCAAAGGCAGCATTAAACGGCTAAAGGTTTGCAGAATAACTGGATGGGCGATTTCATCGGTATTGAATTTTTGTATTGGTGTCAGTTTGGCATTATGCAGTAACGCGTAGATGCCTAAACCGGCCAGTGCCAGCACCACAATTTCGCCGAGGGTATCGAAGCCGCGGAAGTCGACTAGAATGACATTCACAACATTACTGCCGCCGCCTGCGGAGACGCTATTGGCGATAAAGAAGTCGGATATGCTGTCAAAGTCACGGCTCAACACCATCAAAGTTAGCAAGGTCACCGCTAACCCTGAGGCAATCGCTAAGATGGCATCGCGCCACAAACGTATTCGGCTGGTTTCACGTGGAGCACTGGCCGGTAGGAAGTACAGAGCCAACAACAGTAAAATGATGGTAACGACTTCGACCGACAGTTGCGTCAGTGCCAAGTCCGGTGCCGAGAATTTTACAAACACCAACGCCGAAACCAGACCGACCACACCGAGCGAGATCAGGCTTTGCAGACGTTTTTTACACCATGCAACGGTCAATATCGCAGCAATCATCAGTAGACCGGCAATCATTAAGCTGACGGCATCGACCGGCAGATAGTTTCGGGTTCCGAACAAGCTCCCAGAGTAGTTAATAAAGCCAAAACTGCCAAGTAACAATGCACTAAAAATAACCCAAGCGGTCGCGTTCTGTAGTGAACCTTTATCGAAAAGTTGGCTAATTGCATTAGCAAGCTTGAGTAATCGTTTAATTGTTTTTAAGTAATAGTGTTTGGCATTGATGTGCTGATGACGTTCGTAGTTGGCAATCAAACCGTTGCGGTTGAAGTACACCAAAACGCCTAATGAAAGCGCTGCGGCACTCATTAGTAACGGCAAGGTCAAACCGTGCCAGAGGGCAAGGCTATATTCCGGCACTGTATGTTGGAGTGTGGCACTGACCGCAATATTGAGTATTGGTTCGATGGTAAAGGCTGGGAAAATACCGACTGCTAGGCAGGTGATGACCAGTAAATCGATTGGAACTTTCATGCGTCGTGGCGGTTCGTGCGGGGTATGACTTAAACCTATTGGCTCGCCATTAAAGAATACATCGTGTACAAAACGCAGTGAGTAGGCGACTGATAAAATTCCGCCGATGGTGACTAATAAAGGGACTAGCCAAGCGAATCGGTTACTGTCTGACATCAGCACGGCTTCGGCAAAAAACATCTCTTTACTCAAGAAGCCATTGAGAAGCGGTACTCCGGCCATCGCTAGTGACGCGATAATCGCCAAGGCGGCGGTGTGCGGCATGTATTTAATCAGGCCGTTGAGTTTGCGCATATCGCGAGTGCCGGTTTCATGGTCGATAATGCCGGCGACCATAAACAGCGAGGCTTTAAAGGTGGCGTGGTTGATAATGTGGAAAATCGCCGCCACCGCCGCGGTTTGTGTGCCGAAGCCGAAAAGCAGAGTGATTAAACCAAGGTGGCTGATGGTTGAATAGGCCAGTAGTGCTTTTAGGTCATGTTTAAAGAGTGCCGTATAGGCACCAATCAAAAGCGTAATTAAGCCTGCCCCACCGACTAACCATGTCCACATTTCCGTGCCGGAAAATACAGGAAAGAAGCGGGCTAATAGGAATATGCCGGCTTTGACCATGGTGGCTGAGTGTAAATAGGCGGAAACCGGCGTCGGTGCAGCCATAGCGTGCGGAAGCCAGAAGTGAAACGGGAACTGAGCCGATTTGGTAAAGACCGCCAGCAAGAGCAGAATTAAAGCGATTGGATAGAGCCTATGCTGGCGAATGAGTTCGCCATTTGCCAGCACATCACTGAGCTGATAAGAACCGATTATTTCACCGATAATCAGTACCGAACCGAGTAGCGCCAAGCCACCTGCTGCGGTAACGGTTAAAGCCATTCGAGCGCCTTGCCGAGCATCTTTACGATGTTGCCAATAACTAATCAGCAAAAACGAACTGATTGAGGTCAGTTCCCAGAAAATAACGAGCTGAATCAGGTTTTCCGAAAGCACAATGCCGAGCATCGAGCCCATAAACATTAACAGATAGGCGAAGAAACGCCCCATATTGTCTTTGGCGGCCAGATACCAGCGCGCGTAGATAATCACCAATAGGCCGATAATCAAAATCAGCAGGCTGAACAGTAATGATAAGCCGTCTAAGCGGAAGGAAAAATACAAGCCAATGGATTCCAGCCATGGCCAACTTTGGATTAGATTGCTACCGCTGAAAACGGTGCCGATTGCCGGTGCGATACTGGCGAGACTTAACAGGGTAATAAAAGAGCTGACCCAAGCAGCGGCGAGCCGATTATAGCGAGCACTATAAAAAGCCAGCAGAGCACCGAAAAATGGCAGTAATACCACTAGCGGGAGTTGAAACTCGAATAAATTCACAGACTGAAAGCCTTGCTAATCAATATGGATTAAGGCTATCAAAAGCTTTGGTTTAGTCAATTAGATTTTACGTTCTATTAACATAATGTATGCATTAATATGTTTTGATAATGTGTCTTTTGCTTATATTTAAAGAAGGAATCAATATGAAAAAAGTTATCGTGGCGATCAGTTTTGCGGCAATAGCGGCAAGTGCAAATAATAGCTATGCTCAAACAAGTCCGGTGGATAAAGTTGGTGTAGCCGTCGGTGTTGATTTGATCTCCGGCCCAACATTGGAACTAAGTTATCCAATTAGCGATTATGTCAGTGTCCGTGGTAGCCTGTCGACAGGTTGGTCGATGGATGAAGAAATTAGCGATACTGATATTACTTACAATGTAGAAACGGATGGCGCAATCAATCGCTTGGCTCTTGATATACGTCCGTTTCAAGGCGCCTTTTTCCTTTCAGCAGGCTATGGTTTGAGTAATTTTAAAGTTAAACCGTCTGCTGAATATGCCAATGGAGATAGTTTTACCGTTGACGGTAATGAATATACCGTTACTTCGAATACTGCCGGTTTGAATGGCAATTTAGATTGGGATAGTGCGCCAACGGTAAGTTTGAATGGCTTTGGTACGGTCGAAGACAGCACTGGTCTAGTTACGTATGACCTTGCTCAAGATGATAATAATATCATTAGTGATGAAGAAGCCAACTTACAAGCAGAGGCGGATGAGTATGACTTGTTGCCGATCATTCGAATGGCAGCAACTTACCGCTTTTAATTGAAAAGCGTTAATTCTCCTAAGAAACCCCTGAATTTGATTTCAGGGGTTTTTTTATGTCCAAAACTTGGTAATTTATCCTCTGTAACAGTTAGAGGATGCGTTGATGTCAGCGGAACAAAGTGTACAGAATGCTTGGCAAGTGCTGTTTAGTGATCAGGATAGTAGCGAATTTAGCCAAAAAGTGGCTCCGCATTTAGATGCTTTGGTTGAGCAGGGAAGGATTCCGGCTTGGCAGAGTTTGCATCTTGAGCAGTTGGATTTACAGGATATCGACCCGCAAAAACCATTGGTGTGCTGGTTGAGTGATTTGAACCAGCGTCAGATCCTGCAAGCAGAACAGACGCTGACTTGGCAATTCGCGTTTCTTCCGCATCCGGAAGGCATTCGTACCCAGCGACGTTTTAAGGTTGCGCCGAAAATTCCGGCCGCTTGCGAACAAATTATCGATGCTGAGAGCAAGTCAGCGGATTTTATGTTTTGCAATCAGGAATTGGTACTGGCCTCGGTAATGATTGGCGACCCGGATATTATGCGCCCGGCTTCGCAAGTGCCGCTCAGTTTACGGGGCAAATTGAAGCAGTTTGTGAGCATGAGCGTGCAGTTGATGCAATCCAGTTTGATGCCGTACAAAATCAAAACCGCGAAAGAGACTCAAGTGCATACCGCGGCAATGGGGCTGACGATGGTTTATCGAGGTGAGGACAATGATTTTACTCGCCGAGTTTTGGAGCCGACGGATGAAGACGAAAGCACATTAAATGCAGTAATTTTGGCTCCGCGCAGTATTATGGACGCCTTGAATTTTGTCTATAACCGTTTCTTTTCGAGGCGTTTTGAAAACTCTGGAAATAAAGACTATCTTGGTAAGATCAAAAGTGAATCTCTAGTTATTCATCATGGTGGTCGTACCCTAAATTACAGTATTGACGGCGAATTGAAGCAAGCTGAAGAGTTAACCTTTAACATTCGGCCACAAGCAATACACTTGCTGAATCGCGATTATCCCGAAAATGCCTATCATCAAGATCTAAAGGAATCGGTACGAGTCACTGGTTTACCGAAGGGTGAAGCAATTAAAGATTTGGCGATGCGACCACTGCCTTGGATTGACCATGCCGATCCGGAGGAAATCAAAGAGACTTTTGTCACGCTTAAAGAAAATGCTAAAAGTAACCAACCTTACCTGGTTTTAATGGTGCTTTCGACGCTTTTAGCGACCGTTGGACTCTTTGCCAACTCTACACCGGTAATTATCGGGGCGATGATTCTTGCGCCATTGATGGCGCCGATTATTTCTTTGTCGATGGGATTGTTACGACAGACCCCAGAATTGATTTTTAATGCTTCTAAAACCCTCGTGGTCGGCATATCTGTCAGTTTACTGTTTGCCACCTTATTTACCATGTTAATGCCGCTACAGAGCTTAAATAGCGAAATTTCGGCGCGTCTTAGCCCTACGATTCTTGATTTGGGAGTGGCGATTATTTCCGGTATCGCCGGTGCTTATGCGAATGCCAAGTCAGAAGTTGCTAAAAGTCTGGCTGGGGTGGCGATTGCGGTCGCTTTGGTGCCGCCGCTGGCCGTTTCCGGAATCGGTATCGGTTGGATGGATTGGCATGTGTTCTACGGCGCTTTCTTGCTGTTTGTCACCAATTTGGTGGGCATAATCTTGGCGGCCGCAGCGACTTTCTTGTTAATGGGTTTTAGCCCTTTCCGTCTGGCGCAAAAAGGCTTATTGGTTTCTACGGTATTTGTGGTGGCGGTCAGCGTACCATTAGTATTGGCGTTTAATTCGATGGTGCAAGAACAGCGTTTAGTCAATGCATTAGAGGTTTTACATTGCGAACAGTTAGATACGCCGGTGGACATTAAAGAGGTGCGCATCCAAAGCGGAAATCCCTTGAAAATCTCGGCAACTTTATTGGCAAATCGGCCGCTAACAAATGAAGATTTAGATGTGATTAAAGCGCGAATAGTAAAAGAGATTGGCGAGCCGATTCAGCTGGAAGCGACCTTAGCGATTAAACGTTAATTTTTTAGCGCTAAGAAAGCAAAAAGCCCGAGTTGAAAATTCAACTCGGGCTTTTTTGGGTATTTGATTAGTGATTAATCAATTACTCGCCGGCAGCAGCCATCGCAGCGCGTTTCTTCGCAATTAGGTTCTGGATGATTGGTGTCATCATTAGATCCATTGCGTCGATCATGTACTTACCGTTACAAACTAGCGTTTCGTCGTTTTGTAGGAAAGCATCAGGGATTTGATCTTTGATCGCTTCTAGGTCGATGTCTTGGTGACGAACGTGACAGATGATTAGTGAATCTTCTGGCGCCGGACCCATAGGAGCATCTGGAGACATTGTTGAGAATGGATCAGATGTATCGATCAGTGGTACACGGTGGAAGTTGATGTGCGTACGGTGGAACTGAGGAACGATTGTTTCGATGTAGTCCGGCATACGTTCTAGGATTACGTCACGTACTTGTTGTACTGAGTATGGGCGTTCAGCGGTATCACGATAGATTTTTTGCATCCACTCGATATTGATCGATGGGGCAACACCGATACCTAGGTCAACGTACTGTGCAACATCGTGCATACCTTCAGCCGGACCGTGGTCTTTACGCTTAACCATCCCGTGTAGACCTTCGTAGAATAGTACGTCAGTTCCCTCTGGAATATCTTCCCAAGGAGTGAACTCACCAGACTTGAAGTTAGTACCACCTAGACGTGCATTATGCTCATCTGCTTCTTCGTCAGAGTGAATGTAGTAACGACGTTTACCTGTAGCGGTTTCTTTATACTCTTTGAAAAGCGCTTCTAGTTCACCAAATTCGTTAGCGTGCTCAGAGAAGTGAGTCAGAATTGGACCACCGTTTGCTTTTGATTCAGCAACTTTCTCTTTCATTTCAGCACGGCCGTACTTGTGGTAGCTATCACCTTCGATAACTGCAACATTTAGACTTTCACGGTCGAAGATTTTTTCAACAGCGCGTTTAACGAAAGAAGTACCTGCACCAGATGAACCGGTAACCGTAACAATTGGATGTTCTACTGACATAAATGTCTCCTAAATTTAAAAAATCATTAACTAAATCAATTGGTTAATGACGGTTTTTACTTTTTGAAATTCTTGTTAGCTTTAGACCAATGGCCGATATTAGAAACTAAATGCATGTTATTTTCAAAGAAAATAATTCTATGCCGCGATTTTACGCGGCAGATTACGTTTCGGTTAAACGTCCAAGTTCGCCACCTGTAGCGCATTCGATTCAATGAAATCGCGGCGCGGTTCAACCTCATCACCCATTAGCGTAGTGAATACCTGATCAGCCACCATTGCATCGCGGATGGTGACTTGCATCAGACGGCGTGCTTCAGCGTTCATGGTGGTTTCCCACAGCTGTTCTGGGTTCATCTCACCCAAACCTTTGTAGCGCTGGATGTTTTGACCGCGTTTGGCTTCGTTTAATAGCCATTCAATCGCTTGTTTAAAGTTATCGACCGATTCGGTTTTCTCGCCGCGTTTAATTGCTGCGCCGTCGACAATCAGGCCGAACAGTTGCTCGCCCAGTTTAGCGATTTGTTGATAGTCTCTTGAATCGAAGAAGTCTGAGTCGTAAACGTGTGAACTCGGGGTGCCGTGCTCGCGTTGTGTCAGACGCACTTGGAATTTCGCCGAACCGCTGATGTCACTTGCTGGTTCAACCGCTAGTTGGTAATCGACTTTATTAATTTCGCCATTGGCACGTAAACGCGGTAGCATTTCGTTAACCCAAGCGTTTAGCGCATCAAAGTCGTTCAATAAATCGGTTTTGATGGTTGCTTGGTCAACTAACATTTCTAAGAAAACGGGATTGTAACGACGGCTTAGGCGTTCGATAACATGCTGAGTTTTGAAGTACTCTTTCGCTAAGGTTTCTAGAGCAAGGCCGCTGATTGCCGGAACGTCATTGCCTGGAGACAGCTCTGCGCCGTCAATCGCATTTTGCAGCAAATAGTTTTCTAGCTCTAAATCGTCTTTCAGATAGTTTTCCTGTTTACCTTTCTTCACTTTATACAGTGGCGGTTGCGCGATATAGATATAACCTTTTTCGACTAATTCAGGGTATTGACGGTAGAAGAAAGTCAGTAGCAGAGTACGGATGTGTGAACCGTCGACATCGGCATCGGTCATGATGATAATGCGGTGGTAACGCAGTTTTTCGATATTGAAATCTTCTTCGCCAATCCCGCAACCTAGTGCGGTAATTAGAGTGCCGACTTCCGCAGAAGACAGCATTTTGTCGAAACGTGCTTTCTCGACGTTCAGAATCTTCCCTTTTAGCGGCAGAATTGCTTGGGTACGACGGTCACGACCTTGCTTGGCAGAACCACCGGCGGAATCACCCTCCACCAAGTACAGTTCAGAAAGCGCAGGGTCTTTCTCCTGACAGTCGGCCAATTTACCCGGCAGACCCGCGATATCGAGTGCACCTTTACGACGTGTCATTTCACGTGCTTTACGCGCTGCTTCACGCGCTCGTGCGGCATCGACGATTTTCGAGAAGACCGATTGTGCGTCTTTTGGATTTTCCAGTAGGAATTCCGAGAATTTCTCGTTCATCGCGGTTTCTACCGCGCTCTTCACTTCTGAAGAAACCAGTTTGTCTTTGGTCTGCGACGAGAATTTCGGGTCTGGAACCTTAACCGAAATAACCGCAGCTAGACCTTCACGCGCGTCATCACCGGAAACATTCACTTTATACTTTTTATTCAGTCCTTCCGACTCGGCGTAACTGTTCAGAGTACGGGTCAAGGAAGCACGAAAACCGGATAAGTGAGTCCCGCCATCACGCTGCGGAATGTTATTGGTGAAGCACAGAATCGATTCTTTATAGGCTTCCGACCACTGCATTGCCACTTCAACGGTAATGCCGTCTTTTTCGGCGCTGAAGTAGAAGGCTTTGTCGTGAATTGGCGTTTTATTGGTGTTGATATAGTCAACAAACGCGCGAATACCGCCTTCGAATTCAAAGATTTCATGACGGTCGTCACGTTTATCAGTTAGTTCAATGTGAACACCTGAGTTTAAGAATGACAGCTCACGCAGGCGTTTCAATAGGTAATCGAAATCAAATTCGGTGACATTGGTGAATGTCTCTTTCGATGGTAGGAAACGGATTTCAGTTCCGGTTTCATCGGTGTCGCCAACTGCTTCCAGCGGCGCATCTGGCACGCCATGAGTATAGGTTTGTTTCCAAATGTGGCCTTCGCGTTTGATGGTCAGGTATAGTTTTTCGGAGAGCGCGTTTACTACCGATACACCGACCCCGTGCAGACCGCCGGAAACTTTATAAGAGTTGTCGTCGAACTTACCACCGGCGTGCAGCACGGTCATGATAACTTCCGCTGCCGAAACCCCTTCTTCCGGGTGCAAACCGACCGGAATACCACGGCCGTTATCGCTAATCGAAATCGAGCCATCGGTATGAATGGTGACAACAACCTTGTCACAGTGGCCGGCAAGGGCTTCATCTATGCCGTTATCGACCACCTCGAAAACCATGTGGTGTAGACCGGTGCCGTCGTCGGTATCACCGATATACATCCCAGGGCGTTTACGGACGGCGTCCAGCCCTTTTAAAACCTTGATGGAGGAGGAGTCGTATTGCGTTTCTTCAGTCATAGAATTTAGCGTCTTGTTATTTATTCACCAACAAAAATGTTTGCCGATTTTACCATATTTTGAGCACTGTTATTACTAATAAAATCGCCCACTGGATAAGGGCTCAAAGCAGATAAAAATCAAGTGTTTAATAGGGTTCTTTGATGAGTGTCAAAAAGCGCTGTTTTTTTACAAAATAGAGTGGGGGAGGATGATTAATTGTTGTGAAAATGCGGTTGAAATAATTACAAAATATTTGAGTTTGGCAGGGCGTGTGAAAAACGGCCAAAAAAGAAATTCATGGCCGTTTTCTGAATAGCGATTAACTACCGGTTCCCCAGCTAGTCGGGTTTGGAACCGGTTGGCGTTTGCCGAGGTATTTCAAACCGACAGCGCAGCGAATCACCCACCAAACCAAGACCACAAATAGGATTAGCCAGCCGATGGCGATGGCTAAGGTAAAGAAGCCTAGCAGGCCGAATAACAGGCCAATCCAGAAGGTGCGTATCTGGAACTGATAATGGCTTTCTAGGTAGTTGTCGTCGCCCTTATTGACATAAGCCATAATCAGGCCGATTAAACCGGTGAACTGCATGACGATATTAGCCAGAAAAAGAATATAAATAATGGTCGGGACGGTTGTTGAAATTGGTGTTTGTGGCGCTTCTGGTTTGGTTAGCGGGACGTTTTGTTCCATACCTTTTCCTTGTTACAAAATTTACGTTAACTCAGTGTAACCAGAAGTCTATATTTCTGCCAGTTATTGCTAGATTTGTAACGGCTTTAATACGCCGTTTTCAATCTGCCACGCTTGCGCATTTTTCGGGTTGGTAATCGGAATTAAGTCCTGCGCAGTGCTGGTGACAATATGCTGAATTTTCAGATCACTAAGTAGCTGCATCAGCTTGTCTCGATGAAAGTGATCCAGTTCTGCCGGTAGGTCATCAATCAGCATGATTGACGGCTCGTTGGTGACCTGTTGATGCAACTGCGCTTGCGCCAACATCAAGGCACAGACAAACAGTTTTTGTTGGCCGCGAGATAACGCTTGTAAAGCTTCAAAAGTACCGAATTTAAAGCGTACATCAGCGCGATGTGCGCCGTATTGAGTATGGCCTTTCTGTATGTCGTTATGGAGATTGTCGTGCATTAGCTGCTGTAAACTTTCCGCCGATTTAGGCCAACCGGCTCGATAGGAGCTATTAATCGCTTGTTCTAGTTCCGGCATCAACGCTTGACAGTATTGCTCGATAAATGGCATTAAAAATTCCAGATACTGACGGCGAAGCTGGTCGATTTGCAGACTCGTCTCGACCAATTGTGCATCCCAGAGTTGAATTTGCATTGCCGGTAAACGCTTTTTTAAGGCATGATTACGCTGCTTTAATAGGCGTTTATGTTGACGCCATAGGCTGATGAATTCCGGAAACTGATAAAAACAGCCCCAATCGATAAACTGGCGGCGCGCTTTTGGGCCTTCTTCCAATAGTCGGTGGCTTTCCGGTGTAAGTAGTTGCACCGGTAATTGCTGAGCAATTTCACTTTGCGCACGAACGTTTTCGCCATTCAATCGTAAAGTCATTTTCTGAACAGAACGCTGCATGCCGATACGATAGGTTTGCTGAGGTTCTAGATGGCTCTGCAATTCAGCAAAAATCACTGTTTCGGTATGTTGATGCTGAATTAAATGAGTGATTTGTCGACTGCGAAAAGAGCGGCCGGTTGCTAACAGCCAGATGGCCTCAATCAAGGAAGTTTTTCCGGCGGCATTATCGCCGATAAATAGATTCATCCCAGAGCTGAGTCGGCAACTAAGGTTCTCGGCATTTCGGAAAGCTTGCAGCTGTAATCGGTTCAGTTGCGTCATTCGTTGTATTCTTTGCCCCAGGTGTGATGACTGTGGTCATGTCTTAGGCTGGCCGGTTCTTGATGAACAATGACATCCAAGTTTTCAAAACGTGTTTTTAGTCGGCTAGTGACCTGTTCGGCAATATCGTGTGCCGCTAGCAGGGTAAGTTTATCGTCAAGCTCCAAGTCGAGCTGTACAAAACGGTTTGGACCGGATTGATAGCTACGAAGATCGTTAAAGCCGAGTACTTGCGGTGTGGACAGGATGATTTCACTGATTTCAGCACGCATTTCATCACTGAGTTCACGATCCAATAGTTGATTAAGTGAATCTTTAGCGATTTGGTATGCGCTGTGTAGAATCCAGACAGCAATCAAGATTGCCAGCAGAGGATCTATCCAGTTTAAAGAGACAAAAAATAGGCTGACAATAATCAGTAGCGTCGCTAAAACATCGGAGAGATAGTGCAAGGCGTCGGCGGCAATGGCCGTTGATTCGGTTTTACGTACCACGTATTTTTGGAAGATCACTAATCCGGTGGTCAATACTAGCGACAGTATCATTACCGCTAAGCCGATATTGACCTTCTCAACTTCAGCTTGTGTCCAAATACGTTCTAGGGAATAGACCATTAAGTACACTGCCGAACCGGCAATAAAAACGCTTTGTGCCAGAGCGGCTAGCGGTTCGGCTTTGCCGTGTCCGAAGCGGTGTTCTTTGTCTGCAGGGATTTGCGCGATATAGACGGCCATCATAATCATTAAGCTGGCAATAATATCGAATGCTGAGTCTAGCGTAGAGGCAAGAATACTGACCGAGTCAGTTTGTAGCCAAGCATAGAATTTAATAACCAGAAGCGTTATGGCAACGCTTACTGATGCGATTGTCGCAATTCTAACGAGTTGTGGATTAGTCATATATTGACCACCATAAGTTGTAGTATGAGCGAAGAATCTATTCTATATAGAAAATAGACTTGAGTGCAAATCATTCTCATTTATTAAAACAAAAAGGAGTGCTTGCCTTTTAAATTAAAGCAAGCACTCCTTTTTAGGTCGTTAGTGGTGGTGGCCTCTATAGACGCATTGGCATAATAACGTGCTGGCAAGAGCAGTTATTGTTATTTGCAGATACCAAACAGCTGCTGTTGGCGTCTTTAAATAGGAGCGTTACGCAGTCGTCTTGGATCGAGCTTAAGACGTCAAGAATATAGTTAACGTTAAAGCCGATTTCCATCTCTGCACCGCTATAGTCGATAGCCATGTCTTCGTGTGATTCATCTTGTTCGCTGTTGGATGCGCTAACCGCCAATAGGTTTTGGCTCAAGTTTAAGCGAATACCTTTGAATTTATCATTTGATAGAATCGATGCACGTTGTAGCAGGCTACGTAGCATTTCACGGTCAGTCTGTACTACTTGGTCGTTGTTTTGTGGAATAACTCGGCGGTAGTCCGGGAAACGTCCATCTACCAATTTACAAGTGAAGACGGTTGAATCCAGTTCAACAGTTAGGTAATTTTTCGCCAATGAAATCTGTACCAAATTGTCTTCATCAGTAATCAGCTTAGACAATTCCATTACCCCTTTACGCGGTAGAATCGCTTGCGTTGCCGGTAATCCTTGAATTGCTAACTCGGTTGAGCAAGTTGAGAGGCGATGTCCATCGGTGGCAACCACTCGCAAAGTTTGGTTGCTGATGTCGAACAACATACCATTTAGGTAGAAACGTACGTCTTGGCTCGCCATCGCGAAGCTTGAGTGGCTGATAAGTTGTTTTAGCTGGTTCTGCGATAGCGAGAAGCTTAGATCGCTTTGCGTCAAGTCGATAATAGGGAAGTTTTCCGCCGGAAGCGTTGACAGCTTGAAGCGCGAACGACCAGCTGAAAGTGCGCAGCGAGTTTCTTCAAAATCCATTACCACGGTTAATCCGTCTGGAAGAGAACGTACGATATTGATTAATTTCAACGCTGGTAATGTAATGCTGAAATGCTCTAAATCGCAAGATTCTAACTCGGTTTGTGCACGGGTTTCGATTTCCGAATCCGATGCAGTCACTGTCAGCATATTGTTGTTGACCACAAACAGCAGGTTACTCAAAATCGGCATGGTGTGTCGTTTTTCAACAACGCTGCCAACCGTTTGTAGAACTTTTAAAAGATTTTCACGGGTAATGGTGATTTTCATGCCAATGCCTTTGAATGCTTATCGCAAAAATTAATTGGTAATAATTCGAATTAAACTGTTGTAGTCGTCGTCAAGTTGGTGCTCGGTTTCACGCAGTTCTTTAACCTTGCGAACCGCATGCAATACCGTTGTATGGTCGCGACCACCAAATGCATCGCCGATTTCCGGCAAGCTGTGATTGGTCAATTCTTTTGCAATCGCCATTGCCATTTGGCGTGGGCGGGCAACATTACGCGAACGACGTTTGGAATGCAGGTCGGCAACGCGAATCTTGTAGTAGTCAGCCACCGTTTTCTGGATGTTATCTAGTGTAACCATCTTCTGTTGCAGAGCCAGCAAATCTTTTAGCGCTTCTTTTACTGTTTCGACAGTAATGCCGCGGCTATTGCTGAACTGCGCATATGCATCAACACGTTTTAGCGCGCCTTCCAAATCACGAACATTCCCACGTAGACGTTTGGCGATAAAAAATGCCACTTCTTCGCTCAGAGTAATGTTGTATTCAGACGCCTTTTTCAGCAAGATGGCGACACGCATTTCAAACTCAGGTGGTTCAACGGCAATCGTTAAACCCCAACCAAAACGCGATTTCAGACGGTCTTCTAGACCTTCCACTTCTTTCGGGAAGCGGTCGGAAGTCAAGATAACCTGCTTATTGCCTTCCAGTAGTGTATTAAAGGTATGGAAAAACTCTTCTTGCGACTGCTCTTTATTAGCAAAAAATTGAATATCATCGATTAAAAGCGCATCTAAAGAACGGTAAAAGCGCTTAAATTCATCAATCTTGTTGTGACGTAGCGCGTTTACCATATCTTGTACAAAACGTTCCGAGTGCAGGTAAACGACGCGTGCTTGTGGATTGTCAGCCAAAAGCTGATTACCAATGGCGTGCATTAAGTGTGTTTTACCCAAGCCAACACCGCCGTAAATAAAGAACGGGTTGTAGCTACCGCCTGGGTTTTCTGCGACTTGACGTGCAGCTGCAGCGGCTAGTTGGTTAGCTTTACCTTGTACAAAGGTATCGAAAGTGAAATTGGTATTTAGGTTGTGCTGAATGCCCGATGCGCCAGTCTTAGGTTTTTGCGGCGTAGGCTTACTTTTCTCTTTCAAAGGTTGTGGAATGGTCGGTTGGGAATCTTCCTCGACGTCATTCATGGCGTAATCGCCCATTTCAATCAATACTTCCGGCGTATTAATCGGTGCCACACGTGCTACCGCTTGACGGACATTTTCCATCAGGCGTTTGTTTACCCAGTCCAAGATAAAAGTAGAAGGCGCGATAAGACGGATTGTGTCTTGATCTTCAATCGCGCGTAACGGCAAAATCCATGTATGGAACTGCTGATCGTTTAGATCATCTTCGAGAATTTTAAGACTCTGTGCCCAAAGTGAAGACAAAGTGAGTTTCCTTACCAAAAAGCTATCCATGCCGAATTTTGTTCAGCAGAACAGACAAGAAATTAAAAATAGAAATTTTTGACAGAATTCAGATGGGTTCAACCATTCTGTTTTTTTGGAAACAGTATACCTGTGAGTAAAGTTAACTCAAGCGGTATTTTTGTGGATAAGTTGTGTACAAGGGGTGTGGATAACTTTGTTATTTAAATTTTTAATGAGTTGTTTTTTAAAGAGTTTTATCGGTTGATAACTCTCTGCTAAAAAAACAGCATTTTTGCTGCGAGCAACAGTAAAAAAATGCCAAAACCACGCTTTAAAAGCTTAACTGGCAGCTTATGCGCCAAGCGTGCGCCAATCGGTGCGGTGAAAATACTAGCCAGAATAATGCCGAAGAAAGCCGGCCAATAAATATAGCCTGTGGTGTATGCCGGTAAATCATGTGCCTGCATACCTGCAAGGATATAACCAATCGTTCCGGCCAAGGCAACCGGTAAGCTGACCGCGGTCGAGGTAGCAATCGCCTGGTGCATGGAAATATTGTTCCAGACTAGGTAAGGGGTGGTCAGAGTTCCGCCACCAATGCCAACTAAAGAAGACAGTTTACCGATAATCAAGCCAGCTACAGTGTTGCCGGCAAGGCCCGGTAGCTGACGCGAGGGGTTTGGTTTGATGGACAGTAACATATTAATGGCAATCAATAATTCCAAGACCCCAAAAATTTTCGATAAGGTTGCGGAGGCGAAATATTGTGAAATCCAACCGCCGATAAAAGCGCCGGCAAGTACGCCAAGGGTCAGTAATTTGAAGGCATCCCAGCGCACCGCATCGTGTTGATGATGGGCTCTTACAGAGGAAAGCGAAGTAATTAAGATGGTCGCCAGTGAGGTACCGATGGCTATATGCACGATATCGCTCGAATCAAGAAAGTAAACAAAGACGGTCGTTAATACTGGAACGATAATCAATCCACCGCCAATACCTAACAAACCTGCAGCAAAACCGACAAATGCCCCGGTAACTAAATAGATGGAAATTTCTAGGAGGAACTGTTCCGGCATAGCGTTTACTCAGTTTGAAGTGGAAGGGGGTAATCAAGCATTTATTATAGAGGAGCTAACGGTGGAAAACATGAAGGCTTGTTTACGGTAATGAGGAATAACTTTCGCGAAGGTGACCGAGCGGCTAAAAGAAAAAAAGCGGGTTAAAACCCGCTTAACATAACAACTCAACTAAAATCCTAATGCTTCAGGAAACGAAGTTTTAGGGTAAGGCCATTAAAAACTGGCCTTCGGTTTTATATTTAATGTGCAACACCTAAGTCCTGCACAACTAAGCTTAGGGAAACGCAAAACAAGTCCAAACTCCTCGCTGAAGTCAATGGGGACTTATTCCTGTGTTTCCTTAGTTAGCGCTCAGTACTTTTAACATGCTTTTTGTAAAGATCTTTAGCAACGTCATCGATTACTCGATTCCGTTTATCTAAATTGTTTTTATTGTTGCTTGGCAACCGCCATCTTGTCGCTAGCAGGCGTTATTGTTAGCGACTGATGCTGTTTGGTCAACATTTAGCGATGAATTTGGGTATTTAAATTTTTTGGGGCGTAGCTGAATTCTTCTGAAAGGGAGTGGTTTATATTGGGTAATTAGAATTTACCCTAAATAGGTTATAAATTATTGTAATTCATAGATTTATTAAATTTTTAAGTAACGTATAGATGTAGTGGTTGTTGCATAAAATACAGTCTAATATTGCTTAATATCCGTCAAGAATTTTTTATAAAATGAAATAATTAAATTCTGAATAATACGATTTTTTACTTAGTTATTTAAATAAAGAGCGGCCACGTAGAAAATGAAACGGGTTGGTGTTTTTATACTTAAACCGCTTTTGGAGAACGTTAAATTTTAAATTCAGTAATCGCTTATATTGTGGTTTACGGGTAGCTTGACCACAATATAAATTTTCTTTGCAAATTCAATGGCTTCAGTAATCATAGGTTGAATTAGCGTTGTCTATTAATAAAGCGCTAAATTATTGAAAAAAGAATTGTTTTCTGAAGTGTAACTCTTTATAATTCCGGTTTTTTCCGATTCTGGAAAGTCAATATTAAGGACTTAAGAGATGAAACGTACATTTCAACCAAGCGTAATCAAGCGCGCTCGTACTCACGGTTTCCGTGCCCGTATGGCGACAAAAAACGGTCGTAAAGTTCTAGCTGCTCGTCGTGCGAAAGGACGTAAGCGCTTAACGCCTTAATTCTGGGTGTGCTGTCGAATGGTACACGCAGAATCGACCTCAGGTGAGCTGACCCAAGAACAGCGCTCAGCTCACCAAACTTCTCCCGTCTCCCCATCTATTTCAGATAACTCTTTTGATAAATCGCTTCGGTTACTGACACCGAAAGATTATTCGTATGTCTTTGCTAAAGCGGAACGCTTTGGTAACCGTAATTGGACCATGATTGTCCGCCCTAATGATAAATCCTATCCACGCTTAGGTTTGGCGATTGCTAAAAAGCAGTTGGCACGCGCGGTTTGGCGTAATCGGGTAAAAAGAATTGCGCGTGAGGCATTTCGTTCACATAAAAAAGACTTATCTGGTTATGATATTGTCGTCTTGGGACGAAAGGGCATGGAGCAGATCGAGAACCAAGTTCTGCATGACAGCTTTATGCACTTAGTTCGTAAGATCAAGAAAAGTAATTTAAAAAACCGCCCCGCAAAATCAGTGTGATAAAGGGTTATACATGAATATGAGATCTTTTTGGTGGTTAGCTTTAGCCTTTACGCTAACCTGGATTTGGCTCGAATGGATGCAGTTTACTGCGCAGAAAGAGCAGCAAACTTTGCAAAGCAGCGCTGCACAAGAAGTGCCGGTCGCAAGCAATAATACAGCAGTACCAAGTGTCGGTAGCAGTGCTTCAGCGGTGCCTGGCGCTAATATTGGCACAGTCGGTAATGAAGCGGTACCGGTCATTGCCGAAACTATTGGTTCTGCACAGCGCATTACTGTAACCACTGACCTGCTTGACTTGGTTATCGATACCCAGGGTGGTGATATCCGTGACGCTAAGTTGCTTGGTTACGGGGCGACAGAAGATCATAGCCAACCATTCCAGTTAATGAGCGACAAAGGCCCATTAATTTATATGGCGCAAAACGGTCTTGCGGTACAAAAAAGTGCTGCTCTGCCTGCACCGACGCACAAAGACGTCTGGCAAACCACGCAAACGAACTATGTGATGAGCGGTGATACCCTTGAAGTACCAATGACTTGGGAAAAAGACGGTATCAAGGTAACTAAGACTTATAAGTTCACTAAAGGCAGTCACCTGATTGATGTTGTCTACAAGGTAGACAATAACGCGGCGGAAAACTGGTCGGGTAGTATGTACTCGCAGTTAGTGCGAAACCGTTACAACCCGGAAGATAACTGGATGATGTACACCTATACTGGTCCAGTTCTGTATGACGGTAATGCGGAAGAACAGTATGTTAAGCACTCATTTGATGACCTGACTACGCAAGCGGTGAGCGGTAAAGCGGTAACCGGTGGTTGGGCTGCGATGATTCAGCAGTACTTCCTGACCGCTATCGTGCCGGCGCAAAATGTACAAAACAACTATTACGCTAAGCCTCTGGAAGGCGGTAACTTCGCGGTGGGCGTGGTTGAACCGCTAGTAACGGTTCCGGCCGGTGCTTCTGGTCAGCTAAGCTCGCAACTTTATATCGGGCCTGAGCTACAGGACGTTCTTGCGGATATTGCTCCAGGTCTAGAGTTGACTATCGACTATGGTGTATTGACTTTCTTGGCTGAGCCGATTTTCTGGTTGCTAAAACAGATTCATAACCTAGTGGGTAACTGGGGTGTGGCGATTATCTTGCTGACCATCTTAATCAAACTGGTGTTCTACAAGCTATCGGAAACCTCTTACCGTTCTATGGCACGTCTACGTAAGTTCCAACCTAAGCTACAACAGCTTAAAGAGAACTATGGTGACGATAAGGTTATCTTCCAGCAGAAGATGATGAAGCTGTATAAAGAAGAGAAGATTAACCCGTTGGGCGGTTGTTTACCAATTCTGATTCAGATGCCGGTCTTTATCGCGCTGTACTGGGTATTGTTGTACTCGGTCGAGATGCGTCAAGCGCCGTTTATGCTATGGATTCAAGACTTGTCGGCGATGGACCCTTATTTCATCCTGCCGGTGCTAATGGGTGTGACCATGTATATTCAGCAGCAGCTTAACCCGTCGGCGATGATGGATGAGATGCAGCAGAAAGTGTTCAAACTACTACCGTTTATTTTCACTTTCTTCTTCCTATGGTTCCCAGCAGGTCTCGTACTATACTGGCTAGTGAACAACATTCTATCGGTCGGTCAGCAGTACTACATTACTAAGAAGATCGAAGCTGGCGAAGATAAGAAATAAAGGATTTTAACAATGCAAATTACTTATCAAAAACTGGGTACTGACCACCCTATGTATGGCAAAGTTGAGTTTTTGGTTGCAGATGGTACTTCACCTCTGTGCTACAAAACCGCTGACGGTTATATCCCGCTAGAACAAGGTGCAGCACCGGTTGCAACCGCTCCAGCGGAGGCCGCTGATGTGAATACACGCGACCTTTACGTGCTGTCTTTTAAAGTGAATGGCGAAGCTGAAGAGCAAAGCTTTACTTCGAAAAAGAAGCTGGATAAAACCATCGCGCTGTATCAAGAGAAAGACTTCATTACTGACTTAGAAACCAAAACTTATAAAGTATTGGCAAGCTAAGCAGCGCGCTTTTTCGAAAAAAACGCCCGCCCAGTTTCGACTCGGTGGGCGTTTTGCTTTTTATCGACACTGTTTTTTGACTACAATTGCAGACATTACTTTTTGAGAGTCGCTTATGGAATTTGAAAATATAGAAACCATTGCTGCTGTGGCGACCGCACCCGGGCGTGGCGGGGTTGGCATCGTGCGTGTTTCGGGCGATAAAGCTGGAGAGATTGCTGAAGCGATTTTAGGAAAATTACCAAAACCACGTTACGCACATTACGGGCCCTTTTATGGTGCCGAGGGTGAAGTGCTGGATCGCGGTATTGCGCTGTATTTTCCAAATCCGAATTCCTTTACCGGCGAAGACGTTTTAGAGTTACAAGGTCATGGCGGACCTGTCGTGTTGCAATGGTTGTTGGAGCGTGTTGTGCAATTGGGCGCGCGTTTGGCTGAACCGGGCGAATTTTCCAAACAAGCCTTTATGAACGACAAACTCGATTTGGCGCAGGCGGAAGCGATTGCCGACTTAATTGAAGCCTCCTCCGCGCAGGCGGCAAAATCCGCACTGCGCTCTTTGCAAGGGGATTTCTCGCGCGAGGTAAATACGCTGGTCGAAGAGTTAATTCAACTGCGTTTGTATGTCGAAGCGGCGATTGATTTTCCGGAAGAAGAAATCGATTTCTTATCGGACGGAAAAGTCGCAGGGCAGTTGCAACATATTCTCGACCGCTTGCATCAGGTCTTTGCTTCGGCGCAGCAGGGTGTTTTACTGCGCGAAGGGATGTCTGTGGTGATTCTCGGTCGCCCGAATGCCGGAAAATCTTCGCTATTAAACGCACTATCGGGTAAAGAGATTGCTATTGTCACTGATATTGCCGGTACTACGCGTGACATTGTCAAAGAAGAAATCAATATCGACGGCATGCCGCTGCATATTCTTGATACCGCCGGTGTACGCGAAGCGACCGACCAAGTCGAGCAAATCGGTATCGAGCGTGCTTGGGCAGCGATTGATAATGCTGACCGAGTACTGGTAATGCTGCAAGCCGGTGAAGCGATTCACCCAGAAGACCAAGTGATTCTCGATAAATTACCGGATTCAATTCCGGTAACGCTGGTACGTAATAAAATCGACTTAATTAATCACCAGCCGATGATTGAAGTGGAACAAGCCACTGGGCGCTCGGTGATTTGGTTATCGGCAAAACATAAAGTCGGTTTGGAATTGCTGCGCGAACATCTAAAAACCGAAATGGGCTATGCACAGACCGAAGAAGGCGTGTTTATGGCGCGCAAACGACATTTGGATGCATTGCAATTGGCACTCGATTACACTCTCAATGGTCAACAACAGTTAGAACTGTTTGCCGCCGGTGAGCTCTTGGCCGAAGATTTACGCATGGCGCAAGACGCGCTGTCGGAAATTACCGGGCGCTTTACCTCGGACGATCTACTCGGCAGAATTTTCAGTTCATTCTGTATAGGTAAATAATTTACGGTTACTTGATAGGGTTCCTAGACTTATCAATGATAATCGGTTTTACTCGTTATATTAGTTCATTACCGGATTCACCAAAATGTTACAAAAACTGAGACTTACCATTGGGCTGTCCTCTCTTATTACCGCGAGTTCAGCGGTTTTCGCAGGAAATATAGAACAGCCACTTAGCTTACCAACCACCGATGCCGCTTTTAAGCTATCTTTTGAAACCGTAACTCTACCGGATAATGAAAAAATGGGGTTTCTTGGGGGGCAATTTTTGTATGAATTAACGCCTTGGCTCTCCGTTGGTCCGGCAGCCTATGGTGCTTTGACTGGTGAAAGAGGTGGCTTTATTACCTTGGGGGCAGCTGTAGATTCGGAATTGTCTTTAACCGATAAATTGAGTTTCAATATGGGTTATTTTGTGGGCGCGGGTGGTGGCCGTGGCGGTTATACCCTCTCTGGCGGTGGACTTATGTTGCGAGCGCACGCTGGTGCAAATTACCATTTGGATGGTTGGGGAAAGTTGGGCGTAGGCATTAGTAATGTCAACTTTCCAAACGGTCACATTGATAGTACTCAGCCTTATTTAACTTATAGCTATCCGTTTACTACCCTACACAGTTCTGGCTGGAGAGGTGATAGCTTCTCCGGTTATACCGGTAAGTCTGCTAAGGCCTCAATTCAAGAATTTTCTGTCGTTATGCGTCGTTACAAAATCCCGTCTGGTGTGACCACTGATTCAGGGCTGCCACAACACCCAACGGTTGATTTAATTGGTGCGGAATGGAGTAACTACCTTAACGATAATTATTTTGTGAAAGTTGAATCGGAAGGGGCGATGGGAGGCCGTAGTCAGGGTTATATGCAGATTTTTCTGGGTGGTGGTTACCGGTATAGCTTAACTCCTGGTACCGCTCTGAAATTGTCTGCCTCAGCAGGTGTGGCAGGGGGCGGTGCTATGGATACTGGTGGCGGTTTGTTACTTGATTCGCAAATTTCGTTACAACAACGTTTAGGCGGCCAACTATTCGCTGAGGTGGGGGCAGGTTATGTGCAGGCCCCACAAGCGAGTTTTGAAGCCACGAGTTTGGTGGCTAAGTTAGGCTATCAGTTTGGGACGCCTAGGGTTTCCGGTTCGAAAGTCCCTATGGGTTCACTAACTGGTTATCACAATAATCATTTCCGTTTTCGCTTAGCTCATCAGCAATATATGAAGGCTGATCCAGCTTGGCGCGCCCATCACGCCGATTTGAATATCGATAATCTCGGCGTACAAATTGATTATTTTCCTTACGATAATCTATATCTTAGCGGCCAAGGCATTGCCGCCTACGATGGAGAAGCCGGTGCTTACATGGCTGGTTTAGTTGGTGCAGGTTTACACGCCGAGCTTATAGGCTCTCTATATGCGGAAGCTGAAGTGTTAGTTGGCGCGGCCGGCGGTGGCGGTGTCGATGTTGGCGGTGGTTTTGTTTGGCAAACTAATGCCAATCTTGGTTATGAATTGAACGATCATCTTAGCTTGACCGTCGGCGCTGGTCGAATGGAGGCTCCTAACGGTAACTTTAAGGCAAATGTTATGGCTCTGGGGCTCTCCTACAAGTTTGATTTATTTATGAAGGATTGAACATGGTTGCCTGTGTAGAGGGAGGCCGTTGTTCTAGTCATGTGGTACACAATTCCATAGTTGTGTCCATTTTGTTGGCTAGTTTATGGTCTTCGTCCGGTGTACAAGCTAGGAGTTTCCTTGCCGAAGGTGCAGATACTGGTGCTGGAGTTGGTGCAAGACAAATTGGCATGGGAGGCTCTGGAGTCGCATCGACCAAGGACGCCTACACAGTGTATTACAATCCTGCTGCTATGGGTGTTGGAAAAGATCTAGCTGTTGATAGGCAATTGAATGCAAAGCTAAGGAATATAAGTTATTTCGGAGTTACAGCGGCATTACCAGTAGACCAATTCTTAGGTTTTAGAACCACTGTTGGCTTTGCTTTTTTTCCGAGAATACATGCGAGTGCATCAGGTTCTTTTGCCGAAAGTGATTTTGAGAGTATTTTTTTGCGTTACTTGTTGCCAGGTTTAGATGGTACGTTTGCAGGAAATTTAGAAAGTAAAACAAAAGTTTATAGACTCGCATTTAGTGCTCAGCCCAAGGATAGTCAATTCTGGTCTGTTGGTTTTAGCTTTGATTATATTGATTGCAAAACAAACTTTTGTGGAACAACGGCGACATCAAACGGCTATTCAATCTCATCTGGGGATGCGAAAGCAACCAGCCTTGGCGTGAGTCTTTTATTAAAGCCAAGGCAAGATTTACGAATAGGCATATCTTTGACAGACCTTAATAGCTCCCTAAAAACAGAAATTACAACGACAGATGATTTAGGGACCACAACGGAACATTATAAGTTGTCATTTCCTATAAAAGCTCTCTTTGGTGTTGCATTCAATTTGTCTGATAAATTATTGCTTACTGGGGATTATGAGGCGATAAATGGAGAGTATGGAAAAGATTCTTTAGATTTTCAGATCGCGAGATTTGGTGGAGAGTATCAATATTCTGAAATGACGACTTTTAGGCTTGGTGCCGTAGTGCCACTCAAATTGACATCACAGCAGACAAAAGATCTAGAGCTCCCCTTTCCGTTTGTGCCAACATTTGGTGTAGGTTGGCACTGGGATAGCTGGCAGGCTGATTTCACTGTTTATGCAAATCCTGTTCAGAGTGCACATGAAAATGCTCCGGCACTTTACTCTAATTTAAGTTTATCTGTTCATTTTTAGATATTGATTGACGAAAAGCTAATCAGAATTTTCAGTTCTTTCTGTATCGGAAAGTAGTCTAAGGAAGCGCAGAATAAGTCCCCATTGACTTGTTCTGCGCTTCCCTAATTGCTTAAGATAAAACCTCCAGTGGCGTTAGGGTCTTAAAATGGAATTTACCGAATATACTAAATTTTTGATTGGGCTGATTGCTGTGGTCAACCCAATAGGCGCGATTCCTATTTTTTTAGCAATGACCGCGGAGATGAAACCGCAAGAGCGTTATAAAATTGCTCACATCACGGTCATTTCAGTGGCAGCAATTCTGTTGATCAGCCTACTTTTTGGTGAGGCGATTCTTAATTTTTTCGGTATCTCTATTAATTCGTTCCGTGTCGGTGGTGGAATTCTGATTTTGCTGATGGCGATTTCGATGATGCATGCCAAAGGTGAGAAGCCAACCAAAACCAAAGATGAAGAATATGATCCCGAGCAAAATGATTCGATTGCCGTTGTTCCGCTAGCAATGCCGCTTTTGGCAGGACCGGGTGCCATTTCCGCTGTGATTATCGAAGCGCATCGTCACGAAAGCGCTGTGCATTATGGTTATCTTGCGGTTTCTATTTTGGCTTTGGCCGTGATAATTTGGGCTATTCTGCGTTTAACGCCGTGGATTTCAAAACACATCGACCAACTCGGTATCAATATCATTACCCGAATTATGGGGTTGTTGCTAGCGGCCATCGCTATTGAGTTTATTGCCAATGGATTGAAGGGATTGTTCCCTAGTTTGGCGTAAATTCAAAATTCTTTCTGCTTTTTATCCTAGCGCTGTCATGCCTTTATCGAATAGATTGCAAAACTTTGCATCTAATTTTGTATAGGGCGCGTTTCTATACATGCAAGCTTGCTAACTTCAACGGGAATAATCATGCATTCGACTTACCGAATTGAATGCATCGGCTTCCTGTTGCCTAACTTATTCTCTCATCGCGAACATCGCGGTAATTAGGAGTATGACATGAGTCAGCAAGAACTTAATAAATACGGGCTACCGAAAGGCACCGATCTCGAACAAGATTTACATCATAAATTCAGCCGCTATCAAGCGAACCGCCGTAATTTTTTACGCGGATTAACTGCCGCTGGAGCCGGTTTCTTTGGTACAGCGATGTTGGGTGGTTGTAATAGTACCAGTAATGCCATTGCGGCAACCGGTCCGACTGACGACCAAGTTTTAAACTTTGCTCTAAATCTAGAGTATCTTGAAGCGGAATTTTATCTTCGAGCCGTCACAGGTTCAGGTTTGGATAGTACACAAATTACCGGTCTCGGTACACAAGGTACGGTTACTGGTGGATCGCAAGTATCGTTTGTGACCCCTGCAATTGCCAATTATGCTGCCGAGATTGCCGGTGATGAACGTGATCACGTCGATTTTTTACGTGCCGCGCTCGGTACGGGTGCAGTGGCACGTCCAGATATTGATTTTGTCGATAGCTTTACCGCTGCGGCTCAGGCAGCGGGTGTAATAGGCGATGGCGAAACTTTTGATCCATTTGAGAATGAAAATAACTTCTTACTAGCTGCTTATATTTTTGAAGATGTTGGGGTGACGGCTTATAAAGGTGCTTCGCCATTTGTTCAAGATAAAACCTTTTTAGAAGCGGCGGCTGGTCTGCTGGCCGCCGAAGCCTATCATGCAGGTTTGATTCGCAGTATTTTAGTGTCCGCTGGTTTTAATGCCGAAGCAGATGCAATTTCTGATGCGCGCGATAGTTTGGATGGTAGCACTGATCTTGACCAAGGTATTTCAAATACAACGGTGAGACTAAATGATATGGATTACACTTCATCAAACATTGTGCCTTTGGACAGTAATGGTTTGGCATACAGCCGTTCTCCGGGGCAGGTATTGAATATTGTTTACCTCAACCCTAATTCCGTCAGTTCCGGCGGCTTCTTCCCAAATGGGGTGAATGGTGATATTTCCACCAGTGCGGATTCTTCCAGCTAGTTCCATTTTTAATTCCCTTCAGCCCAGCTTATCGAAAGCTGGGTTTTTTGCTTTTCTGTTTTCTTATCCGTTATCAAAAATTTAAAAAACACTTATTTAAGTATTAATACTTACTTTGTTCTGGTAATCTATGTATACAAGTGAAAAAAATTTACATAAAACCAAAATTAATAGTCTTTGACTGCTTATTGAACAGAGGAGGGTGTTATGAGAGGCCGGATAGTTTTAGTAAAACTCTTGTTGTATTTTGCTTTAGTTCAGCCTGTTCCGCTTAGTGCTAACGGAAGTATTAGTGTTGATCTGCAAGATGAGGTCACAATGATTGCTAATTTGGATGGAAAGCATTTAGTTGCTTTAACTAGCAAAGAGCCTTCACTAGGATTAAATATGGTTGATGTGATTAGTCTTCGTCAAAAGTACTGGCCGGACGGTACGCCAATCCAATTATATGTATTGCCGAATAATCACGAAGCGACCAAAGGAGTCGCTAGGCAAGTTATGCAACTTAATGAAAGCTGGTTGCAACGTATCTGGAACCGCAAGATTTTCAACGGTGCCTTTCAAGCTCCGATAGTAATCGATAATGAATATCAAATGATTAAAAGGGTGTTAAAACACCCTAAATCAATTGGTTATGTGTCGACCGGGGTTTTCCGTATTTACCAGAATGTGCGTAGTGTGCAACAAGCTAACTCAAGTTAGAAGGGTTGCTGTTTAGGCTTTCCAAAAACCGCTAAGATTTAGTTTTAAAGAACTGCATCTGTTTTTCCAGCTCATCAGCTTGGTCTTGCATACTCTGGGCAGCAGCGGAAGTTTCTTCGACCAGTGCCGCATTGTTTTGCGTCACTTCATCAATTAGATGCAGCGCCTGATTGACTTCATTAACACCGCGTGATTGTTCGGAAGAAGAGTTGGCAATATCGCCGATCATTTGTGTGACATTATCAATAGACGTATTCATTTGGGTTAGAACGGCTTCCGATTCGCTGGCTAACTCAGTACCACGATTAATGACGCTGATACTATCGCCAATTAATTGATTGATTTCGCGTGCTGCATCGGCAGACTTCTGAGCTAGGGCACGGACCTCACCGGCCACCACGGCAAAGCCGCGGCCGTGTTCCCCGGCGCGTGCTGCTTCCACCGCTGCATTTAAAGCTAACAGGTTAGTTTGGAAAGCGATGCTGTCAATAAGGGTAACAATTTCCTCAATGCGTTTGCTGGACTCCTGGATTTCACCCATTGCATTGATCGTTTGCTTCATGACTTGACCGGCATTAACCGAGTTTTTCTGCAATTCATGTTCCAGTTTATCGACATTAACAGCATTGTTGGCATTGGCCTCAATTGCACTGTTCATTTCGGTCATGGTCGCCGAAGTCTCTTCCATTGATGCGGCCTGTTGTTGAACGCTATCGCTTAAGCTCATTGATCCTCTGGAGACTTCGCTAGCGACATGTGAAACCGTATTGGAAGCGCTGATGACTTGATTGATGGTTTGGTTGAGGTGCTTGGCATTATTGTTAATCGCCTCTTTTAATTGCGCCAGTTCACCGTCGCAGGCAACGGTGATACTACGCGTTAGGTCTCCGTTGCTTTGGGCTTGCATAACACCGGTAATTTCGTCAATGACTTTGGCGAGTACTTCAACCGTTTGATTAATTTCCTGTTTCAGATCGTTGAGTTCGCCGGTAGCGTTAATATGCACTCGGTTTTGGAAGTCGCCATGTGACACTTTATTCATCACTTGGTTGATTTCAGAGATAATCTGCGATAGATTTTGCATTGCCTGCTGGCTTTGTTGCATCATCTCTCCGAAAGCGCCCTCAGCCTTCACATTACTGCTCTGCTCTGAGAAGTTGCCGTCATTCAGGTTTTGTAGAGTTTTTTGCAAACCATTCATCATCGTTTGCACATTATCAATACTGACGTTAATACCTTGTTTCAAGGTCATCAAACTGCCGGTAAAATTGCCTTCGATGCGCTGTTCAAGCTGTCCCTTAGCTAGAGCGCCGACCACAGAATTTGCCTGTTTAATTGCTTGGTTTACTTTATCAAGATGTCGGTTGATGGCTTTAGCGGTTTCGCCGACTTCGTCATCGCTCGTAATTTTTGAGCGCAGCGCAAAATTACCGCTTTGATCGACTTCGGTGATGGTTTTATTGAGTTCTTGTAGCGGGTTGATAACCAAACGAATGATAAGTCCGATAATAATGGTCGCCAGAATCAAAATCCCTAAAGCCACCATAATCAGCGTCATCCAAGCATTATTCATCGCGTGCTGTAAAGGTGCGCTATAGACACTTTCGTCTTGAATGAAAATCTGACGACCAAAGACAATGCCGGTTTCGTCATAGGCGGGTAAATCGACGACGACTTTGCCTTGCTTTAAATAGACTTCGCTGTGATCACCATTGACTTCATGGAAAAGCGCTTTGGTTTGGGCGACGACATCGTCGGCAAACCATTTATTATTGGCGATGACATAGCGATCAGTAATGGGTTTTAGGCTATCAACCGCTTTGGTTGAACCGAGTTTTTGCGCGACATACTCTTTGTCGACCAGCATAATCCATTTGCCGTCGACCGCTTGGTATTGGTCAGCGAAGTCTCGCGAGATTGAGCCAACGCCCATCACCACCGTCGCCGCACCAAGGAAGGTTTTACCATCCATAATTGGCGTCGCAGAAACGATCGAAACGCCGCGTTCTCCAAAAATGAGAGAGCCTTGCGCTTTTTTACTGTCGAAAACGCTTTTGATAAGTGGGTCGTTCAAGCGGTTGCCGCCTTTTTGATCAAGTTTCCAGCTTCGTAATAGCGACTGTCCTTGGGCATCAATGATTTCGGTAAATACGCCGCGGAAGTTGGTTTTCGCAGCGTAATCGGCTTTCATGGTTTTTAGAAGTGGATAAATTTCGTCGGTATTGCCTCTGCGCACCGCATCTTTGACTTTGTCATCCAGCGTTAACATGGCTGAGCCGATAATTGCGCCTTGCACTTTTAAATCCATTTGACCATCGATAAAGGTCAGCATTTCGTTTTGCAGGTTTTTGGAAACCTCGCCTTGCAATGGCTTTATCTCGGTAAAGTACATGGTCGCACCGAGTAGAGTGACCACTAAAGCCGTAATTGCGACTGACACAGAAATGATTTTGAACTTCAGGGATTGAGTTTGCATAAGACCTTCCTAGAGCGATTAGCGCTATATAGATTGGTATGAAGACAAATCGCGATATTAATGTTTTTCTAATACGTTAAACGATTCTTGAATTGACGTTAGAATTAAGTGGTTGATGTGTATCAAATAACGGTGAGATTGTCTGTTAGTGAGCGCATCGTCACTTATTAATCAGAAATTTCACAGTAAGCTATTTACACGGCTGAACGGCGTTGATGGGTTTACGTATCTGGAGGTGACTTGTGGACTTGGTATTATCATCAATAAATCACTGGTTTTTGATTGCTTTCGGTGCGGTATTATTGGTGCTGGAAATTTTAACCATGAAGCACTGGTTAAAAACGCTCGGTTTAAGTTTGGTGTTGACTGGTGCTTTAGGTGTCGTTTTTGCTATTCAGGACGGTTTGTTCCAAATGATCGGCCTCCTGTTATTCTGGGGTATGCTACATCGTTTGGGGCATAAACAGCGGATGCACATTCGTGTGGCGGATGAACACCAAGAAGGCGGTACCGGCATAATTAGCAAAGCAGACGGTGAGCTGTGCGTTATCTACAAGGGTAGAGGCTGGCCAATTGAAACGGATGAAATAAGCCTTAAAGAAGGTGATCATGTGTTAGTGGTAGATATTATAAATGGACGGGCAAATGTGGAATTACTTTCGAGAAAATCAGTACATGCAGACGACTAAAGCCAAAGAAAAAAACAATCGTCTTTCTATAGCGCTGGCATTAGCTGGCGTTTTGGTTTTTGTAAGTGGTTGCCAGCAGGATCAACAAGTTGCTGAGGTACCCCTGTTGAAAGTTAAAACAGTGTTGATTAATGATAGCCCGTCTAGCTATAACTGGCACCTTAATGGGGTTTTACAAGCAAGAATTGAAACGCCGTTAGCATTGCAAGTCGGCGGCAAAATTAAAAACTTGCAAGTTGATTTGGGTGATAGTGTCTTAGTCGATCAAGCCTTGCTAAGTGTCGACGATTCCGACTTCGTATTGGCGGTAAAATCGGCACAAGCAGCAATTAAGGCAACCGCAGCAGAGATTGCGCAAACTAAGGCAGACTTGAAACGTATTGAGGCTTTGCAACAACGAAAATTGGCTTCCGAACAAGCTAAGCAACAGCTAGAAAACCAATTGAAAGCTTTACAGGCTCAGCAAAATGCTAACCAGCAGCAGTTGAAACAGGCCGAGAATCAGCTTGACTACACGACTCTGAAAGCGCCGAATTCCGGCGTCATTAGTCAGAAAATGGTTCAAGACGGTCAAGTTGTTGGTGCAGGCCAAGCTCTTTTGCAGTTAATTGTCGATGGTCAGCGTGAAATTCGTGTCGCTGTACCGGAAAATCGTATCGGGCAATTACCAAAGCAAGCACAGGCGATTGTGCAGCAGCAATCTTATTCAGTGACGCTACGCACAACCGAACCGCAATCCGATGCAGTTAGCCGCACTTGGAATGCCTATTATCAGCTAGCAGATGCCGATATTTTGAATCAAATTTCATTAGGGCAAACCGCTACGCTGCAATTTTCGGCACCGAATCAAGGAGTTGAAGTGCCGCTAAGTGCGCTTTATGAACAAGGTGATTATCCGTCTGTGTGGTTATTGGTTGACGGTAAAGCCAAACGTCAAGCGGTGCAAATTATTCGTCTTGGCGACGAGAGCGCATGGGTTAAAGGCGATTTTCCGGCACATGCCAAGGTTATTGCACTTGGCGTGCATCTATTAAATGAAGGGCAATCTTTAGAGGAGATGCCATAGTGTCTTCTCAGAAATGGAACCTTTCCGCGCTTGCTGTGCGACAACAGAGCGTTACTCTATACTTTATTATTGTGGTGGCCTTGGCTGGTATCTACGCATTTATGCAAATGGGTCGCGCTGAAGATCCTAGCTTTGAGCTGAATACTATGGTGGTTTCGGCGACTTGGCCGGGGGCTACGGCACAAGAGATGCAAGAGCAAGTTGCTGATCCGATGGAAAAAGAGTTGGAACAGATTGCATTTTTTGACCGAGTTGAGACCAAATCTCGCCCAGGACGCACTGATTTATTGGTGCTGTTCGCCCAAGGTACGCCGAGCGGTATGTCGCAAGATTTGTATTATCAAGTTCGTAAACGCCTCGGAGATTTAGCTTCTCGTTTGCCGCAAGGCGTGCAAGGGCCGTTTTTTAACGATGATTTCGAAGATGTCTATTTTACTCTCTATAGTTTGACTGCACCGGATTGGCCGCACCGTGATTTGGTACAGGTTGCGGAAACCATGTCGGTAGCTTTGAAACGCGTGGCCGGTGTGAAAAAGGTCAGTTTAATAGGCGAACAACCTTCCAAAATTTACATTGATTTTGATACCAAGAAGCTTGCTAATATGGCGCTTGATTTAAGCGACTTGCAGCAACAGATCAGCGCCCATCTACAAAAAACATCCGGTGGCTTTATTGAATCTTCCGGCCCAAGAGTCTACTTGCGCACGCCCGACAGCAGTCGTTCAATGAGCGCTCAACAGATTGCGGTCTTGCCGATTCGTGTTGGCGAACACACGATTGCTCTTAGTGAAATTGCCAAAGTACAACAAGGTTATCAGCAACCGGCTGACTATATTGTTCGTGATAAGGGCGAACAAGCGTTATTAGTTGGTGTAGTAATGGCCGCTGGTGTTGACGGTCTTGAATTGGAAAAACGTTTAATCGAGTTTGAAAAAGACTATGTGCATCAACTACCGGCCGGAGTGGTTTTGGACAAGGTGACCAACCAAGCCGACGCGATTCACGGCGCAGTCAGTACCTTTCAGCTGAAATTTGTCAGTGCCTTAGGCGTGGTCTTGTTAGTAAGTCTCTTGGCACTGGGTTTGCGTGCCGGTTTGATTGTCGCTTTGGCGGTGCCGCTGACTTTGGCAATGACATTTGTATTTATGTATTTAAATGATTTGAATTTTGACCGTATTAGTTTGGGCGCTTTGATTATTTCACTTGGCCTGCTTGTTGATGATGCGATTATTGCTATTGAAATGATGTTGGTCAAAATGGCAGAAGGTATGGAAAAAGCTAAATCTGCTGCCTATGCGTGGAGTGTTACCGCTGCCCCAATGCTTATCGGAACCCTAGTAACGGTGGTCGGTTTCTTGCCGATTGGCTTGGCACAGTCGCGGGTTGGCGATTACGCTGGTGGTATTTTCTGGGTTCTGGGTATGACACTGATCGCTTCTTGGCTAGTGGCGGTGTATTTCACGCCCTATTTAGGGGTGAAGTTGTTACCGAAAGTCAGTCATCCGCATCAGGAAATGTATAACAGCCGTTTTTATCTTAGCTTACGCTCCCTTGTGAAGAGTTGCGTACGTTTTAAGAAAAGTGTGGTCTTGCTGACAGTGTTGATTTTTGTGTTAGCGGCGATGGGCATGAAAAATGTGGTAGAGAAGCAGTTTTTCCCAAGTTCCGACCGTCCTGAGCTGATGATTGACATTGCCATGCCGGAAGGGACTGCTATGCAAGCTACCGATGCAGTTGCCAAGCGGGTTGAGAATCTGATTAAGGATTATCCTCAGGTTAAATCGTTATCGACCTATGTTGGGCAAGGTGCGCCCCGCTTCTTCTTGGCATTAAACCCAGAATTGCCAAATCCGGCGTTTGCTAAAATCATTGTGGTGACACATGGCAAAGAAGAGCGTGATGCACTGCAGGCTCAGTTGCAACAGCAGATTTATCAAGGACTGTTCCCGGAAGCACGCGTGCGTGTCCATCCATTGTTATTTGGCCCGCCGGTACCTTGGCCGGTAACTTTCCGTGTGGTTGGTCCTGACCCAGAACAGTTGCGAAACATTGCCGAGCAGCTTCGCTTGCTGATGGCTAAACAAGATTTTACTATTGACCCGCATCTTCAGTGGGGGCAGCGCTCCTTAGTAATGCGTCTGCAATTTGATGCGGATCGTCTATTGCAGTTAGGTATGACGCAACAACAGGTTATGAGTCAACTCGATGCACAGTTGCAGGGGGCGATTGCCGGACAAGTACGGCAGGCAAATCGTACTGTTGAAGTAATGCTCCGAGCTGATGCTGAATCGCGAATGGATCTCGGTAATCTTGACAATATTATGATTCGCACTCCATCAGCGACAGTACCGCTTAGCCATTTGGCAGGGGTACAGCCGCAATATGAAGATATGCTTCTGGATCGTCGTAATCGAGAATTATTCTTGGCCGTTAACAGCGAAGTTGTGCCGGGAATGCAGCCACCGGTAGCGACCCAAAAAATTCTAGATCTCATGGAGCCGCTTAAAGCCGATTTACCGCATGGTTATCGTATTGATGTTGGCGGTTCGGTTGAAGAGTCTGCGATTGCAGAAGGTTCGATTCAAGCGATGATGCCGCTGATGTTGTTGGCAATTACCTTTCTATTAATGATTTTTGTGCGTAGCTTCAGCAGTATGTTCATGGTGCTTTTTACAGCACCGCTTGGCTTGATTGGCGCAGTGGCTGCATTGGTTTTATTCCAGCAGCCGTTTGGTTTTGTTGCCAACCTTGGCTTAATTGGTCTAGCCGGAATTCTAATGCGTAATACACTGATTCTGACAGGGCAGATTGATGATAATAAACGTCAAGGTATGAATGATTACACGGCGTTGGTTGATGCCACCATTCGTCGAGCGCGCCCGGTACTATTGACTGCGATTGCGGCAATGTTAGCGTTTATCCCGCTAACTACCTCGACCTTCTGGGGGCCGATGGCGTATGTGTTGATTGGCGGGATTGGCGTCGGCACGCTCTTGACTTTGCTGTTTTTACCGGCACTCTATGCGCTTTGGTTTAAGGTCAACGTTGAGAAGGTCGCCTAGCAGATGTCTTACCCGGTTCCGGCAGAGCAAGCCGTTGCAGAAATTGAAATCAAGAAAAGCCGTTTTATCGCCTATGCGCATGGCATCGATAGCCGTGAACAGGGGATGAAGTGGTTAGATGAACTAAAAGCGCAATACCCAGATGCGCGTCATCACTGTTGGGCGTATCTACTGGGTAACCCGCAATGTGCTGCTAACGCGGGTATGGGCGACGACGGTGAGCCTTCTGGCACTGCCGGTAAACCAATATTGAATGTGCTTCAGCACAAAGGCATTGGTGACATTATGATTGTGGTGGTGCGTTATTTCGGTGGCATTAAACTGGGAGCCGGTGGCCTTACCCGTGCTTACGGCCAAGCAGCACAGGCGGTAATGGAGGTGCTGCCTACTGAGCAGCAAATTCCGATGCAAATTATCAGCGTATTATGTGATTTTGCTCAGGAACAGCAGGTACGTTATCTGTGCCAGCAGGGTGAGGGCATTGTGGATGCGGTTGATTATGCACAACAAGTCACTATGCTCCTGCAACTTCCAGAAGAAAATATCGCCGAATTACAGGCACAGCTTAATGCTATGGGGTGTGAATATTCTATAGAAGAGTGAGTCTTCTATACCTTAGTGAGATGTAGCTTTCGCAATTCCGCAATTTCGCCGGAAAAATCACTTTCAAACTCTTCGCTTTCGCCGATTTCATCGGTAAACGTTTCTTTTAATCCGAGCATAGTATGTAATGTGCCGGCGACACTCTGTGCCAGCGGCTCCAAGTTATAACCGCCTCCCAGCGAGAAGCTAATTCGTCCACCACATAGTTGTTCGGCACTGCTGATACATTTTTGAACCAATTGGTTATAACCGGCTACCGACAGTTGATGTCCTGCCAATGGATCTTGCCAATGACCGTCATAACCAGCGAAGACAATAATGTGCTGCGGTTTAAAAGCTTCCAGTTTCGGTTGAATCACCTGTTCGTAGACATCTAGATAGGTTTTATTGCCGGCACCTTTCTTAAATGGGCAGTTCATATTCCAGCCTTCACCCTCGCCAATGCCGGTAAAGCTGCTGAAGCCAGTCATCGGCCAGAAAGGGTGTTGGTGAATTGAGATTGCCATTATTGAGGGGTCTTTAATGGTTAGGTCTTGAGTACCGTTACCGTGATGCACATCAAAATCGATAATTGCGACACGTTCTACGCCACGATATTTTTGTAGTGCCTTAGCAGCGATGACATCGCTATTAAAAATACAGAAGCCCATTGCTTGATCTGCACGAGCATGGTGTCCTGGCGGTCTAAGCAGAGCAAAGCCGCGATCAACTTTACGATCAAATACGGCTAAGTTCAGTTCGATATTACTGCCGGCAGCCATTCGCGCAGCATCATAACTGTGTTTATTGATATAGGTGTCGTTGCTGTAAGCGCTATAGAAAATCTCATTCCCTTCTTCGGCCAATGTTTTAATCTCGAAGACATAACCGGATTGATGTGTGCTTAACAGTTCCTCTTTAGTCGCCATGCGGGTTTTAACCGGTGTCAGATAAGACCAGTAATCCCGTCTGGTGAGTTCTTTATCAATTGCTATTAAACGTTGTGCGCTTTCAGTATGACCATTGCGGGTATGTTTAAAGAACAATGGATCAAGAACAGTACCGACTTTGTAGGTTGAAGATTGCGCAGCCTGCAATTTAGTTAAAGGTAATAACCCCATACTTGCAGCAAGACTATAAGAGATAAACTGGCGACGATTGATTTGTTGTTGCATGACGGCACTCCTAGAAACTGTAGTAAATATAGTGAAATAAGCAAAAACTGTCACTTAGAACAAAATAATCGATAGATAAAGAATGTTTTATAAGCCCAGTAAGCATTCACAAAGAATAGGTTTAGGCTAATTTTGTGGAAAACCCTGTGGATAAGGTGTGAGTTTGTGGGTATAAAGGACGGGTTGGCACTGTTTTTGAATTTTTTTGTTATTTTTGCGAAAAAAGTGAAAAAAAGGGT